>NZ_JBTNDW010000006.1:0-196675 GCF_054510775.1 Arthrobacter sp. TMT4-20 | reverse complement strand
AAGCTAAGACCCACAGCGCCGATGGTACTGCACCCGAGAGAGTGTGGGAGAGTAGGACACCGCCGGACAACCATTAGACGAAAGGCCCCACCACCGGTGGGGCCTTTCGCACTTAACCCACCACACCCCAAACACACCTGATGCAGGCCCTACAATGGGTAGGGCGGCGAAGCATGCCACCCACACAGATTCATAGAGAAACCGAACGGAAACCGCACCAGTGCCGGCTCCGTTTGTAATGAGAGGAACCGCGTAGCCATGGCCGACCAAGACCGCAATCACGGAGCGGACCGGGCAGACCGACGGCCCGATCGATCAGGTACCCAGGGCGGCCGGTCGGTTGGCAAGCAGAGCGACGCCCCCCGGAGCTCGGCCTCCCGCGATGATAGGGCGGGTGGGTATCGGGGAGCACGTCCGAACACCGGCGGGTCATCAGCCGGCCGCGGTGCCAGCCAGGGCAGGGGCAGCGGTCCACGTGACGAAAACCGTGGCGGCTCCGAGCGCGCCGAGAGTGGGAAGCGTTCCTTCAACGCCCGGGACCTCCGCAGCGCCAACCGTCCAGACCGCGAACGGTCCCCAAATATCGATGAGGATGTCACTGGCGCTGAACTGGATCGGGTGACCCGGGCGCAGATCCGCAACCTTGAAGAAAAGAGCGCCGAGTGGGTGGCCCGCCACCTCGTGATGGCGGGCCGTCTGCTTGAGGATGAGCCCGAACTGGCATTCCAGCACGCCCTGGCGGCTAGCCGCCGCGGTGGCAGGCTCGCCGTCGTGCGTGAAGCAGTGGGCTTGACCGCCTACGCTGCCGGACACTACGGTGAGGCGCTCCGTGAGTTCCGCACCTATCGCCGGATCAGCGGTTCGAACGACCACCTTCCGGTCATGGCCGACTGTGAACGTGGGCTGGGCCGCCCCGACCGCGCCCTTGATCTTGCTCAATCAGAGGAGGCCGAAGGGCTGAGTTCTGCGGGCAAGGTGGAACTGGCCATGGTGGTCTCCGGGGCTCGCTCAGACCTGTTGCAGCACGATGCCGCGGTCGCCGCACTGGAAATCAGCCAGCTCGACCGCAACCGTGCGTTCAGCTACAGCCCACGGCTGTTTCGCGCCTACGCTGAGGCCTTGGCGGCGGTTGGCCGTACCGCCGAAGCCGAGCAGTGGCGCCGTCAGGCCGGGATCGCCGACAGCGCTCTCGGATTGGGCGAGTTCGCCGAGCCCGACATCGTTGATCTCGGCGGTGACGATGAGGAGGTCCCCGATGCCTCGGCCGCCCGTCGGCGGGTTGCTTCGGCTCCCACCGGCAGTCCCGGGACCACCTCGCTGACTGAACGCCGGCCGGGAACAGGCGACGCCCCCGCAGCCGACAGTGAGCCGGACACCGTCACTGAGTCGGACACCGTCACTGAGTCGGAGGACGAGCAGCGTCTCGAAGCGAAGTCGGCCGGTCAGGAAGCGGCGGAAGCGGCAGCCGCCCAGCAGTCCGTGGAAACGCCGGGCGCCCCCGATGACGTCCCCGAGGAGGAGGTGCGCCGCGCACCTGCCACCTGGCGTTCACTCAACCGGCCCGCTCCAATTCGCACCAGCCCCGAAGGCGGGCAGGACACCGAAAGGCACCATGACTGAGGCTTCCCTGATCTCGTCCTACGATGCACTCTTAGCTGATCTGGATGGTGTCGTCTACGCGGGACCCAACGCCATTCCTGGTGCGGTGGAGTCCCTGGAACGGCTAGCGGACATCGAAGTCGCCCTCGCCTACATCACCAACAACGCGTCCCGGTCAGCCGAACAGGTTGCAGCACACCTGCGCGAGCTGGGTGCTCCGGCGACGGCGGCCCAGGTGTTCGGGTCGGCGTTTGCCGGGGCTGAACTCCTGGCCACACTGGTGCCCGCCGGGTCGACCGTCCTGGTCACCGGCAGCCAGACCCTGGTCGACCAGGTCAAGGCGCAGGGTTTGGTCCCAGTCACCTCCGCTGAGCCAACTCCTGATGCAGTCATTCAGGGCTTCGACCCCAACCTGGGGTGGAAGGATCTGGCTGAGGCTGCCTACGCGGTGGCGGGTGGTGCGGTGTGGGTAGCAACCAACACGGACCTGTCCATTCCGCAGCTCCGCGGAATCGCCCCCGGCAACGGGTCGCTGGTCGCGGCGGTCACCGCCGCCACCGGCAGCACCCCCGCGGTCGCCGGCAAACCCGAAGCGGCGTTGTTCACCACTGCCGCCAAGCACCTCGGTGTCTCTCGCCCACTGGTGGTTGGAGACCGGCTCGATACCGACATTCTGGGCGGAAACCGTGCCCGGATGGACACTGCCCTGGTGCTCACCGGCGTCGACACGGTGCGGACGGCGCTGGCGGCTGTCGCCGGTCAGCGTCCCAAGTACCTCCTGGCCGACCTTGAGGGCCTCTACGAGCCGTACCCGGAAATCAGCCACAGCGACGGCGTGTACCGGTGCGGGGCGTCGTCGGCGATGGTCGACGACGGAACGGTCCACCTGACCGGGGACCTGGCGAACCTCGACACCTGGCGTGCCGCCTGCAGCGCCTGGTGGAGCGCCAATCCTGACCCTGCGACCGCCGCACTGCCCGCCCTGCAGTCCGCGGGCAGCCCGGTTCTCGCCGATTCCGCAGGTCGCTGATGACTGGCGCTGCCCCGAGTGTGCCGTCACCTGAAGACAGCGTGGATCACGCTGCAATAGATGACGCCGCAATAGACGACGCTGAAATAGACCATGCCGCAACGGTTGGCGAGGGCCCGGACTTTCCCCGCAGGGCGGAGACCAGCGGGGACACCAGCGTGGATGGGCTGACCGCTCATCTGGCCGACATCCCGGGCCTCCCCATTGACGACCACAACCGCCTGTACACGGGGCTCCATGACGGCCTGCTTGCCGAGCTCAACGCTGATCCGCCCAAAGCCCATGACGCGCCTTGACCAGGCTCTGGTGGCCCGAGGGCTGGCACGGTCCAGGTCGCACGCCGCCCAGCTCATCGCCGCCGGCCGGGTGCGCCGCGCCGGCGTCATCCAGGCCAAGGCCGCCAGCAAGGTCCAGGATTTTGAGGAGCTGGCAGTCGACGACGGCGGTGCCCCCGACTTCGTCAGCCGTGCCGGGGTGAAACTTGACGGGGCGCTGCGGTCTTTCACCGGGGTCGCTGTGGAGGGGAAACGGTGCCTCGACGCTGGCGCCTCCACGGGCGGCTTCACCGAGGTGCTCCTGCGCGCTGGCGCCTCCCGTGTGGCAGCCGTCGACGTCGGGCACGGCCAGCTCGTTGCGGACCTGCGCCGGGACCCACGGGTCGACGTCGTCGAGGGGCTAAACGTGCGTCAACTGGAGCCCGACGCCATCGGAGGCCAGGTCGATCTGACGGTCGCGGACCTGTCCTTCATTTCCCTCACCCTGGTGCTGCTCCCACTCGCCCGGGCCACCAAACCCGGCGGTGACATGGTGCTGCTCATCAAACCCCAGTTCGAAGTGGGCAAGGGAAAACTGAACTCCAGCGGGGTGGTGGCGACCGAACCGGAACGGCGCCGCGCCGTCGGACAGGTGATCGGGAGTGCCCTGGCCCATGGACTGACCGTGTCGGGGCTGATTCGCAGTCAACTACCGGGTCAGGACGGAAATGTTGAGTTCTTTGTGTGGATAACAGTGCCGACCGGCCCGTTGGTGCCTAGGATCGAAGGGGAGCTTGATCGCATGACCCGGCAGGTGCTGGACTCCAGCACTGCTTTTACTGATGCCCGGCTAGTTACCGGCACGCCAGACGGCGCACGGGATACGACGGAGCTTCAATGACACGACGGATACTGGTCCTTGCCCACACCGGGCGGCACGACGCGATGGCGGCTGCCCAGGAAGCCTGTACGCAGCTGCACCAGTCAGGGTTGGTCCCCGTCATGCGGGATGAGGAACTGAAGGACATCCAGGACGAGTACGGGGTGCTCACCGCGCCCACCGAAACCCTCGGCGTCGACGTCGGACTCGACGAGGTTGAGCTGGGGATGGTCCTGGGCGGCGATGGGACCATTCTCCGCGCCGCAGAACTGGTCCGCGGCTCCGAAGTCCCCCTTCTCGGCGTCAACCTCGGGCACGTCGGGTTCCTCGCCGAAAGTGAACGGGCCGACCTCACCGAGACGGTGCGCCGGGTGGTGGACCGTGATTACACCGTCGAAGAGCGGATGACCATCGACGTCCAGGTGTGGCGCGGTGACGTCCTCGCAGCCCAGACCTGGGCGCTGAACGAGGCGGCCGTCGAGAAGGCCAGCCGCGAACGGATGATCGAGGTGGTGATGGAGGTTGACGGGCGACCCCTCAGCTCGTTCGGGTGTGACGGTGTGGTGATGGCAACACCCACGGGGTCGACCGCCTACGCCTTCTCCTCCGGCGGACCCGTGGTCTGGCCCGAGGTGGAAGCCCTGCTGATGGCGCCGATCAGTGCCCACGCCCTCTTCACCAAACCACTGGTGATCGCGCCGACGTCGGTCCTCGCCGTGGAGATCCTCACCCGCACCGACGCGGCGGGCGTCCTGTGGTGCGACGGGCGGCGCACCGTCGACCTGCCGCCCGGCGCCCGGGTGGAAGTCCGCCGTGCAGCTACCCCGGTCCGGTTGGCTCGCACCCAACTCACCCCCTTCTCCGAGCGACTCGTGAAGAAGTTCTCGCTCCCCACCCAGGGCTGGCGTGGCCCGACCAGTCATGCAGGAGGTACCGGCCAGTGATCGAAGAAATCCGCATCCGCGACCTTGGCGTCATCACCGATGCCACACTGCACCTGGGCGGCGGTTTCACCGTGGTGACCGGTGAAACCGGTGCCGGCAAGACGATGGTGATCACCGCTCTGGGGTTGCTGCTCGGCGCGCGGGCCGACGCCGGTGCCGTACGTCTCGGAGCGAAGGCCGCTTCGGCCGAGGCGGTCCTCCGGATCGCCCCGCACAGCACCGCCGCACTGCGTGCCGCGGAAGCGGGCGGGGAATTGGACGAGTCGGAGGGCTCGGCTGAGCTGATCGTCGCACGCACCGTCAATGGTGATGGACGGAGTCGCGCGTACGTCGGCGGCAGGTCAGCCCCGGCGGGGGTGCTCGCTGAGCTGGGATCGGCGCTGGTGGTAGTCCACGGCCAGTCCGATCAGCTACGCCTGAAAACCACTGCGGCCCAGCGGGAAGCGCTGGACAAATTCGCGGGGGCCCCACTGGCTGAGGTGCTGGGACGCTATCAGGTGAGTTACCGTCGCCTGCAGGAGGCGGCCGCCGAGCTGGAGCAACTCCTGACCGACTCGCGGGAGCGGGTCAGGGAGGCCGAATCACTGCAGGCCGCGCTCGAGGAAATTGACGCCGTCGCACCGCAGCCGGGTGAGGATGACAACCTGAAGGCGGAGTCCATCCGTCTGGGCCACGTCGAGGAGCTTCGGACCGCGGCGTTCAAAGCCCACCAGGCGCTCGTCTCGGGTGAATTCGCCGACGACCAGGACGCCACAGTGCTCGTGGATGCCGCCAAACGCCAACTGGAATCGGCGGGGGACCATGACCCAGCCCTGGCCGCGCTGGCTGGGCGACTCGCCGAAGTGGGCTACATCCTCACCGATATTTCAACCGAACTGTCGGGCTATAGCGCCTCCCTCGACAGCGACGGACCCGGCCGACTGGCCGAAGTCGAATCGCGACGGGCCGAACTGGCCGTCCTCATCCGCAAGTACGCGCCCAGCATCGACGAGGTGCTTGACTGGGCTGCGGCCGGGCAGCTCCGGCTCGGTGAGCTAGGCGACGACTCCACCCGGATCGAGGCGCTGGGGGAGGAGATTGCCGCCCTTGAGCAGACGGTGGGTGCGCAGGCCGAGGAACTCACCGCCCTGCGCACCGCCGCCGCCGCCACGCTCGCGGAGCGGGTCACCGACGAACTGTCGGCACTCGCCATGGCGGCGGCCAGCCTGGTCATCGACGTGACGGCAGGGGAGCGCACCCTGTTCGGCGCCGACTCGATCGCGTTCCTCCTACAGCCACACCCCGGCTCGGCCGCGCGGCCGCTGGGGAAGGGCGCGTCGGGCGGTGAACTCTCCCGGGTGATGCTCGCAATCGAGGTGGTGCTGGCCGCCGTCGACCCCGTACCGACCTTCGTGTTCGACGAGGTGGACGCGGGAGTGGGCGGCAAAGCGGCGGTGGAAATCGGGCGACGACTCGCCATGCTCGCCGAACACGTCCAGGTGATTGTGGTCACCCATCTGCCCCAGGTGGCGGCGTTCGCGTCCCAACACATCAGGGTGACCAAGAACGTGTCGGCGACCGCCGCCGGCGACGGTGTCACGGCCAGCGACGTCGAAGTCCTGCCCGAAGCGGAGCGGGTACGGGAGCTGGCACGCATGCTTGCCGGGCAGGAGGAGTCGGCGTCGGCCCAGGCACACGCCGAGGAACTGCTCGCAGACGCAGCGCGGACCGCCTCGAAGTGCTAGGCTCGAACTCCGTGGTGCAATCAACAAATTCCCGGTTCCAGAAGTCCGCCAAGACTACCAAGCACGTCTTCGTGACGGGTGGCGTAGCCTCCTCCCTCGGGAAGGGACTCACCGCTTCAAGCCTCGGTCATCTTCTCCGTGCGCGTGGCTTATCAGTCACGATGCAGAAGCTCGACCCGTATCTCAACGTGGACCCGGGCACCATGAACCCGTTCCAGCACGGCGAGGTCTTCGTGACCGACGACGGCGCTGAAACGGACCTCGACATCGGCCACTACGAGCGTTTCCTCGATGAAAGCCTCGACGGCTCGGCGAACGTCACGACCGGCCAGATCTACTCGACGGTCATCGCCAAGGAACGCCGCGGCGAATACCTCGGCGACACCGTCCAGGTCATCCCGCACATCACCGACGAGATCAAGCGCCGGATGCGGTTGCCTTCCGAACCCGTCGAAGCCAAGAAGGCGCCCGACGTCATCATCACCGAGATCGGTGGCACCGTCGGCGACATTGAGTCGCAGCCGTTCCTTGAGGCTGCCCGCCAGGTACGCCAAGACATTGGCCGCAACAACGTGTTCTTCCTGCACGTCTCCCTGGTGCCCTACATCGGCCCCTCCCAGGAACTGAAAACGAAGCCAACCCAGCACTCGGTGGCGATGCTCCGATCCATCGGCATCCAGCCGGATGCCATCGTGATCCGCTCGGACCGCGAGATCCCGGACGCCATGCGGGAAAAGATCGGTCGCATGTGCGACGTCGACGTCGACGCCGTCGTCAATGCCGCCGACGCCGCGAGCATCTACGACATTCCGAAGACCCTGCACGCACAGGGCCTCGACGCGTACATTGTGCAGGCCCTTGACCTGAAGTTCAAGGACGTCAACTGGACCAAGTGGAACAAACTTCTCGACGCCGTCCACCACCCCAAACACACCGTCGAAATTGCCCTGGTGGGCAAGTACATCGACCTGCCGGACGCCTACCTGTCGGTGACTGAGGCGCTGCGCGCTGGCGGTTTCGCCAACAAGTCCAAGGTGATCATCCGCTGGGTGCCCTCGGACGACTGCGACACCCCCGAAGGAGCGGCGCAGGCCCTCGACGGAGCCGACGCCATCTGCGTGCCGGGCGGCTTCGGTATCCGCGGCCTCGAAGGCAAACTCGGTGCCCTCAAGTACGCCCGAGAAAACTCGGTCCCCACGCTGGGACTCTGCCTCGGGTTGCAGTGCATGGTCATCGAATACGCCCGCAACGTGGTGGGCCTTGAGGGCGCATCCTCGAGTGAGTTTGATCCCGACACCGAGTTCCCGGTCATCGCGACCATGGCCGAGCAGTTGCACATTGTCGACGGCGACGGCGACATGGGCGGCACCATGCGCCTCGGCCTGTGGGAGGCGAAGCTCGACGAAGGTTCAGTGGTGGCCCGCACCTACGGGAAAACCACTGTCAGCGAACGCCACCGCCACCGCTACGAGGTCAACAATGACTTCCGCGAGCAGATCTCGGCCGCCGGCATGGTGTTCTCCGGAACGTCCCCCGACGGCAAGCTGGTCGAGTTTGTTGAACTGCCAAAGAGCGTCCACCCGTACTATGTGGCCACCCAGGCGCACCCCGAGCTGAGCTCACGCCCCACCCGGCCGCACCCGCTGTTCGCCGGACTGGTAAAGGCTGCACTGCTCCGCCGCGGGGTCAAGGCCTAACATGAGCCAGGGGGCGGACGTGGACGAATCGGCGCAGCCGCTGGGTGACCAGCAGAGCCCCCGGCGTTTGCTGGACTCCACGGTGGTCTACGAGGGCAGGATCTGGAACGTCGTCAGCGACACGTTCTCCCTCACCGATGACGGCCACGGCGAACCGCTGGTGCGCGACTATATCGAGCATCCCGGTGCTGTGGCGGTATTGGCCCTGAACGACGCCGGGCAGGTGCTGTTGATCAACCAGTACCGCCACCCGGTGCGGATGACGCTCTGGGAAATCCCGGCGGGCCTGCTCGATGTTCCTGATGAGGACTTTGTGGCGGCTGCAGCGCGGGAGCTCGCCGAGGAGGCGGACCTCACTGCTGAGCGGTGGAACGTCCTGACCGACCTGTTCCTGTCTCCCGGGTCCTCCAGTGAAGCGTTGCGTATCTATCTGGCGCGGGGCGTCGCGGAGATCCACCCTGATGCGCGCCACGAACGCACCCACGAGGAAGCCGAAATTGAGCTGGCGTGGGTTGACCTGGACGAGGCAGTCGCCGCCGTCCTGGCCGGTAGGATCCACAGCCCTTCGGCAATCGCAGCGATTCTCGCCGCGTCAGTGGCACGGAACTCCGGCTACGAACAACTGCGACCCGCCGACGAGCCATGGCCTGAGCACTCCAGCCAGCACCACACCTGGCCCAACGGATCGGTCCTGAAGGGCTGACGATGGCGGTTCCTGCAACGAGGACCGCAGTGGACGAGCTGCGGGAAACCGGCCCCGGACGGCTCATGGGCGAATACCTTCAGCACATGGCAGTGGAGCGTGGCCTGTCGGTCAACACCCTTGCCGCGTACCGGCGTGACCTGTTGAGGTATCACCGGTTTCTGGCGGCCCGTTCAGTCACCGACGTGCAGCGGATCACCCGGCATGACATCTCGGCGTTCGCGCAGGCCCTGTCCACCGGTTCTGATGGCCTCGCCCCGTTGAGTCCGCGGTCCGCCGCGCGCACCGTGGTCGCGGTCCGTGGCCTGCACCGGTTCTGGGCCCTGGAGGGCATCTGTACCGCCGATCCCGCCCACGACATTCACCCTCCCATCGCCGGTAAGCGGCTCCCGAAAGCCATTTCGGTCGATGAGGTGACCCGCATCCTCGAGGCCGTGAACACGGACACCCCGGGTGGACAGCGGGACCGGGCGCTGCTGGAATTCCTGTACTCCACCGGCTCCCGGATCAGTGAGGCGGTCGGGCTCGACGTCGACGACGTGTCGGTGGATGCGGCTCTGGAGGGCCCCGCCGTCGTCCGCTTGTTCGGCAAGGGGTCCAAGGAGCGGATGGTGCCGTTGGGGTCGTACGCGGCGAAGGCCATTGACTCCTACCTGGTCCGGGCCCGGCCAGCCCTGTCCGCCAACGGTCGGGGTAACCCGGCACTGTTCCTGAACCTGCGCGGTGGGCGACTGAGCCGGCAGAGTGCGTGGACCATCCTGAAGTCGGCGGCCGAGAAAGCCGGTGTGACCCGCGAGGTGTCGCCGCACACCCTGCGGCACTCCTTCGCGACCCACCTACTGGAAGGCGGCGCTGATGTGCGGGTGGTGCAGGAACTGCTCGGCCACGCCTCGGTCACCACCACCCAGGTGTACACCCTGGTTACTGCGGATACCCTCCGCGAGGTATATGCTGCTGCGCATCCACGCGCTCTCTGATCCGCCCGAGGTGCCCCACAGTTTTCGATCCTCTGTGTAACCTTTTTGGCCTATCCGGAAACTAACGGAAGTAGGAGGAAGTCACTTATTCGCAGGGGGTAGATGTGTACCGGGGGCAGCACGATCAACGATTTACCGCAGTGGACCATGAACACCGGCCGCGGGTCTTCAACTACATTCACCGCAGGGTCAACAGCCGTGAAGCCGCTGATGAGCTGACCAACGACGTCTTCCGCGTCGCCTGGCAACGCAACCCGGACCCTGCAGATCTGACCATCGCGTGGCTGCTGGCCATCGCCCGCAATGTGGTGGGCAACGAGTACCGGCGGCGTGAGCGCGCCAGGCTGCTCATGGAACGCCTCCACGAATCGGCCCGGGTGTCCGCCCGGACCGGCAACCCTGACAGCCAGCAGGAAGCAGTTGCGGCCGGACTCCTTCGCCTGCGGGACGCAGACCGGGAAGTGCTGTTGCTGGCCTATTGGGATGATCTGGCTGTCGCCGACATCGCCCAGGTCCTGGATTGCAGTCAAGCCGCAGCAAAGGTGCGGCTGCACCGTGCGCGTAAAGCTTTCTCCAAAACCATACCCGCCGTCTTGCTGACCGAGGGAGAGGCCTGAGATGGATCCCATTGAACGACTCATACGAGGAATTGATCCAGTCCGGACCGGGACCGGGACAGTGAACCGCGGTGCCGAGGACGGACACGCCGAGGACGGACACGCCGAGGGCGGGGGCGCTGCGTCCGCCCAGCAGCCGGGATCCCCGGTGTTCAGCGACGATCAGGGCGAGCGTGGCTCAACCGTGGTGCCCCTGAACCGCCGACGCTGGCGGGCGGCAGCCGCGGCGGTCACCGCTGCTGCCGCGGCGGTGGCTGCCGCCGTCGTCATCAGCGGAAACTTCGGCGCAACCTCGCCCCTCCCAGCAGGTGACCCGGAGCCGGTGGTGACCGGCTCGGCCACGCCGTCGAGCGAGCCCACACCCACGTCGTCGGCCGATCCTACGCCCACGACACCGTTGCGAGCCGGATCTCCGCTCGCAACCTACACCCCTGCTGGAGAGGGCTCGGCTGCTGCGCAGCTGACCGGAACGCTGGTTCTTGAGGATGGCTGCCTCTACATCGAGGCTTCTGGTTCCCCGCGGGTCCTGGCCTACTTCCCGAACACCGATACCTCCTTTGCCGACGGGACGTTGTCCTTCTTCGGGACCGATTATGCACTGGGGCAGGAGATCGCACTTGGGGGCGGTGACTCTTCCGGCTACATCCCCATTGATGGAACAGACGGCTACTACACCCCCGAATCGTGTGAATCGGACAGCCAGTGGATCGTGTCGCAGGTTCCGCCGTCGGCCTTCGAAACGCCCTCCCCAGACCCCACCCGGGAGCCGTATCCAGCCGCCGGCATGGGGCTGTCAGTGGAGGTGCCCGCCGACTGGGAAATCGTTGAAGCCGCACAGGGCCTGGACATTCTGAGCCCCAGCGGGGAAGTGGTGTCCAACCTGCAACGCTCGGTCGAGGGTGGGATCGGCGGTGCCTGCATGGAGCCCGCAGTACCCTGGCAGGAGGTCCGTGCGATACCGGTCTCCATCGATACGCCCGCCGGCCCGGTCGACGCCAGGTTTGTGCTCCGGGTATTCACCGGCGATCGACTCGTCGGCACCACGGCGCTGGTGTTGTCCACCGACCCCACCTCGGGTGAGGCCTGCATGCTATATAACGTCATTTCGAATGCCGAGGTCGGCTTGCTGTCCCTGACAAACAACTTCCAGCTCTCACCGTACGAGGTGGGTCGGGAGTTCGCATCCCTGGCGGAAGCTGAAGAGTATGCCGGGTCGGCGCAGTTCGACGCCCTGGCGGCTATCGCCGATTCGATAATCATCACCGACTAGTCACCCCTTAGGCCGGGGAGTTCGGTCTGGCGACTCAGGTCCGCCCTGAGTCGCCAGACCTCACGGTTCGGTGGCGGTTGAGGCGGCTACACTTGGGCCTCATGAGCCCCCGCCCCGTCGTCTTGTGCTTCCTGTTCCGTGACACGGAATCGGGAAGCGAAGTACTGCTCGGGCTCAAGAAGACGGGGTTCGGCGCCGGGCGGATTGTTACCCTCGGCGGGGGAGTCGAACCCGGCGAAACCGCGCCCCAGGCAGCGGTGCGGGAAGTTGCGGAGGAATCCGGCGTCGTCGTCGGCGTGGCCCAACTGACCCAGCTGGGGCGGATCCGTTGGCGGTTCCCAGCCCAGCCCGCCGCCGACATGGACGCAGCGATCTTCACCGCCGTCGAGTGGACCGGAACTCCGCAGCCCACCGCCGAGGTGGACCCCGCCTGGTATCCCGTCGATGACCTGCCGTGGGATGGCATGTGGGACGACGCACGGCACTGGCTGGGGTCGGTGATCGCCGGCGAACAACTGGACGTGCTCGTCACCCTCAACCAGGACAACAAGACGGTCCTCAGCGCAATCTTCGCCTAGACAGTACGGATCGAGTCATCCCAGAATTGGTCGGGCCAACCCATCAGGGTCGAGTTAACAGAAATGACGGGTTTTCCAAGGAAAACCCGTCATTTCTGTTAACTCGATCCAATACAAGGGAGGGAGGCTAGGGGACCTGACGCTGCTCCGGACCGTTATAGGCGCTGAGCGGGCGGATCAGGGAGTTGGCGGCGGTCTGCTCCATGATGTGGGCGGTCCAACCGGTGATCCGGGCGGCGATGAACAGGGGCGTGAACATCTCGGTGTCGAAGCCCATCAGGTGGTATGTGGGGCCGGCCGGATAGTCGAGGTTGGGTTTGATGCTCTTGGCCTCCTCCATCGCGGATTCCAGCCCGCTGTACAGGCCGAGCAGCTCCGGCCGGCCGAAGTGCTCGATCATCCGATCCAGGGCACCCTTCATGGTGGGCACCCGCGAGTCGCCGTTCTTGTAGACCCGGTGGCCGAAGCCCATCACCTTCTTCTTCTGGGCGAGAGCATCCTCCATCCAGGCCTTGGCGCGGGCGGCTGCCTCTTCCCGGGACTCGTCGGTGCGGATGCCGATCTCCTCGAACGTGTGCATCACTGCCTCGTTCGCGCCACCGTGCAGGGGGCCCTTCAGCGCACCGATGGCCCCGGTCACCGCTGAATGAAGGTCAGCCAGGGTGGAAGTGATGACCCGGGCGGTGAAGGTTGAGGCGTTGAAGGAGTGCTCGGCGTATAGCACCATCGACACGTTGAACGCCTCGACGACCTCGGGGGCAGCTTCTTCACCGAAGGTCATCCAGAGGAAGTTCGCCGAATAGTCAAGATCGTCCCGCGGGGCGACGATCTCCTGACCACGACGACGGCGCTGGTCGTAGGCGACGACGGCGGGGAACGCGGCGAAGAGTTCCATCGCCTTCTCGAGGTTGGCCTCGGGGGAGGAATCCGATGCCTTGGGGTGGTTGGCGCCGAGCACCGACACGGCGGTGCGGGCGACGTCCATCGGGTGGCAGGAGGTGGACAGCAGATCAATCGCTGCCTTCACATTGTCGGCCAGCGCACGGTGGCTACGCTCGAACGCAGTGAATTCGGCCAGCTGGTCCTTCGACGGAAGCTCGCCATGCCACATCAGGTAGGCAACCTCCTCGAAGCTGCACCTTGCGGCCAGCTCCTGCACCGGATACCCGCGGTAGAGCAACGAGTTGGTGTCGGAATTGACCATCGAGATGGCCGTGGTGTCGACGGTGACTCCGGCCAGGCCTTTGTAGATCTGCGTTTCTGTCGTTTCTGTCATGGGAACTCCTGTTCAACGGCGGAAGGGGCCTGCTGCGTCGTGTGCTCCGGTGAACCGGGCACCTGAAAATTGAAAACTGAGGTGTCAAAACGGTTGTACGCCTCGTAGTCCACGAGCTCGTACAGACGCGCCCTGGTCTGCATGGCACCGACGGCCCCCTGCTGGGTGCCGTCGGCCTTGATGATTTCCAGCGTACGCTCCGCCGCGCCCATTGCACTACGCAGCAGGGTGACGGGATAGATCACCATGTTGACTCCCGCCGAGGCGAGCTGGTCCAGTGTGAACAACTCGCTCTTCCCGAACTCGGTCATATTGGCGAGGATGGGGACGTCGACGGCGTCGCGGATGGCCTGGAATTCGGTCAGGTCCCGCATCGCCTCGGGGAAGATTGCGTCGGCACCGGCGTCCACCAGCGCTTTGGCACGGTCCTTGGCTGCCTGAAGGCTATCGGTGCCGCGGATGTCGGTCCGCGCCATGATCAGGAAGTTCGGGTCACGGCGGGCATCGGCGGCCGCCCGGATGCGCTTGGTGGCCGTGTCCAGATCCACCACGTTCTTGCCATCCAGATGCCCACACCGTTTGGGGTTGAACTGGTCCTCAATGTGGCAACCAGCCAGGCCGGCGTTTTCCAGTTCCTGGATGCTCCGCGCCACGTTCATTGGCTCACCGAAGCCGGTGTCGGCGTCGACAATTGATGGCAGGTCGGTCATCCGGGCGATCTGCCCGGCACGGGTGGCGACCTCGGTGAGCGTCGTCAGGCCAATATCCGGTAGGCCGAGATCGTTGGCGAGGACCGCGCCGGAGATATAGACGCCGTCGAACCCCTTGTCCTCAATCAGCCGTGCCGACAGGGGATTGAATGCACCGGGGAACTGCTGGATCCGGCCCGAGGCGAGACCCTCCCGGAACGCGATGCGCTTCTGCTCGGGGGTGATGGCTGAGTACAACATTTAGAACAGTCCCTTCGGGGCGGTGGCGGGGTCAATGACGCCGGCAGCGGCGACGAGGTTGAGCTGGTCCAGTTCGCCTGCCGCTAGCTCCGGCAACCGCTCGACGACGGCGAGGAACCGGTCGATCTCTGCCTCGTCGACAATCCGGTGGCCGTCCTGGCCCGCGGCCAGGGTGCGTAGCTTGTTGATGTACTGCTCCCGGGCGAATGGCCGGGCGCCGAGGGGGTGCGCGTCGGCGACGGCCAGCTCGTCGGTGAGGACCGTGCCGTCGGTCAGGGTGATCTCCACCCGGCCGCCGAAGGCCTTCTCGCTGATGTCCAGTGAATGATAACGCCGGGTCCACTCCGGGTCCTCCAACGTAGTGACCTTCTGCCAAAGTGCCACGGTGTCGGCCCGGCCAGCCCGCTCCGGGGTGTAGGAGTCGACGTGGTGCCAGGAGCCGTCCTGCAATGCGACCGTGAAGATGTAGGGGATCGAATGGTCGAGGGTCTCGCGTGACGCGGTGGGATCGTACTTCTGCGGGTCGTTTGCACCGGACCCGATCACGTTGTGGGTGTGGTGCGAGGTGTGGATGACGATCGACTGCACCTGCTCGGGATCGGCGGCCTCCGGGTGGGCCGCATGGAGCTTGCGGGCGAGGTCGATCAGGGCCTGCGCCTGGTACTCGGCCGAGTGCTCCTTGGTGTAGGTGTCAAGAATGGCCCGCTTGGCTTCGCCGGCCGCCGGTAGCGGAACCTCGTACCTGCCGTCCGGGCCGTCCAGCAGCCACGCAATGAACCCGTCTTCGCCCTCGTAGATCGGGGTGGGGGAGGTCTGGCCGCGCATCGCCCGGTCCGCTGACTCCACCGCCATCTTCCCGGCGAAGGCCGGAGCATGAGCCTTCCAGGTGGAAATCTCGCCCTTCCGGGACTGACGGGTGGCAGTGGTGGTGTGCAGGGCCTGGCCGATGGACTGGAAGATGGTTTCGACGTCGAGCTCCAACAACGTGCCGATCCCAGCAACCGCCGACGGGCCGAGGTGCGCCACGTGGTCAATCTTGTGCTTGTGGAGGCAGATGGCCTTCACCAGGTCCACCTGAATCTCGTAGCCGGTGGTGATCGCGCGCAGCAGGTCCCGCCCTGATCGCCCGGTGTGCTGGGCAACGGCGAGGATTGGCGGAATGTTGTCGCCAGGGTGGGAGTAGTCGGCGGCCAGGAACGTGTCGTGATAATCCAGTTCCCGAACGGCGACGCCGTTGGCCCAGGCAGCCCACTCGGGGGACGTCTTCTCCTGGATGCCGAAGATGGTGGCACCGGCACCGTTCGACGACGCCGGGTGGCTGGTGGCCTGCGCGCGGGCGGCGACCACTGGGGCGCGCGTGAACGAGGCGACGGCCACCGAGGCGTTATCGATGATGCGGTTGATCACCATGTCGGCGACGTCGGCGTCGACCTCCACCGGATCGGCAGCGACCAACGCCAGCCGGTAGGCGAGCTGCTCCTCGCGGGGAAGATTTTCGTCGCTGCGGTGGGTGCGGACCAGATGATGTTCAACCATTGAGGTGAGCCTTTCGGGATGGGGCGAATCCGGCGTCGAAGCTAAGTTTCGACGCCAGCAGGTGGGCAAGACTGTTGTGCAGGTGGATCTTGGTGGCGGCTATCGCCAGATCGGTGTTGCCACCGGCGATTGACCGGGCGATCTGCGCATGCTCGGCAGCTGAGGCGAGCAGCCGTTCGCTGTTGTCTTTGGCGAGGCGCCTGATACGCACGAGTTGCGCGCGGAGTTGGCCCTGCGCCTGGCGGAGGAATTGGTTGTCCGCGGCGTCGTCGACGGCGACGTCCAGTTCCGAGACCAGGGCATAGTAGTCGCGCCGGTCGGGGTCGGTACCGGCGATGAGGCTGGACGCGGCCTCGAAGCGCTGCGCCAGAGCGGTGAAGACGTGGGGGTCCCGGTGCACCGCGGCCAGCTCTGCGGCCTTGCAATCCAGAGCCAGGCGCACGTCGAACAGCTGGGTCATTTTGGCCAGGGAAATATCGGTGACGACGACGCCGCGTCCGGCCTGCGCGGCGGTCAAGCCTTCCGCGCCGAGCCGGGCGAGTGCTTCCCGCAGGGGGGTTCGTGAGACTCCGAGCCGGGCCGACTGCTCAACTTCGGCGAGTACTGTCCCGGGGATCAGACGCCATTCGACAATGTCGGACTTTAGTGCGGCGTAGGCCCTGTCGCTGGCTCGCATTGATCCTCCTGCCGACGCTGGCCTGTACCGGTGACGGTGTTCACTAGTACTGCCAATGTATACAAGGAGGACCAGCACCGCAAGATATCAGCCGGAAAGATGGACAATTCCGGCCCCTCTGTATACACGGCGCGGGCTTCCTCAGTAGGATGACACCACAACACACTGACGTGGAGGAGAGCTCAATGAGCCAGGACTATCGCACGCTGTATCGCCAAAGCCTTGAGGCACCCGACGAGTTCTGGCTGGAAGCGGCTCAGGCGGTGACCTGGACGCGGCCACCGACCACCGCAGTAGACAGCACACACGCGCCACTTCACCGGTGGTTTCCCGACGGAGAGCTGAACACCTCCTACAACGCCCTGGACCGGCACATCGAGGCCGGGCGGGGCGACGCCACGGCCCTGATCTACGATTCGGCGATGCTTGGCCTGGCGCGGGAATACACCTACACCGAATTGCGCGATGAGGTGGCACGCTTTGCCGGGGTGCTGCGCTCGCAGGGAGTGGCCAAGGGGGACCGGGTGGTTATCTACCTGCCCATGGTGCCGGAAGCGGTGATCGCGATGCTTGCCACCGCACGCCTCGGGGCGGTCCACTCGGTGGTCTTCGGTGGTTTTGCCGCGAAGGAACTCGCCTCACGGATCCAGGATGCCCGGCCCACCGTCGTCGTGACGGCGTCTGGTGGTCTGGAGCCCCGCGGGCCCATCGAGTACCTCCCGTCAGTGCACCAGGCTCTCGACCTCAGCGACCACCGGGTGGCCACGGTGATCGTTAAATCCCGTGATGGGTTCCTCCACCAAGCGTCCGAGTACGGTTCGACGTCGGAGCCTCCGACGTCGGGCACCCGGGGATCGGAGACCGTCTGGCTGGACTGGGACACCGCGCTTGCCACCGCCGACCCAGCCGACCCGGTCCCCGTCCTCGCGACTGACCCGCTCTACATCCTGTACACGTCGGGAACCACCGGGTCCCCCAAGGGCGTGGTGAGGGACAACGGCGGCCACGCCGTCGCCCTGGCCTGGTCGATCACGAACATATTCGGTGTCGGCCCGGGTGATGTGATGTTGACGGCATCGGATGTCGGCTGGGTGGTGGGTCATTCGTTCATCGTCTACGGGCCGCTGCTCGTGGGGGCGACCACGGTCCTGTACGAGGGGAAACCGGTCGGCACGCCCGATGCTGGCGCGTTTTGGCGGCTGATCGACGAGCACCGGATCAACGTTATGTTCACCGCGCCGACGGCGTTGCGTGCGGTGCGGAAGGTTGATCCGGAGGCGGCGCTGCTGCAGCACTACGACACCTCGAGCCTACGGTTGCTGTTCTGCGCCGGCGAGCGGCTCGACATCGACACGTACCACTGGGCCGGAACGGCACTCGGTGTGCCAGTGATCGACAACTGGTGGCAAACCGAGACGGGCTGGCCCATCTGCGCGAACCCGCGGGGAATCGAGGAACTTCCCATCAAGCCTGGCTCGCCGACCTTGCCGCAGCCCGGGTATGACCTGAGGATTCTCGACGGCGACGGCCAAGAGGTGCCCGCCGGGACCGAGGGGAACATTGCGTTGAAACTGCCGCTGCCTCCCGGGACGCTGCCCACCCTGTGGGGGAGCGACGAACGGTTTATCAGCTCATATCTCAGCGCTTTCGACGGCTACTACGTTACGGGCGACTCCGGTTACCTCGACGACGACGGCTATGTCTTCGTCATGGGCCGCACCGACGACATCATCAACGTGGCGGGGCACCGGCTTTCCACCGGGGCTATCGAGCAGGTGCTGGCTCAGCATCCAGCTGTTGCCGAATGCGCCGTCATCGGGTTGGCCGACGCATTGAAAGGGCAGCGCGCCAGCGGCTATGTGGTGCTCAAAGCCGGGGCCAATATCAGCGCGGAGACGCTTCAACAGGAACTGGTGGACCTGGTCAGGAACCAGATCGGCCCAGTAGCCGACTTCAAGCAGGCTGTGGTGGTGGATGGCCTGCCGAAGACGAGGTCCGGGAAAATCCTCCGCAAGACCATGCGTCAGATCGCTGCCGGCGAGGATTACGTAGTGCCCTCCACCATCGAGGATCAAAGTGTGCTGGATGCCATGAAGCCGGTGCTGCAACCCAGGGGTGTGGGCGGGCGGTGACCCGGGACCGGGCCAGACCTGCCGCGACCGCAACCGCGGCAGTCCCACCCGCTTGGGTATCCTGATCATGCCCCCTTTGGTGCGCAGCGAACTGTCCCACTGACAGGCCCGGGAAGCTTGAACCTCAAGTTGAAACTAAAGGCTCGCGGGCGGTGCCGACGGATTTACCGGTCGGAATGCAGCCCCGGTTGTAACGTTGTGGGCAGGTAAGCAAGCAATACTTTCAGCACACCGATTAACGGAAGCGTGGATACATACGTGAGTAGCGAACAGGGTTCCACAACTCTGAAGGACGCCGAGATTGGGCCCACAGGTCGCCCGGTTACGGTGTTCCCCGAACCACCGGTCCTGTCCTCCCACGGACCGGCCCGCGTGATAGCCATGGTGAACCAAAAGGGTGGCGTCGGCAAGACCACCTCCACCATCAACCTGGGTGCGGCGCTCGCCGAGGCAGGCCGTCGCGTGCTCCTGGTGGATTTCGATCCCCAGGGTGCGCTGTCCGCAGGCCTCGGCACCAACCCGCATGAACTGGACGTCACCGTCTACAACGTGCTGATGGACCGCAAAGTTAAGATCCAGGACGCCATCCAGACCACAGCGTTCGAGAATGTTGACCTGTTGCCCGCCAACATCGACCTGTCAGCGGCCGAAGTGCAGTTGGTGAACGAGGTGGCCCGCGAACAGGTACTGGACCGTGCCCTCCGTAAGGTCTCGGATGATTACGACGTCATCCTGATCGACTGCCAGCCATCGCTCGGCCTGTTGACGGTCAACGCGCTCACCGCAGCGCACGGCGTGATCATTCCACTGATCTGCGAGTTCTTCGCGTTGCGGGCTGTTGCGTTGCTGGTCGAAACGATCGAGAAGGTCCAGGACCGGTTGAACCCGCGACTACAGGTCGACGGCGTCCTGGCCACCATGTACGACGCCCGGACGCTGCACAGCCGCGAAGTTATTGCACGGCTGGTCGAGGCCTTCGGCGACAAGGTGTTCGAGACCGTCATCAAGCGCACCATCAAGTTCGCCGATGCGACGGTCGCCGCGGAACCGATCACTTCGTACGCGGCCAACCACTCGGGAGCAGATTCCTACCGCCGACTTGCCAAGGAACTGATCGCGCGCGGCGGCGCCCCCTAACCATGCAGCGCGCCGCGCCCTTCTCCGTGCAGTGCGCCGACGCTCGTGCGTGACGCCGAGCCCGACGTCGTCGTTCCCGACGTCGTTGTCCCTAACGGTGACGGCGGGGGCGCCTCGGAGGGGGGCCCGGCCGAGGGTAACCAGGTTGAGGGGGGCCAGGTCGGCGCGAGTGCGCCGGAAACCGCCGGGTTCACCGTGCGGCTCGAGAACTTCAGCGGTCCGTTTGACCTGCTGTTGGGGCTTATCTCCAAACATGAGTTGGACATCACCGAAATAGCTCTCGCAACGGTCACCGATGAGTTCATCGGCTACATCAGGGCTTTCCAGGGCACCGACGCGGACTTCTCGCTCGACGAAGCCAGCGAGTTCCTGGTGATCGCCGCAACCCTGTTGGATCTCAAGGCTGCACGGCTGCTGCCCGCCGGTGAAGTCGAAGACGACGAGGATGTGGCCCTGCTCGAAGCCCGGGATCTGCTGTTTGCCCGGCTCCTGCAGTACAAGGCCTTCAAGGAAATCGCCCGGCAACTGGGGGAGCGGCTGGCCGAAGAAGGCAAACGGTTGCCGCGGGAGGTCAGCCTGGAACCACAATTCGCTGCGATGATGCCCGAGCTCACCTGGCGGACCACCCCGGAGCAGTTCGCTGCGCTGGCAGCCAAGGCACTTGAACCTCGCGAAGCAGCACCCACAAGGGTGGGCATTGAGCACCTCCACGGGTCAGCGGTAAGCGTTCGCGAACAGGCGGAGCTGCTGGGGGTTCGGCTCCGCGAAGGACACCCCTTATCGTTCAGGCAACTCACCCAGGATGCCGAGGACATGCTGACCGTCGTGGTCCGGTTCCTTGCCCTACTGGAAATGTTCCGTGACGCTGTGATTTCCTTTGACCAGGGAGCTCCGCTCGGAAACCTAACCGTTCGCTGGTCTGCAGGGGCGAAAGACTGGTCCCCGGCCTCAATCAGTGAGGAATACGACCATCCGGCACCGCCACCTCCAGCCCCGGCAGCCGTGGCACCGCTAACCGCTGAAGGATCACCGTGAAAGCCCAGGAACCTGACGCTGACGAAACCTTCTTTGACCCCTCGGGCGAACCGGGTGGGGTCAAAGCCGCGCTGGAAGCAGTGCTCATGGTGGTCGACGAGCCCGTCACCGAAATGCAGCTGGCCACCGCGCTCATGGTTCCCGTCCTCGAAGTCAGAGAGTTGCTGGTGGAACTCCAGCAGGAGTATGACGGCTATACTGGTCAGGGCCCGGAAGGGCACACCACCGATCCGGCGGTTTCACAGCCGCGTGGCTTCGAGCTACGCAGCGTCGCCGGAGGATGGCGGATTTTCTCGCGCAGCACGTTTGCGCCGGTAGTGGCGAAGTTCGTGCTCGAAGGACAAAGCGCCCGCCTGTCACAGGCAGCTTTGGAAACCCTCGCCGTCATCGCCTACCGGCAACCGGTGTCTCGGGCAAGAGTTTCAGGAATCCGCGGAGTGAACGTGGATTCGGTGGTACGCACCCTGGCGCTACGCGGTCTCATCGCCGAAGCGGCAACCGATCCTGAGACAGGCGCCATCCTGTACGGAACAACTCCGTACTTTCTGGAAAGATTGGGTATTGGCAGCGTTGCTGACCTACCTCAGCTTTCACCACATCTACCCGGGTTGGAAAATCTCGGTGACTTTGATGACACCACGTACTAAATACGCTAGCTAAAAGGACATTCAATGACACAGGCGCCACGTTCCGGCTCCGGACGCAACAACCCCAAACGCGACGAGGATGGCCCCCGCGAGGGTGCACCCCGCGGCGGGTCAGCACGCGGCGGTGCACCCCGCACCGGATCGGGGTCAGCGCGTGGCCGGTCGGCACGCGACGCTTTCGGTCGCGGCTCGGCTGCAGGGGCAGGGGCAGGGCGCGACGGCGACGCCCGCCAGGGTTCCTCACGTGACGGTGCCAGCCGCGGTGCGGGTCCGGACCGTGCAGGCTCGGGCCGCCCAGGTCCGGACCGCGACGGTGAACGTCGGGGCCCGGCCCGCGACGGAGCCAAGCGTCAGGGACCAGCCCGTGGCAGCGCCGCGCGAGCCAAGCCAGGCCGCGACGGTGCACCCCGCGATGGTGCACCCCGCGACGGCGGATACTCCCGCGACGGTGCACCCCGCGCTGGCGGTCGTCCCACTGGCGGTCGCCCTTCCACCGGTCGCCCCGCGACCGGCGGTTACCGCGGTTCGTCGGAGGGTTCAGGCGAGGGCCGTCCCTTCGCCAACCGCACCCCCAAGCAGGCCGGCGCCAAGCAGGGCGGCAACCGACAGAAGCCAACCGGTCCCAAGGCCTTCGGCAGGGAACGCTTCGGTCAGAGCCTCGGACCGGTCCGTCGGCCCAAGGCACAGGGCCCCAAGGCACTGCCCGTCGATCGGCTCGACGTCCACAACCCCGACGGCGTGCGCCTGCAGAAAATCATGGCCTCGGCAGGAGTGGCGTCACGCCGCGTCTGCGAGGAAATGATCGAGGACGGCCGCGTCGAGGTCGACGGCACCATCGTCACCGATCTTGGTGTCCGGGTCGATCCCACCCAGGTTGCCATCCACGTTGACGGCATTCGTCTGCAGCTCAACGATCACCTGGTCTATTACGTCTTCAACAAGCCCAAGGGCGTCATCTGCACCATGGAGGACCCCGAGGGCCGTCCCTGCATCAGTGACTACCTGAAGAACAAGAACGAAAACGAGCGGCTCTTCCACGTGGGTCGTCTGGACGTCGCCACCGAGGGCCTGCTGCTCCTGACGAACGACGGCGAACTCACCAACCGCCTCACCCACCCGTCCTATGAGGTCCCCAAGACCTACCTGGTGCAGGTCCGCGGCCCCATGGCCCACGGCATCGGCGCGCAGATGCGAGAGGGCATCGAACTTGAAGACGGCATCGCCAGCGTCGACTCGTTCAGGCTCGTCGATTCCACCCCGGGACACATCCTGGTGGAGGTTGTCCTTCACTCGGGCCGCAACCGTGTGGTCCGTCGCCTCTTCGAAGCTGTCGGCCACCCGGTCGAGCGGCTGGTCCGCACCCAGGTCGGCCCCATCCGGGTCAACGACCAGCGTCAGGGCAGCATTCGTGTCCTGGGCAACCAGGAAGTCGGACACCTGTTGGCAGCGGTGGGACTCTAAACCATGCCTGGCGCTAACAACGGCGGCACCCACCTGTCTGGTCCCGTGCTCATAGTGGGCACGGGGCTTTTGGGCGCCAGCATTGGGCTGGGGCTGAAGGCACGTGGGATCGACGTCGTCCTCACCGATATCTCTCCGTCCACCCAAGCGGTGGCCGAGGATATTGGCGCGGGCCGGGCCCTGAACCCGGTCGAGACGTTCGAACCGGAACTGGTCGTCATCGCAGCGCCACCGGACGTCACGGCTGACTTGAGTGCCAAGGCGCTCACCGAGTACCCAAACGCCGTCGTCGTCGACATTGCCAGCGTCAAAGCCTCGGTGCTTGACCACCTGACCACCGTCGTCGACGACGCGGCGCTAAGCCGCTACGTGGGGACCCACCCGATGGCTGGCCGGGAGAAATCCGGGCCGGTTGCCGCCAGCGCTGAATTGTTCACCAGCATGCCGTGGGTGGTCTGCGCTTCAGAGCACAGCACCGCCGTGGCCATCCGCACCGCCGAAGCGTTGGCCATCGACCTGGGTGCCGTCGTCGCGCGCATGAGCGCCGAGGATCACGACCAGTCGGTCGCGCTGATCTCCCACCTACCGCAGGTCCTTTCCTCGCTGGTGGCCAGCAGGCTGCAGGATTCACCACCCCACGCGCTGGCCCTGGCCGGCAATGGGTTGCGCGATGTGACCCGGATCGCCGCCAGCGACCCACGGCTCTGGGTGCAGATCCTCTCCGCGAACGCGGACCGTCTGGTCGAGATCCTGTATGGGGTGCGCGAGGACCTGAACCGTTTGATCGGCACCCTCGAGAATCCCACGGGGGCAGGCTCGCGCCTCGACATGGCCCAGCTGATTTCCGAGGGCAACGTGGGCCAGGCCCGCATCCCCGGCAAGCATGGCACCCCGCCCGAAGCGTTCGCCCGCATGACGGTGCTTGTCGATGACGTGCCGGGGCAGATTGCGCGGCTCCTCACCGAGATTGGCGACGCCGGCATTAACCTTGAGGACCTGAGGCTGGAACACTCGCCCGGGCGTCAGGTGGGTATGGCCGAAATTTCGGTGGTGCCCGGCAAACGGCACGATCTCCTTGAATTCCTTACCGCCAACGGTTGGAAAGTGGTCCAGTGAACACCCCTCATTCCTTATTCCGCATCGGCAAGTCCCTTGTCGTCGCCATCGACGGGCCCTCCGGGTCCGGTAAGTCCAGCGTGAGCCGTGAGGCTGCACGTCAACTCCATGCCGCCTACCTGGACACCGGAGCCATGTACCGGGCAGTCACCTGGCATTGCCTCGCGGAAGGGGTGGACCTGGGTGACGGCGCCGCCGTCGAACACGCCGCCCGCACGATCGAGCTGGATATCAGCACCCGTCCCGACTCCGAGTCAGTGACGGTCGGCGGTCAGGATGTCACCGCCGCGATCCGCGAACCGCGCGTCTCCGAGGCCGTTTCGGCGGTGGCCACCACCCTGGGTGCCCGCAGCGAACTGATCCGCCGTCAGCGGCAGATCATCGCCGACTCGGGGCACCGCATCGTGGCCGAGGGCCGGGACATCACCACCGTGGTCGCCCCCGACGCTGAGGTGCGGATCCTGCTGACCGCCAGCGAGGCCGCCCGCCTGCGCCGCCGTGGCGACCAGCTCGGTGGCACCCAGACCGACGCGCAGCTGCAGGAGCAGGTCATCGGCAGGGACACCAAAGACTCGAAAGTCGTCAATTTTCACCAGGCCGCAGATGGCGTGGTTACCGTAGATTCATCGGAACTCGATTTCGAGCAGACCATCACGGCTGTGCTCGACGTCGTTCGAACCGTTGCACACTGATAACGAAGGAATGCACTCATGACTGACAACCAGGCCCGCCCTGACATTGAAGGGGCAGAAGAGTTTGAGCCGACCGGCGAGGACTCGATTGCGGAGCGCCTGGCCGGAATCGACGACGACGAAGCCGAGATCCGCGCGCGGTCCCTCCGGGCCGGACTCGACGACTATGACCTCGACGAGGAAGACGCTGCCCTGCTGGCGTTGGAGCCCGAGGACTATGACCCCGACGCGCCCCTGCAGCTCGACCCGGTACTTGCGATCGTCGGACGTCCCAACGTCGGCAAGTCCACCCTGGTCAACCGCATCCTCGGCCGCCGCGAAGCGGTAGTCGAAGACACCCCCGGCGTCACCCGTGACCGGGTCATGTACTCAGCAACCTGGAACGGTCGCGGGTTCACCCTCGTGGACACCGGCGGCTGGGAGCACGACGCCCGTGGCATCCACGCCCGGGTCGCCGACCAGGCCGAGATCGCCGTCGACATGGCCGACGCTGTCCTGCTGGTCGTCGACGCCACCGTTGGCGCCACCGCCACCGACGAAGCCATTGTGCAGATGCTCCGCAAGAAGAAGAAGCCGGTCATTCTCGTCGCCAACAAGGTCGACGACATCCAGAATGAAGCCGACGCGGCCACCCTGTGGGGTCTCGGCTTCGGCCAGCCCTGGCCCGTTTCGGCCCTGCACGGCCGCGGGACCGGCGACATGCTGGACCAGGCGCTCGAGGTGCTGCCGAAGTTCTCGGCGCACGGCGGACTGGAACGTTCCGGCGGTCCTCGTCGGGTTGCCTTGATCGGCCGCCCCAACGTCGGCAAGTCCTCGCTGCTGAACAAGCTCGCAGGCAGCGACCGGGTAGTGGTGGATCCGCTGGCCGGAACCACCCGCGACCCGGTCGACGAAATGATTGAGCTCGACGGCCGTGTCTGGCGGTTCGTGGACACCGCAGGCATCCGCCGCCGTGTGCACATGGCACAGGGCGCCGACTTCTACGCGTCGCTGCGGACCCAGTCGGCCCTGGAAAAGGCCGAGGTGGCAGTGGTGCTGCTGGCCGTGGACGAGGTGCTCAGCGAACAGGACATCCGGATCCTCAACCTCGCCATGGAGTCCGGCCGTGCCCTGGTGCTGGCGTTCAACAAGTGGGACCTGATGGACGACGAGCGCCGCAAGTACCTGGAGCGCGAGATCGAGCAGGACCTGGCCCATGTCGACTGGGCGCCCCGCGTGAACATCTCGGCGCTGACCGGCTGGCACAAGGACCGGCTCACCCCGGCCCTGGACCAGGCCCTCGAATCGTGGGACACCCGGATCCCGACCGGACGCCTCAACGCGTTCCTCGGCGAGCTGGTTGCTGCCCACCCGCACCCGGTCCGCGGTGGAAAGCAGCCCCGGATCCTCTTCGGCACGCAGGCCTCCTCGCGTCCGCCGAAGTTCGTCCTCTTCACCACCGGGTTCCTGGATCCGGGCTACCGCCGGTTCATCCAGCGTCGCCTGCGGGAGACCTTCGGCTTCGAGGGAACGCCCATCGAGGTCGCCATGCGGGTCCGCGAGAAGCGCGGCAAGAAGAAGTAGCAAGGAACGGCCCTCAGGGTCAGGATTGCCGCTCTCTAGCGGCAATCCTTGGCCCGGTGGCCGTTTTTACCTGAGAAACCTGTTTCCGGCTCGTCTGGTTCGTCCGGAGGCCTGGCATGCGATAGGATTCTTCAGGTGGTTCGGCCTTCATTGGTCGGCCAATCGGGATGTGGCGCAGCTTGGTAGCGCACTTGACTGGGGGTCAAGGGGTCGCAGGTTCAAATCCTGTCATCCCGACAGCGAAAAACCCGCCGATCTAGGCTTTGCAGCCCGGATCGGCGGGTTTTTCTTTGCCCGTGGGTTATCTGCGCCGGGACTATTTTCGTTCCAGAACCCGCCGACGCACCTTACTGGCATCCACCCAGACGTACCGGGCGAGGCTCTTCTCAACCCATTGGATGCGGACGGCTGCGTCGGTCCACCCGAGGGCGAAGGCCTTGACCGTGGCTGTGCCGCCGTCAGCGTAGGTAAGGTCGGTCCACAGCGGGATCGTTGCCTTGGTGGTATGCACGTCCGCCGGGTCAGGTGCATTCACCTGCAGGGGCCGCCGCCAGTTGCGTGCCCCGGGAGCCATGCCCCAGCTGTCACCGTGAAACTTATGCCCCATGGGCACGAGGATAGCCCCGGCCAATGACAGACGGGTCTCCCGGGTCTGCATCCCGGCACCCATGACCAGAAGGCCGTCATCAGTAGCTATCTCATTACCCGGTTGGAGGACATGTAGACCCTGCCGCGAACGGACGGCAGGGTCTACATGGGTTTGCGAGGAGTTAGAGGCTGGGTGCGGCTGGGATGTCCAGGTCGGTGTCGACGAGGTGGTTGAAGTAGTTGGTGAACAGGTTCAGGGCCACGTGGGTGAATAGTTCCGTGAGTTCGGTGTCTGACCATCCGGCGTCGAGGGCGGTTTGCCAGTCTGCGTCCTTGACCGACCCTTTGTTCGCGGTGGCCTGCCGGGTTAGTTCCAGCAGGGTTGAGAGTTTGTCGTCGAAGTCGATATTGCCGTTGCGGATGGCGATGGTCTGATCCTCGCTGAGTCCAGCGGCTTTGGCGCCCACGGTGTGCGCGGACTGGCAGTAGGTGCACTCGTCGACGTTGCCGACTACCAGAGCAATGGCTTCTCTGGTGCGCGCGTCGAAGGTACCGTAGTCACCGATGACCTGCTGGAGGGCGACGTAGGACTGCAGGACAACGGGGGAGTGGGCCATGGCGCCGTGAATGTTCAGGACTTTCCTGAACTGTTTCCCCAAAGCAGCGAGTTCGTTGCTGCTTTCCTTGGGAGCGGTTTCGGGAGTGTGGACGGTAACGCGGGTCATGGTGCTCCTTCTTTGGGTATCGACTACAGGAAAGTTTTCGGTGGAGGGGCTTTCGCGGGCACCACAGAAGGTCTGACGTTGGGGCTGATATGCCGGCGCCCGAGGGTTAGGAAGTGGTGCGGGAAATTCGGCGCAGTCCTTCGGCGTCTTCGATGATGATCCGGCCGCGGCCTTGCCGGAGCAGTTTTTTGGCGGCGAAGTCGGACATGGTTTTGCTGGTGGCTTCGCGGGTTGCTCCGAGCAGTCCAGCAAGTTGTTCATGGGTGAGTTTCACGGCTACCGAGTGCGTGAACCTGCTGCGTGGGGCCGCGTCGGCGAGTTTGAGTAAGGTCGCTGCGGTTCGGGCTGAAAGGGGCCGCAGTGCCATGTCGGTGAGACGTTCTTCCAACCTGGCGACTTGTTCGCCGAGTAGGCGGGAGATTTTCACCGCCAGTTTGGGGTTTGAAAGGAAGTGGTTTTCGACATCTGCTGCGCTGAGCTGGCACACCGTTGATTCTTCGAGCGCTTCGGCATAGTTGTCGTACATTTGCATGCCTATCAGCACCATCTCGCCGAACACCGCGCCGGGTTCAAGGATTGCAATGGTGAGAGTTTTCCCATCCTCGGCTACCCGGAAAATCCGGATCCGCCCTGCTTTGAGGATGAACAGGGCCTTGATGGGCTGACTCTGGCTGAAGAGGATTTCACCACTGTGAAAGAGCCGGGGCGGAGACACCCTGTCGAGAGCATCCATGTCCTCGGCTGTGAGGTCAGCGAAAAGCTCCACGGCGTTGAGGCAGCTGAAGGGCTCCCCGGATTCGGTCAAGGGTTCTCTCTCCCGTTCATGTGGCGCCCAAACCGTCGCTGTTTTGCCAGCTGCGGAGACAATGGTGGTTAAGCAGGCGGCCACCAGGTTCGGCGTGGTCACCGGCCACGTCGGATAATGAGGGCCGCTACCAGTCCCAGAATAAGGCCATAAACCGCGTGTCCCATCAATGAGACACCAGACCCCGCGTCGAGGGCGAAAATGGGCATGCCCATTATGGTCGGCATGATCAGCAGCGGGCCAAGAACCCACCACAGCATGCCATAGACGCCGCCCACGACGGCGCTGATAATCAAGCCCTTTCTCAGCAATCCAGCACCGGGTACCGTCAGGGTGAGTCCGATCAACACCGAAATCGTCAAATGGACCAGGAAACCGACGATCGCCGAGTTTGAGCCAACCAGTGAGGCAATCATGCTCAGCATTCCCATGGTGGACATCAGAATCCCGAATACGATCCCGCCGGCAAGACCGCCCAAGGCCCCGGCCATAACACGGGTTCCGGTGGAGGTGCCGGGGTCAGTTGCGGATCTTTTCGCCCGCGTCTCGCTATGTGCTGAACTCATGTCCTTGCCTTCCTATCAGTGGTACTTACAGACGATAGACAGGCCAGAACTCAGAGTTCTGCAATCTAGGACACAGTGGGCATCAGGCGACTAATTCGTGGGCCTGGCTGTCGCTGGGTGCCGGGCCCACCCGGGACCTCCAGCGCACCCCCGCCAGCCCAGCAGCGCCAGCGCCGGGGGGTGCACCGGGATCGTTCCCGAACTAGGGCGCGGCCGACCTTGGTGGAACAGCGGTGGCGGGCACTTCGGAGGGTGTTTGCCGCAGACCGCGCCCTATTCGCCCCCTGCGGTGATTGGCTTATTCGGCTAGGGCGTTGATGACGGCGAGGGCGACGTCGTGGCTGGATTGGGGGTTCTGGCCGCTAATCAGGTTGCCGTCGCGCACCACGAAGGATGACCAGTCAGCGCCCAGCTCCACTACGGCGCCCTGCTCCTGCAATGCGGTCTCCACGAACCACGGGGTGTTCTCCCCGGTTCCCCCGGATAGCTCCTCTTTGTTGGTGAACACGGTCATCCGCCGGCCCTCGAAGGCGAACCTTCCGTTTCCGTCCACTGCACTGAGCAATCCGGCAGGACCGTGGCAGAACGGAGCGATGATTCGCCCGCTGTCGTTGGCGGCGATCAGGGTGCGGCCAAGGTCCTCGTTCTGAAACAGGTCAGCCATCGGGCCGTGCCCGCCTGGCAGGACCACAGCGTCGTAAATCGCGGCGTCCACTTCGGCGAGGACCAGCGTTGCGGATAGTTCATCGTCGATGGAGGTGATGTACTCCCGGAACTCATCGACTTTCTCCTGCCCTCCGGCCATTTCCGGGGCGAGGCTGACCTGGTCGAACGTCGGCTTCACCCCGCCAGGGGAGGCGATGTGGACCGTGTGTCCGGCGCCGAGGAGGGTCCGGTGGGAAACCACCAGTTCCTCGGCCCACACCCCGGTAGGGTGCTGACTACCGTCCTTCATCGTCAGGGAATCAGCGGCCGAAACGACCATCAGAATCTTTGCCATGGCGTTTTTCTCCTTTGTGATAGCAGGTAGACCCATGCACGGACCCCTGTGAAGGAACCTGTGCTTGGACCCCTTCAGTGGGGGCATAGGGTTTGCCTGAGACGGTCCGCAGGATCACGAAGCTGGCGTGGTCAGGCGGCTCCACGCGGCCAGATCGAATTCAGGCACGGGCTGCGTGGGAAGAAGTCTCATTACCCCGCTCAACCAGCCCCGCAACGTGGGTATTCCCCGTTATCCGCCGTCACTGCGGTGTGGCCGGCCTGCAAACCGCTCGCCGACGACGTCGCAGCCCTCCTTGGTTCGTGGATGGCGAGCGCGCGACCCGCGGAGGCGGGTTGTTCCGGCAAGACGCCACGTCTGATCGCGGGGCCCCTCCCGAAGGCAATAGGGCCAATCACCACGGACATGCGCCGAGCCCTCGACGAGCGCTGCGTCCTGACCGAAGCGCGAGCAGGTGCCGTGCACTCACAACCGTTGTCGATGCCGTTCAAACCTGCCTCTATCAGCGGTCTCTCTGGCACCTGCCAACCCCGGTGACAACACCCCCTGGATCATGAGCGACTGGGGGCGGCAATCATGCCGGCAGGCCAGCAGGCCAGCACACCCACATCCTGCACCAGAAACAGGCTACGAAAAAGGTAACGGGGGAAGTAGCGCGGCGCTACCGCTGAGGTGAGCAGACCACGGACTAAAGACCCTAATCCAATCGTGCCCAGCGGAGTTAGATAGCAGATGAGCAGGAAAGTCCCTCAACTTGCGACTCGAGAGGTAAGGGCAAAATCATGAGCGGGAGCATCATCGCGAGATGGCGTGCGGGCGCGGCGGCTGCGAAGCGGAGCGTCATCGTGGGTGGCCTCGTGTCAGGGCTCGTACTGACCGGTGTGGTTCCCACGGGGACCGCGGTCGGAGCGCCGGCCTACACCGCTCCAGGGATGACCGTCGAGGAGTCACCTGCCGCACTGCCAGCGCAGACTCTGCCGTCCAACCCCTCCATCGGCTTTTCGTCGCCCTACCGGATTGGGCATGGATGGACAGCCTCACGAACGATCTCGGTCGGCGACTGGGATGGCAACGGTTTCAGCGATCTGATGCTGATCGCGTCCGACGGCCGACTCCTCTATTACGCGGCCAACGCTCGGGAGCGTTTCGCGTCCCCCCGCCAGATCGGGAACGGCTGGCTGGTCGCCGAGAGCGTCCAGGGTGGCGTGGACTGGAATCGTGACGGTGCCCTCGACCTGATCGCACGCTTCAAGGACGGGCGATTGATGCTGTACCCCGGCAACGGTTCGGGTGGATTCCTCGCTGCGCGCCAGATCGGCCATGGTTGGCTGACCATGCGGACGTGGACGCCGGTGCAGCAGTCCGTCAACGGGTATCCCGCTGTCGTGGCCACCGACAAGGCCGGCTTCATGCACGTCTACCCGACCAACGGCACCGGTAGCTTCCTTCCCCGTATCAGACTGGGTGGAGGCTGGCTCCCCATGCGCCAGGTCGTGGGAGCGGGCGACTGGGACAAGAACGGCCGCTCTGATCTGCTCGTTGTGGACAGCGAGGCCAGATTGCGCCTCTATGCCGCCTCGTCCAGCGGCACATCGTTCCCCATGACACAGATCGGAACGGGGTGGTCCGCCTTCCCGAAGATCTTCGCCACTCAGCTCGACCCTCGCGCCCAGACGATCTGGGCGGTGCGGACGGACGGCGCCCTGTATGCCTATCCCGCGAAGTACAGGGGCCCCAACGCCGCATTCGTACCATGGCCATCCGTCCCCACCAGGTGGGATGACACCGACTGGGAGTCCTTCCCCACGACGCGCCCCGTCGTGGCCCTTACCTTTGACGGCGGTGCCTCCAATGCGGGGGTGACCTCCATCCTCAACACTCTCGACCGGTATGACGCGACGGCGTCCTTCTTCGTGACCGGCCAGTTCGCGCGTGCATATCCTGCCAGCGTGCGCGCCATGGCAGCTGACGGATACCCCGTCGGCAACCACTCCAACACCCACCCGTATTTCTCGCAGCTCACCAACGAGGCCATCCGGCTCGAACTGGCGCGAGCGGAGGCCGCCATCTGGCCGCTCACCGGCAAGACGACCATGCCCTACTTCCGGTTCCCCTACGGCGATCGGACTCAGCTCGACATCGACGTCGTCAACGGTTTTGGTTACGTTCCGTTCCGTTGGACGGTGGACACGTTGGGCTGGCGAGGGACATCTGGCGGCATCACCGCCTCGATTGTGTGCCAGCGGGTCCTGAACACGGCCCGTCCCGGCCAGATCGTTCTGATGCACGTGGGTTCCAACCCGAACGACGGCACCGCCCTCGACGCCGCCGCCCTGCCCTGCATCATCGAAGGGTTGCGCGCCAGGGGCTACGGCTTCGTCACGGTGGAGGCTCTGCTGGACTGATGGAGTGCCGCATCACCGGTCCGCGTCACCCGGCCGGCTTGTAGCCTCCCTCGGCGGTGTGCATACGACGAACTGTGACGCCGCCAGGTTCAGTCCGGGGTATGCGGTCGTATCTTGGAAGAGTGAACCCTTTCGTGGCCGCCGCTATCGTCGTCGTGCTGGTCCTCGGTGCCCTCGGCATCGGACTGGCCATGCGTCACCGGTCTGGCGGCAAGCGCTCCGTGCAGGTGGGGGAGATCGCCCCGGCGGACGTGGACCTCGCGGTCCTGGGCGAACGCGCGACAGTGGTCCAGTTCAGCACCGCTTACTGCTCCCGCTGCCCTGGCGTACGACGGGCCCTCACCAACACGGTCAGGGATTACGACGGCGTCGTGTACACCGACGTCGACCTCACCCACCGGCCACATCTCGCCTCGCGGCTGAAGGTGATGCAAACCCCTACCGTGCTCGTCGTCAATCCGAACGGCGATGTCGCTGCACGCTACGCGGGCGCGGTATCAGTGGCGTCCATCCGTGCCGAAATTGACACCCTGGAAGGACCCGGCGATGACCGCCTTGCCTCATAACCCCTCGACCACACCTCTCCCCGGTATTGACCCTCGTGGCCCACGGTTTGCGGCCGCGTTGACGGCCTGCCTGCTGCTGGTCGGCACCTTCTTAGCTCTCCTGACGGCGGACGCGACTCCGCGCCTGAGTCTCGCGGAAAGGGTGTCCGACCCCGGGTTCATGATGCTTGCGATCACCGCCATCCTGTTCGCCTGGGGCTTCACGTCCCCACGGACCGCTCTCTGGGGCGTGCTGTTCCGCAAGGTTCTCAGCCCCCGGCTCACACCGCCGGTCGATCGTGAAGACCCTCGACTGCCACGTTTTGCTCAGGTGGTCGGCTTCATTGTGGTGACGATGGGACTGCTGCTGCACCTCGCGGCCGTCCCGTGGGCGCTTCCAATCGCCGGAGGTGCCGCGTTCGTCGCCGCGTTCCTGAACGCAGCGTTCGGACTGTGCCTCGGCTGCCAGTTGTACCTGGTCCTGGCGCAGGCCGGGCTCATCCGGCCACGAGGCGGACTCGCCGGCGCCTGAGCGAGGCAGCTCAAACGAATCACTGTCTCACGACCGGTCCTGACACCTTCAGCGGACAAGGCCGGTGCCCGGGAGTATGTTGGAGCCATGGCATCTGAGGCAACAGTCCTGTCCGTTGACGGACCCCACGGCACCCGCGACGTGCGGATCTCCAGTCCCAGCCGGGTGCTCTGGCCCGATCTCGGTATCACCAAGCTCGACCTCGCCAAATACCTCGTCGAGGTGGGGGAGGCCTTCGTCGCTGCCAACGGCGACCGCCCCCTCGCCCTGCAGCGGTTCAAGGACGGAATCGACGGCGAACAGTTCTTCTCCAAGAACCCGCCCACGGGTGCACCCGACTACATCCGATCGGTGCCCGTTATCTACCCGAGCGCCCGATCCCACCCGCAACTCGTCATCGATGAACCTGCCGCCGCCGTCTGGGCAGCCCAAATGAACACCATCGTTTTCCACCCCTGGCCGTCACGGGCCGAGAACTCCGACAACCCTGACCAGTTGCGCATCGACCTGGATCCCCAGCCGGGAACCGATTTCGACGACGCCGTCCCCGCCGCAATCGAACTGCGCAAGGTGCTCGAGGAGGCCGGACTCAACGCCTTCATCAAAACCTCCGGCAACCGGGGGCTCCACGTCTTTGCCCCGATCGAGCCGGTCCGGGAGTTTCTCGACGTCCGCCATGCGGTGATCGCGGCAGCCCGCGAACTGGAACGCCGCATGCCCGACGCCGTCACCACCGCGTGGTGGAAAGAGGAACGTGGGGAGAAGGTGTTTGTCGACTTCAATCAAGCCAACCGGGATCGCACCATCGCCGGTGCCTACAGTCCACGGGCCCTGGCCCACGCACCGGTCTCCTGCCCGATTGGGTGGGATGAGCTGGAGAGCGCCGACCCGAAGAACTTCACCGTCCTCACGGTGCCCGAACGGCTGAAAACCGTCGGCGATCCGTGGGCCAGCTTCCACGAAAAGCCCGGCACCATCGACAAACTGCTCGACTGGTGGCAGCGCGACCTTGACTCCGGTCTCGGCGAGCTACCCTTCCCGCCGGACTACCCGAAGATGCCGGGGGAGCCCTCCCGCGTCCAGCCCAGCAGAGCGAAGAAGGACAAGTAGGTTCTCGGGTTTTATTCTCTAGGCGAGGACCTCATTCAGGTCATACGCCACCGGGACCTCCAACTGGTCGAAGGTGCAGGACTCGGGGTCGCGGTCCGGCCGCCACCGGGAAAACTGGGCGGTATGACGGAAGCGTGAGCCCTCCATCTGGTCATAGCGCACCTCCATCACCCGCCGCGGGTGCAGCCGCACAAAGGACACATCCTTGCCGGAAGCGAACCGGCTTCGATCGGTTTCCCCACGGACAGGCTCACCTGAAGCATCGCGCACGACGTCGGACGCCAGCTCATCGACCAGCTCCAGCCGGCGTTTGTTGGTGAACGCCGACGCGCCGCCCACATTGCGCAGCTCGCCGTCGTCGTACAGCCCCAGCAGCAGGGACCCGACACCGGCGCCGCTGGTGTGCACCCGGTAACCGAGGACGACGACGTCGGCGGAGCGGTGATGCTTGATCTTGAGCATGCGGCGCTTGCCAGGCTCATATCCGGCGTCCAGCGGCTTGGCGACGACGCCGTCGAGCCCAGCTCCCTCAAACTCGACCAGCCAACGGCGGGCGAGCTCTACGTCGTCGGTCGTTTGAGACACATGGACAGGGGCAGCGAACGCACCAGCAATGCCTTCCAGGGCGGCCCGACGCTCAGCGAAGGGTGAGCTCATCAGATCCTTCGACCCAGCAGCCAGCAGATCGAAAGCGACGAACGAGGCGGGTGTTTCCTCGGCCAGTAACCTGACCCGGCTGTCGGCGGGGTGGATGCGCTGCGACAGCGCCTCCCAGTCCAGCCGCTCATTGCCGGGGGAGCCGGTGCGGACCACAATCTCGCCGTCGACCACGCAGCGCTCCGGAAGGGACACCTTCAGCGCCTCAACCAGTTCCGGAAAATACCGGGTGAGCAGCTTCGACCCGCGGCTGCCGATCTCCAGGGTGTCGCCATCGCGGTGGATGATGGCTCGGAATCCGTCCCATTTCGGTTCGTACAGCAGGCCGCCAGCCACACTGTCCGGCTCGGGCACATCGCTGACGGCTTTGGCGAGCATGGGCTGAACGGGGAAGGGGAGATCGGTCATGAACTGATCTTTCCTCACTCGGCGAGCTGAGGGTAGTCCACCCCTGCCCATCGTCCAATCACTATGCCTATACTCGATCAGTGGCATCCAGCGGACGTCGCGCCCAGTCACACCGGAGTACGACGAAAGGCTGCCCATGAGCAACGTTCCAGATAACCTTCACTACACGGCTGAGCACGAATGGGTGACCCCGCCAAGTACCGACGGTGTGGTCCGCGTCGGCATCACGGACTTCGCGCAGGACGCTCTCGGCGACGTCGTCTACGTCCAGATGCCGGAGGCCGGCTCGCCGGTGACCGCGGCCGACGTCGTCGGTGAGGTGGAATCCACCAAGAGCGTCAGCGACATCTACGCGCCTGTGACCGGTGAGGTGGTGGCCCGAAATGAGGCCCTTGAGGACAATCCCGCGCTCATCAACTCTGATCCCTACGGTGAGGGGTGGCTCCTTGAAATCAAGGTCGCCGATCCATCCGTCGTGGATGAGCTTCTGAGTTCATCGGATTACTCACAGCAGGTAGGCTAGGGGTACCGGCTCGTCCGGCACAACTAGGCAAGATCACCGTTGCAAGGACACGGTGGCCAACCGGTCGTTCGACTGGTTGGCCACATATTTTGGGGAGGAACACCATGGTTGGCAACGAGAACGCGGCCACGTATGGCGGAAGAGAAAATCAGGCGCCGTCGCCGGAGACCACCACAATTGGGATCCCGGCGCTAGCCCCCACCGCAGTGGACCCAAAGCTGTCCCCGGAAGAGCAGGCGGCGGTCGCCGCGCTGCCTAGCACCTCTGCCTTGCTCGTGGCTCATACCGGCCCCAATTCCGGCGCCCGCTTCCTCCTGGACCAGGACGTGACAACGGTCGGACGCCACCCCAACGCTGATATCTTCCTCGACGACGTTACGGTGTCCCGTAAGCACGCCCAGTTTGAGCGGACCGACACCGGATTCACCGTGCTGGATACCCGTAGCCTCAACGGCACCTACGTCAGCAACGACCGGGTGGACAAGGTTGCGTTGCGCAACGGCAACGAAATCCAGATTGGCAAGTTCCGCCTGACCTTCTACAGCGCCCGGACAGCAGCGCCACAGCAGTCACCAGTTCAGCCTCTCGGACAGGAATAGGTCCCGCTGCATGCCCTCACCCCAGCCAGCTCGGCGCACCGTAGGACTCGCACCAGAACGAGTCCACGGCAATGTGCTCAACATCGGCGAGGTCCTCACCGAACTGTCCGGGGACTTCCCGCAGATCACTGCCTCCAAAATCCGGTTCCTGGAGGAAAAAGGGCTGATCTCCCCTCAGCGCACCCGGGCCGGATACCGGAAGTACGCGCCGCATGATGTGGAGCGCCTCCGCTTTGTGCTGGCACTGCAGCGGGACCAGTACCTGCCGCTGAAGGTCATCAAGGACTACGTGGACGCGATCGACCGCGGTGAGAAGCCGGAATCGCTGCCCGGCGGTATGACCCTGTCCCCGCGGATGGTCTCGGACCAGATGTCCCGCGACCTGCACTCCCACACCCGCTCCCTGACCCTCGAAACTCTGACGGCCGAGGCCGGCGCCAGGCATGCCCTGGTGCTCGATCTGGTGGGCTTTGGCCTGATCGCCCCGGTTGACGGCCGCTTCGACGAACATGCCCTCCGCGTCACCCGGGCATGCGTATTGCTGGAGGGCCACGGGATCGAACCCCGGCACCTCCGCCCTTTCCGCGCCGCAGCTGACCGCGAACTGGGCCTCGTTGAGCGGGTTGTGACACCCGTCGCTTCCCGTCGGGACGTGGCCTCCAAGGCACGCGCCGCCGAAATGGCCCGCGAAATCAGCGAGCTGTGCCTGAACCTGCACACAGCGTTGGTACAGGGCCACATTTCCCGCATGGATAGCTAGGGGGCCGCAATGCTTGAAGTAGAAGTCGTCGGAGTCCGAATCGAACTGCCCTCCAACCAGCCCCTGGTGCTGCTGAAGGAAACCAAGGGGGAACGCCACATCCCGATCTGGATTGGCGCCCCGGAAGCCAGCGCAATCGCCTTCGTTCAGCAAGGCATTGTCCCGCCCCGGCCCATGACCCACGACCTCCTCGTCAGCGTGGTCAGCGCCCTCGGCCGCGAGATCAGCCAGGTCCGGCTGATCTCCGTCGAAGATACCGTTTTTCACGCAGAGCTGGTGTTCGACGACGGCACGGCGGTGAGCTCTCGCGCATCCGACGCCATCGCGGTCGCCCTCCGCGTCCCCTGCCCCATCTACTGCGCCGTCTCCGTCCTGGACGAGGCGGGCGTGGAGATCACCGAGGCAGCTGACGACGACGACGATACGCCCGCTGCGCCCCCAGTCAACACCGAACGGGAGTTGCGCCAGTTCCGCGAGTTCCTCGCCGACGTGGAACCCGAGGATTTCGAACGTTAAGGTTCCGACACGCCAAACTCTTTATGCCCTGCATCTTTGACCTGGAGTGCCCGGCGATCTAACGTCGAAGCATACGGTTTCATTGCACTACCCATTAACTCAGGGCAGACTTGAGAGCAAACCCTGAGAATCCGGTGCGTGCCTAGTGCCTACCGTCCAAGTATTCCCACGGTTATCAGAACGAGGAGGCAGCACGTGAGTCCCAAAGGCGACGCCGGTACGGGTTCCAACGCGGTTGCGTCCGGATCCGGGATCCCGGCCAGTGCGCAGGGCCTGCTGTTCACCGAAGATCTCCCCGTCCTTGATGAAGACGCTGGCTACCGCGGTCCCACTGCGTGCAAAGCGGCCGGCATCACGTACCGCCAGCTAGACTACTGGGCCCGGACTGGCCTCGTGGAACCAGCAGTCCGAGGCGCCTCCGGTTCGGGCACCCAGCGACTGTACGGTTTCCGGGACATCCTGGTACTGAAGGTCGTCAAACGACTGCTCGACACAGGCGTCTCCCTCCAGCAGATCCGCGCCGCAATTGAGCACCTCCGCGAACGCGGCGTCGAGGATCTAGCCCAGATCACCCTGATGAGCGACGGCGCCAGCGTCTACGAGTGCACCTCGGCCGAGGAAGTCATCGACCTGGTCCAGGGTGGCCAGGGCGTATTTGGCATTGCTGTCGGCAAGGTCTGGCGTGAGGTGGAAGGCAGCCTCGCGGCCCTCCCCAGCGAACACGCAGCCGATCAGGACTTCCCCGACGATGAACTCAGCAAGCGCCGGGCCACCCGCAAGATCAGCTAGGGCCTAGCAAACCCACCTATGGATTAGGCGAGGCCCCCTTCGAGCAGGCGAGAGCCCCCCTGAGCTAGGCGAGGCCCCTTCGAATGAGGCGAGAGCCCCCTGAGCTAAGCGAGCCACCTCGTTCCCTCAGGCGCGTCGGGCCACCCGGCTTCTCAGCCGGCCGGAATCCACCAGGTTTTTCAGCAACTCATCAAAGTAGCCGGCGGCATTGCGCGCCGATTCGCCCGGCCAATGGTGCACCGAGTGGGCGGCACCCTGGATCTGCTGCCAGTTCGCCTGCTCAGTAATGGTGGGACTCAATAGGAGATCACCAAACATCTGGCGCATTTCCGCGAGGCGGAACGCGTGCTCGTTCGAACCGGGACGTACCCGGTTGGCGACAATCCCTGCGGTGGACAGATTCGGCGCAAATTCTCGTTTGAACAGCTCGATAGCCCGCATGGTTCGCTCTGTGCCTGCCACCGAGAACAGGCCCGGCTCGGCGACCAGCAGCACCCGGTTGCTGGCGGTCCACGCCATCCGGGTCAGCCCGTTGAGGGATGGCGGGCAATCGATGAGGACCAGCCCATAACCCTCCAGACGCGACAGCAGGGTGGTGAGCCGTCGCAGATCCCGCCGTCCCAGATCTGGTCGGTCGTAAATACCCGAGTAGGCGGAGCCCACTGCGACGTCGAGAACAGGTGCCTTCCCCGACAACGGCGGGTTCTGTTGGATGGCCGAAGCCACCCAACCGCTGGGCACCACGTTGGCTCCGAGGTCGCCGCGACGCGCAATCTTCAGCAGACGGCCGATATCGAGTTGATCAGCGGATCTCACACCCAGACCGGTCGTGGCGTCAGCATGCGGGTCCAAATCAACGACCAGGGTCGGGATTCCAGCGGCAAGCGCTGCCGAGGCCAATCCGAGAGTCACGGACGTCTTGCCGACACCGCCCTTGAGGCTGCTGATGCTCACTACTTGCACTTGTTAAACCAATACCTAACATCTCGTGTGCGCGGCTGCCGGACGTCGCGCCAGCGGGAATCCTGGGCCGCAGTTTGAGCCGGCGGCCCCTATTTCGTCTGGGTTTGGTCAGTTCCGCATCAATGGCGGTCGACCTACCGTTCCATCATAGGTGAGCGGTAGGGGTTCCGAAGTCAGCGGTGCCAGGGACGCCGGTCAGATGTTGAGAAAGGTTAAGAGGTCGACGTCACAGCGCGGTAGGGTGAGGATTGCCGTGATGCAGGACACGGACGCACGTATCCATTGGTGAGATGCACGGACGCAGGAGAGCAATGTTTTCGAAGATTCTGGTAGCTAACCGTGGCGAGATTGCCATCCGTGCCTTCAGGGCTGGCTTTGAGGTGGGGGCTAAGACGGTTGCTGTGTTCCCGTACGAGGACCGCAACTCGATCCACCGGCAGAAGGCTGACGAGGCTTACCTCATTGGTGAAGAGGGTCACCCGGTCCGCGCCTACCTGGACGTAGACGAAATTGTGCGCGTCGCCAAGGAATCCGGGTGTGACGCCATCTACCCGGGCTACGGTTTCCTGTCGGAAAACCCGGGACTCGCCCGGGCCGCCGAAAAGGCCGGCATCACCTTCGTCGGACCGCCAGCCGATGTGCTGGAACTGGCGGGCAACAAGGTCCACGCGCTGGAGGCCGCCCGCAAGGCAGGCATCCCGGTCCTGAAGTCATCCCAGCCGAGCGCCGACCTGGACGAGCTGATCGCCGCGGCTGACGAGATCGGGTTTCCGATTTTCGCGAAGGCGGTTGCCGGCGGTGGCGGTCGCGGAATGCGCCGCGTCGACAAGCGGGAGGCGCTGCCCGAGGCCCTCGAGGCTGCCATGCGGGAAGCCGACTCCGCGTTCGGTGATCCGACCATGTTCCTGGAACAGGCGGTGCTCCGCCCCCGCCACATTGAGGTGCAGATCCTCGCGGACGCGCAGGGCAATGTGATGCACCTGTTCGAGCGGGACTGCTCCATTCAGCGCCGGCACCAGAAAGTCATCGAGATTGCTCCAGCTCCGAACCTTGATGAGGGCATCCGGCAGGCCCTGCACCGGGACGCGGTCGCTTTCGCCACCGCCCTGGGTTATGTCAACGCGGGCACCGTCGAGTTCCTCGTCGACACGGTGGGGGAGCGGGCGGGCCAGCATGTCTTCATCGAGATGAACCCCCGCATCCAGGTGGAGCACACCGTTACCGAGGAGATCACCGACGTCGACCTGGTGCAGGCGCAGCTGCGCATCGCCGCGGGTGAGTCCCTCGCGGACCTTGGCCTGAGCCAGGACAGCGTCCAGGTGCGGGGTGCTGCCCTGCAGAGCCGCATCACCACCGAGGACCCCGCCAACGGTTTCCGGCCCGACGTCGGACAGATCACCGCCTACCGGTCCGCTGGCGGCGCCGGGGTGCGGCTCGACGGCGGCACCGTCTACGCGGGCGCTGAAATCAGTCCGCACTTCGATTCGATGCTGGTGAAACTGACCTGCCGTGGTCGCGATCACAAGTCGGCCGTGACCAGGGCCCGACGCGCCCTGGCCGAATTCCGGGTCCGAGGGGTGTCGACCAACATCTCCTTCCTGCAGGCCGTCCTTGACGATCCCGACTTCATCGCCGGCGACGTCGCGACCAACTTCATCGACGAACGCCCCGAACTGCTCACCGCCCGGGTCTCTGCAGACCGCGGGACCAAGCTGCTGACCTGGCTGGCAGATGTGACAGTCAACAAGCCCCACGGTGAGCGGCTCGTGGAAATCGACCCCGCCGACAAGCTGCCCGTTGCTGGTGAGGGCGAGGCGCCCCCAGGGCCGGGGTCGCGTCAGCGGCTGCAGGAACTCGGTCCCGAGAAGTTCGCTGCCGAGCTCCGTGCCCAGAAAGCCGTCGCCGTCACCGACACCACTTTCCGCGACGCGCACCAGTCGCTGCTCGCCACCCGGGTCCGCACCCGTGACCTGGTGGCCGCCGGCGACGCCGTCTCCCGCCGGACACCCCAGTTGCTGTCCGTTGAGGCGTGGGGCGGTGCCACGTACGACGTCGCACTCCGGTTCCTCGGTGAGGAACCGTGGGAGCGTCTCGCAGCCCTGCGCAAGGAACTGCCAAACATCTGCCTGCAGATGCTGCTGCGAGGCCGGAACACGGTCGGTTACACCCCGTACCCCGAGGAGGTCACCGAGGCCTTCGTGAAGGAGGCAGCCGAGACCGGCATCGACATCTTCAGGATCTTCGACGCACTCAATGACGTCTCCCAGATGGAACCAGCCATCCGCGCGGTCCGTGCCACCGGTACCGCGGTTGCCGAGGTTGGCCTTTGCTACACCTCCAACATGCTCGACCCCGAGGAGAAGCTTTACACCCTGGAGTACTACCTCGAGTTGGCGCAGCGGATCGTCGACGCGGGCGCCCACATCCTGGCGATCAAGGACATGGCCGGCCTGCTGCGGCCAGCGGCAGCCGCCCAGCTCGTCACTGCCCTGCGTGAGCGTTTTGACCTGCCCGTTCACCTCCACACCCACGACACCGCCGGTGGCCAGCTGGCCACGCTGCTCGCCGCCGTGGACGCGGGAGTGGACGCCGTCGACGTCGCCAGCGCCTCCCTCGCGGGGACCACGAGCCAGCCCTCGGCGTCGGCCCTGGTCGCGGCCCTGGCCAATACTGAACGGGATACCGGGATTTCGCTGGCGGATATCTGCTCGCTGGAACCCTACTGGGAGGCAGTCCGGCGCGTGTATGCCCCGTTCGAGTCGGGGCTGCCAGGACCTACAGGTCGGGTGTACCGGCATGAGATTCCGGGTGGCCAGCTGTCCAACCTTCGCCAGCAGGCCATCGCCCTGGGCCTCGGGGAACGGTTTGAAGCTATCGAGGACATGTACACGGCGGCGGACCGGATACTTGGGCGGCTCGTGAAGGTCACCCCGTCGTCGAAGGTGGTGGGGGATCTCGCGTTGCAGTTGGTGGGGACCAACGTGGATCCCGCCGACTTCGAGGAGAATCCGCAAAACTACGACATCCCCGATTCGGTGATCGGTTTCCTCAGCGGGGAACTCGGGGATCCTCCCGGCGGGTGGCCAGAGCCCTTCCGCACCAAGGCCCTGCAGGGCCGCGAAATCAAGGTCCGCGACGCGGAGATCAGTGCCGAAGACCTGGCCGCGCTGACCGGGGATTCGAAAGTCCGACGCGCGACCCTCAACCGGTTGCTGTTCGCCGGCCCCACCAAGGATTTCCTGGCCACCCGGGAAACCTACGGCGACGTGTCGGTCCTGGACACCCGCGACTACTTGTATGGCTTGCAGCAGGGCAGCGAGCACGTTATCCCGCTCGAAAAGGGTGTCCGGCTGATCGCCACCCTCAGCGCGGTGTCGGAGCCTGATGAGAAGGGGATGCGCACGGTGATGTGCACGCTGAACGGGCAGATGCGACCCGTCGTCGTGCGTGACCGCAGCATCCACAGTGATGTCAAGGCGGCGGAGAAGGCGGACAAGTCGGCGCCGGGCCAGATCGCTGCGCCTTTCGCCGGTGCTGTCACCGTCACGGTTGCCGAGGGGGACACCATTGAGCAGGGCGCGACGATCGCCACGATCGAAGCGATGAAGATGGAAGCCGGAATCACCTCACCGGTGGCAGGCACGGTCAAGCGGATCGCCGTCGACGCCGTCTCCCAGGTGCAGGGCGGGGATCTGCTGATGGTGATCGAGACCGCCTAGCCGGTACGGCCGTGCGGGTTCTGGTGCGCTAGTGTTTGGCTGGAGACCACGGCGCATTTGGCGCGCCATCTTCGAACCTGTGAGGAACTATGGCCCCGCAAGATCCGTCCGGTACCGGCCCGGACATTGACCCATCCGACGACACTCAGTCCGACCTACCGGAGACTGATTCTCCTCACGCCGGGGACAACGCGGATGCTTCCGTCTCCGTGGGTCGCGATCCCGAGGGTCGAGGATCGGTTGACCACGAGTTGGCGACCGATCATGGAGCGTTGACCGGCCTTCCGGTCGACTACACCTCGGCGCTGCCCCTCGGGAACGCCGACGCCCCGGCACTGCCATCCGCGGTGCCGTCGGTGCTGGCCGCGCCTGCGGCTAAGGCGCCGGAAACTCCTGCGACGCCTTCAGTTTCCGCGACGCCTACAGTTTCTGCGGCGGCTGAGCCGGCGGCGGATCTTGCGGGCTGGTTCCCCTCGGCTACTGCCACGCCCCCGGTCGAGCGGCCAGCCGCTGAGACCACTGAAGCGCGCAGCGCCCGCCGGCAGAAGGAAACCGGTCCTGAAACCGCCGCCTCACTGACGTCTGAGCGGCTCCTTGAGGTAACGAAGCGTCCCCCTGTTGACGGCTGGCGCAAGCTCCTCCATACGCTGAGCTTTGGCTATCTGAACCTCGGCGATTCTGACGCCGTCCGGATCCGCCGCGCACTGGAGCACCGGATTTCGGTGCGGTTGGGGGAGCGCACCCGCTATGTTCCTGTGCTGTCGCGGAAAGGCGGGGTGGGAAAGACCACTGTCACCACGCTGCTTGGCATGACGCTGGCCCAGGTCCGCGAGGACCGCATCATTGCGATGGACGCCAACCCGGACCGGGGGACGCTCTCCGATCGTTCGCCCGGCAAGGCCGACTTCACAGCCCGCCAGTTGGTGCAGAACCGGTTCATGGTGGATTCCTTCGCCCAGCTCTCCAGCTATGTGGCTCGCGAAGGGTCCCGGCTGCATGTGCTGGCCTCCGATACGGACCCGGCAATCGCCCAGGCATTCGACGACGCCGACTACCGCGCGGTCACCGATATCCTGAGTCGCTACTACTCGATTGTGCTGACCGATTCGGGCACCGGCATGGTGCACTCGGTGATGAAGGGAACCCTCGAGAAGGCCGACGCCGTCGTGCTGGTTTCCGGCGGAAGTGTGGACGAGGCCCGGCTGGCTTCCGAAACCCTGTCTTGGCTCGAGGCACACGGACGCCACGACCTGGTGGCTAGTGCCATCGTCGTGATCAACCTGTCCTCCGGGAACGGAACCCAGGTGAACGTGACCGAAATCGAAGAGCACTTCCGGTCCCGAGTCAGCACCGTTGTCCGCATTCCCTACGACCGTCATCTGGCAGAAGGTTCACAGGTGGACCTGGCCCGGCTGAAACCGGCAACGCGGGATGCTGTCGTCGAACTTGCGGCGCTGGTCGTCGACGAACTGCAGTGACTCACTACGACCTGGCGATAGTCGGTTCCGGTTCCGGCAACAGCCTGATCACCCCCGACTGGGATGACCGAAAAGTGGCGTTGATCGACGGCGGCGTGTTCGGCGGGACCTGCCTGAACGTCGGCTGTATACCGACCAAAATGTTCGTCTTTCCTGCCGAACTGGCCACCGGGGCACAAGAGGCGCAGTCACTCGGTGTCGACCTTGAGCTCCGCGACGTCAGGTGGAGGGCCATCAGGGACCGCATCTTCTCTCGGATCGACGCGATTTCCCGGGACGGCAGACGATACCGGGCAGACGAGCTGGACAACGTCACCCTGTACCAGGAATACGTGCGGTTCACGGGGGAGAAGTCCTTCGTCACCGCGACGGGCGAGGAGATCCACGCGGACCAGATCGTCATCGCAGCGGGATCACGGGCGGTGCTACCGGACATTCCGGGAATCACCCTTCCGCAGGTGCATACCTCGGACACCATCATGCGGTTGGATGAGTTGCCGGCGCGGATCCTCATCATCGGCGGCGGCTACATTGCCGCCGAATTCGCTCACATCTTCGGCGCATTTGGCTCAGCTGTCACCATGGTTAACCGCTCCGGCAGCCTGTTACGTACCCTCGACGACTCCGTCTCGGAAGCGTTCACCGCGGAGGCGCTTCGCCGGTGGGACGTCGTCCTCAATCACACCGTCGCCTCACTGACCGCCAACGACGACGGATCCGTGCACGCGGTAATCGACGGACCCGAAGGTCAGGAACTGGACGTCGACGTCGTGCTGGTGGCCATCGGCAGGGTGCCGAACACCGACCGGTTGGGAGCCGCCGACGTCGGGCTCGATCTCGATACTGAGGGTCGCCTGGTCGTGGACGGACACCAGCGGGTCCTCCGCGACGGTTCGCCTATCGACGGGCTATGGGCCCTGGGTGACGTCAGCAACCGGTTCCAGCTCAAACACGTCGCCAACCATGAGGCGCGGGTCGTCTCGCACAACCTGATCCATCCTGGCAGTCTGCGCACCAGTGACCACCGGTTTGTTCCGGCGGCGGTGTTCACGCACCCTCAGGTAGCGGTTGTCGGCCTGACCGAAGCTGAAGCACTGGCGAAGGCCGAGGCTGAAGGCTTTGAGATCACTGTTGCCGTCCAGCAATACGGGTCGACGGCGTTCGGCTGGGCGATGGAGGACACCACCGGTTTTGTGAAGCTGATCGCCAACCAACGCACCGGCATGATTCTCGGCGCCCACATCATGGGCCACGAGGCGTCAATGATCATCCAGCCGGTCATCCAGGCGATGTCCTTCGGACTCGATGCCCAAACCATGGCCAGCGGACAGTACTGGATTCACCCGGCCCTCACGGAAGTAGTCGAGAACGCTCTACTGTCCCTGAAGACCGGGTAAATCAGCTACCGATCTCCGGCTGCGCTAGGCGCGAGGGGCCGAGTAGATGCCCTCGACCACCGAGGAGTAATCCTTCAGGACCTGGGCCCGCTTGATCTTCAGGGATGGGGTCAGGTGCCCGCTGGTCTCGGTGAAGTCGGTGGCCACAATTCTGAACGCCTTGATTGACTCGGCTTGCGAGACGTTCGCGTTGGCCTGATCCACCAGTTGCTGCACTTCGGCGGTAACCAGTGGGTGTTCGGCGGCCTGAGCCACGGTGGTGTTCTTGGGTAGCTGGTGGCGCTCAAGCCAGCCCGGCAGAGCCTCTTCGTCAAGGGTGATCAGGGCCGAGATGAAGGCCCGGTGATCGCCGACGACAACGCACTGCGATACCAGGGCGTTGGATCTGATGGTGTCTTCCAGCTGTGCGGGGATGACGTTCTTGCCACTTGCGGTGACGATGATTTCCTTCTTGCGACCGGTGATTTTCAGGAATCCGTCGCCATCCAGCTCGCCGATATCGCCGGTGCGGAACCAGCCGTCGGCGAAGGTTTCTTCGGTGAGGTCATCGCGATTGTAGTAGCCGCGCATCACGCAGACGCCCTTGGCGAGGATTTCGCCGTCGTCGGCAATCTTCACTGCGTTGCCGGGAAGCGGCGCCCCGACCATGCCGATCTTGATCTTCTTCGGTGTGCTCACGGTGATTGGTGCCGTGGTCTCGGTGAGGCCGTACCCCTCGAGGACCATCAGGCCAATGCCGTGGAAGAAGTGACCCAGCCGGTCGCCCAGTGGTGCGCCGCCGGAGACGGCATGCTCCACGCGGCCGCCCATGGCTTCGCGGATCTTGCTGAAGAGGATCCGGTCAAAGACCGCGTGTTTTACCTTGAGCGCCAGCGGTACCTTGCCGGCCTGGTCGGCTTTGGACCATTCGATGGCCACCTTGGCGCCGGCGTGGAAGATCTTGCCCTTGCCGCCGTCCTCGGCTTTGAGCATCGAGTTGTTGTAGACCTTCTCGAACACGCGGGGGACGGCGAGGATGAAGGACGGCTTGTAGCTCTGCAGATCCGGGAGCAGGTTCTTGACATCGGGGGTGTGGGCCACGGTAGCGCCGACAGACACACACAACACGGAGATGAACCGGGCGAATACGTGGGCCAGGGGGAGGAACATGATGGTCTGGGCACCCTCGTGGGCTACCTCGGGGAGGGCTGCCCCGGCGTTCACCGACAGCTCGACGAAGTTCCCGTGCGTCAGCTCGCACCCCTTGGGCTTGCCTGTGGTGCCCGACGTGTAAATGATGGTGGCGACGTCGTCGAGCCCCGCGGTCCGACGGCGGTCTTCCAGCGCTTGATCATCGATGTCGGTACCGGCGCCGCGCAGGGGATCCAGGCCGTTGTTGTCCAGCTGCCACACGTGCTGAACACCGGGGATGTTCGCTGCGGCTGCCGCCTGGCGCACCACGTTCTCATGGCGGGCCGATTCGACGAAGGCAGCGACCGCGCCCGAATCCTCAAGGATCCAGCCCACCTGTGAGGGTGATGAAGTTTCGTAGACGGGTACTGAGATGGCTCCGGCAAACCAGATCGCGAAGTCCACCAGCGACCACTCGTACCGGGTGCGAGCCATGATCGCCACGCGGTCGCCGGCCTGGACGCCGCTGGCCATCAGGCCTTTTGCGAGGAGCTGGACGTCAGCGAGGAATTCAGTCGCCTGGATGTTCTGCCACTCTCCGGCGTTGTCCTTTTTGGAGAACAACGCTGGGTTGGACGGCTTTGCAGCCTGTTTGACAACCAGCTCCGTGATATTACTGTCACGGGGCGTGTCCACCATTACGGGGACGCTGTATTCGCGCACGACTATCTCCTTTGATATCTCCAAAACTTGCTGGATTTCATTAGCCTATAGGTTCAACCGACGTTAATACTCTCCAGTAATGTACGAATCGGTAACGGTAGGGCAACGCCGATGGCAATCCAGCGGAGGACAACCAATGATCAGGCAGACGGACGCCCCGGCAGTGCCCCGGCTGCGGGGTCAGCTCCGCGCCCCCGGTGGCGGGGGTCTGGGTGCCCGACGGCGGCCTGTTGGCTTCACCGCTGGCTACCCAGATTCGCCCACGTTCCTGCGCCGTGGGCTTGCGATCGGGATCGATATTGGTGGGACCAAGGTGGCAGCCGGCGTCGTCGACATCCACGGCAACATCCTCGCCGAATCCCGCAGGGATACGCCCGGGCACGATCCGAGGCACGTCGAAGCGATCATCGCTGAACTGGTAGCCGAGCTGTCGGTGGGCCACCGGATCCGGTCGGTGGGGATCGGCGCCGCTGGCTGGATGGACCTGACCAACGGGACCGTGCTTTTCAGCCCCCATCTGGCGTGGCGCAATGAGCCCCTGCGCCACAATCTTGAGCGGATCCTTCGGCGGAGGGTGACCGTGGTCAACGACGCCGACGCCGCCGCGTGGGCCGAATGGCGGTTCGGTGCAGGCCAGGGGGAGAGCCGGTTGGTCTGCATCACCCTGGGCACCGGCATCGGCGGAGCCATGATCATGGACGGCGCCCTGGAGCGGGGACGTTTCGGGGTGGCTGGGGAGTTTGGCCACCAGATCATCGTGCCGCAGGGTCACCGCTGTGAATGCGGAAACCGGGGATGCTGGGAGCAGTACGCCTCAGGCAACGCGTTGGGACGGGAGGCGCGGGAGCTTGCGACCGCCAATTCCCCGGTAGCCCAGGCATTGTTGAGGGAAGTCGACGGCGACCCACAGCTCATCACCGGGGCCGTCGTCACCAAGCTGGCGCTGGAAGGAGACCCGGCGAGCCGGGAACTGGTCGACGACGTCGGGCAGTGGCTCGGGCTTGGGCTCGCCAACCTGGCTGCTGCGCTGGACCCGGGAACCTTTGTGGTGGGCGGCGGACTGGGTGCTGCCGGAGATGTGCTGCTGGAACCGGCCCGGCGAGCCTTTGGCCGCAACCTGACGGGTCGAGGGTTCCGCCCGGCTGCGCGGGTGGAAGCTGCAGCGTTGGGGCCTTCTGCCGGGTTGGTGGGGGCGGCGGATCTCTCCAGGTTGAGTCCGCGGTTGAGTCGCGGGCGTGCTGGCCGGAACTAGAACGGGGCTTCTTAGGCGTTCCTGTCCTCCTGAGCGATAAGCGGCAGGCTATTGGTTGCGTTGCGCAACTATGAACGGCTGAAACTGCAAGACGCATCGACTCTCTTGAGTGGAACCGCAATGAGCACCGGACGATGGGCGCTCTTTGTACTTGCCGGAATACTCCTGATCAGCTCTATCATCCGGACGCTGCAGGGGTCTGAGTACCTTTGGGCTACCGGTCTAGCCATGGTGATCACGATGGGAAGTGTGCTTTGGGAACGGCACAAGGACCTAACGAAGAAGGCCCTGGCCGCCAGCCAAGTCGCGGTGTCCCCAAATTCGGCTTTATCGGGCCCTGCTTCGCTGAGTACACTGCTGCAACCGGTGGACTCCAGCGGACTCGTGCACCTTGATGCGCTGCATCTCTCGGTGCAGCGGGTGCCCAGGGGGCGGTCCGGTGATGGTTCTGTGGGCCCGAAAAATAGTTGAAAAAGTTTTTCGGGTGACCCTGAATCGGCCCCTATTTTGTCAGTGGGCGATGATGGAATAAAGATATGAAAGGCAGCGACGCTTCTGCTCCCGGATCGGGATTTTCCCCCGAATCCGGCCCCGGTTCTGGCCCGGATTCTGGCCCCGGTTCCGTCTTCGAGAGCGGGTCCGCGAACACTGCTTCGGGGAATGCGGGTGGGTACGGTCCGGGCGGTCCGCTGGGCGGGGAAGCGACCTGGACCGCTCCGACCGGGCCGGGGGCTCCGGTGCCGTTGTCTGGCCAGGTGTCGGTCGCGGCGATGGTGACGTTGAACGCGGGGCAGACCGTGAACCTGCTCAAGACGCTCTCAGCGTTGCGGTCCTGGGTCGATGCGCAGGAAGCCAAAGCGGCCACCCACCTTCATGACCTGATGGCCGAGGAACACCCGTGGGCCGAAGACCAGGACCACACTCACGCCCTGGCTGCGTCGGAGATCGGTGCGGCGCTGCGCATCCCGGAGCGCACTGCTGGTTCTCTGCTTGACCATAGTGAGCTGCTGGTCCGCGATTACCGGGCCACCCTGACCGCGTTGGAGAATGGCAGGTTATCGCGCCGTCACGCGTGGGCGGTGGTCGGGGAAGCGATCGGTATCCCGGATACCGTTCCCGCCGTGATGGCCGCATTCGAGGCCCAGCTCATCGGTCTGGCCTGCAAGACCACGGTGGCGAAGTTTTACCGCCAGGCCCAACGGTTACGTGACATCTTCCACCCAGAATCGATCACCCTGCGGCACCGGAAGGCGCTCCAGGACCGGCGCGTGTATCTGGACCCGGCGCAGGACGGGATGGCCTGGCTCCAAGCCTTCCTGCCCACCGAACAAGCCGCCGGGATCTTCCACCGCGTCGACACCGCAGCCCGTAACCTGCAAGGCCCCGACGAATCCAGGACCCTCACCCAGTTACGCGCCGACGTCCTCGTTGACGTCCTCACCAGCGCCGGACCCACCGGACACATGAGTGAAGCACCCGACCCAGCTGGCCCAGCTGGCCCTGGTGCTGCCGCTGGGACCGAACCTGATACTGCCGCTGGGGCCGGCCCGGGTGCTGACCGGAGCTGGCCGGGAACAGCTAGTCAGTCGGGGGAGGCCAGCACGTATTGGGGTGTGCAGGCGAAGGTGTTCGTCACAGTCCCGGTGATGACTCTCCTCGGTGGGGATGCTCCCGGTGAATTGGAAGGCTACGGGCCGATTGATCCGGAGACCGCACGTCAGCTCGCCGGCCACGCACCATCGTTCACCAGAATCCTCACCCACCCCTTCACCGGGGCCAGGCTCGGCGCCGATGCGACCACGTACCGGGTCCCGCAGGACCTAAAGGATGCGGTCCGGGTCCGGGACGGAACCTGTCGGCATCCGGGATGTAACCGGTTGGCGGTGTTCTGCGAACTCGACCACACCACCCCCTGGTCCCAAGGCGGCAAAACCAGCTACGGGAACCTGGCGGCCCTGTGTAAACGCCACCACATGTTCAAAACCGAAGGCTACTGGCACTACCAACAACCCGAACCCGGGACCATCATCGCGATCTCACCGCTCGGCGAAACCTACCTCACCCGACCAGACCCACCACCAGCACCACCACCCGACATACCCCCGCCCTTCTGAGAGTGCGCCCCCGATTATCGTTGACTGCTTAGAGTGCTTCCGGCGACGTAGGCAGCGTCGGACCACAGGCGGCGCCCATCCAGACAGCAGTCGCGCTCGACAACGCATACTGCACTGATAATGCATACTGCACTCAAAGTGCAGTATGCTGCACTTATGGTAAGTAACCCCACTGCGCTTGCGGCAGCAATTGGCAGCCGCATCAAACAAGAGCGCCACTCCCGATCCCTGACTCTTGATCAGCTTGCAGACGCTGCTGGCGTGAGTCGTCGCATGCTGATCAATGTGGAGCAGGGTGCCACCAACCCGAGTGTAGGAACACTGTTGAGGTTGAGCGACGCTCTCGGCATCGGGCTGCCTTCGCTGGTTGAGTCTCCATCGGCGAAGCCCGTGACAGTTACACGCAGCGGTGAAGGTGCCGCCCTCTGGACTTCCGAAGCCGGTGGCAGGGGGACGCTGGTGGCAGGCTCCGAGTCACCCGACGTCGTCGAACTTTGGGACTGGACATTCGTGCCGGGGGACCGCCACGAGAGCGAGCCACACTCCAAGGGAACCAAAGAGTTTCTCCAGGTGCGGCAAGGTTCGATCACAGTGCAGGTGGGGGAGCAGACAATAGTGCTCGAAACCGGGGACGCCGTGTCGTTTCCCGGGGACGTTGCCCACTCGTACGCGAATGTAACCATGGAACCGGCCACGTTCACCATGGCAGTTTTCGAGCCCGGTGTAGGGCTGAGCCACCGAGAAGCAACAACCAATGAATGATCGGAGCAGCTTGCGCCAGGTTGTGGAATCCAGCCGCGTTGACCCGGAAGTGTTCTTGCTTCGTCCGGACTATCGTGCTGTGCTGATCGCCGCCGATGGTCTGGTGCCAGGGCCCAGCGACCAGACAAGCGAGGACCTCCTCAGTCACACTGAAGGTTTCGCCCGTGAGCTCCTCAAAACTACTCCGGTTGAGCAACTTGCACACGTCGCTGCGTGGCGGGACACCTATCGCGGTTTCGGGGCCGAGCCGCAACGAACGCGCAACAGTCTGGAGGCCCTCCTGCGGAGGTCAGCCACCGGGCTCCCACGCGTCAACCGACTCACCGACATCTACAACGCCATCTCAGTCCTCCACCAGGTCCCCTTGGGTGGCGAGGATCTCACCGGTTACGCTGGCCCACCCCGCCTGACCCTCGCCAGGGGAACCGAACCGTTCGACACCGCGACCGGGGGCGAGGAAACGGTCGAGTTTCCGGAACCTGGCGAAGTGGTCTGGAGGGATGACACAGGAGTGACGTGCCGGCGCTGGAACTGGCGGCAAGGGCGGCGGACACAGCTCAAAAACAATACCGAAACCGCGCTTTTCATCCTGGATGCTCTTGAGCCGATGACTGACCACGCTCTGCAACTCGCAGCGGATGCGCTTGCCTCCCACCTCAGCCAACTCGGCCCCGACGTGCAGACCGCCAGCCGGCTGATCCGTCCCGAACCGATCAAATCATGACCAGAACGTCACCCGTCCCGCCCTGGGGGCTTGCGATAACGGCGATGTTCTCAGTCCAGCTAGGTTCTGCTCTGTCGGTGGACCTGATTGGCGCTGTCGGCCCGGGCGGAACCGCATGGCTGCGCTTGAGCATGGGAGCAATCATCCTGATCGCTCTGGTCCGTCCACCACTTCGCTCGATCCGCCGCCAGGACGTGCCCACCATTATCGGTCTGGGTCTGGCTACGGGTCTGATGACCATCGGGTTCCTCGCGGCACTGGAGCACATCCACCTCGGCACCGCCGTCGCAATCGAGTTTCTCGGACCATTGACCGTGGCAGCTCTGCGAAGCCACCGCAAGAGGGCGCTGCTCTGGCCGGGTCTCGCCCTGATCGGTGTGATTCTCATGACCGAACCCTGGCAGGGGACTTTCAATGTGACGGGAGTCGGCTTCGCGGCGATGGCGGCCGTGGGGTGGGCCGTCTACATCCTTCTCACTCAACGCATCGGCGACCGTTTCAACGGAATCGCCTCGCTCTCCCTGACGGTGCCAATCGCGGCGGTTGCCGCGGCCGTCGTCGGGGTCCCTCAAGCCATTGGCCACATCACGCCAGGCATCCTCGCCGCCGCGCTGGGCCTGGCCGTGCTGCTCCCGGTGCTGCCCTTCGCACTGGAGATGCTCGCACTACGCCGGATGACCCCTACAGCCTTCGGAACGCTGATGGCACTGGAACCTGCGTTCGGAGTGCTGCTGGGACTGATAATTCTTCAACAACACGTGGGAGTCCCGCAGCTGGCGGGCATTGCACTGGTAGTACTGGCCGGTGCGGCCGCCCAACGAGGCGGGAGCCGCCTTCAACCAGCCAGGATCGACTCGGCCACCCCGGTACACATCACCGGCTGACCACTCCGGCTCGGTCATACGGAACGCGGCAGCTACCTATACTTCGGCGCCGTTGTCTCCGTGATCGCGGGTCTTGGGGAGCCTCAGGATCAGGAACGCCACCGACACCAGGAAGATGGCCAGCACCCCCAGCATCATCGTGAGCGGGGCGGCGCGCCAGAACATGGCGAGTAAAAGCAAAGCGATCGGTCCACCCACTGCGCCGAACCAGGCGAGGACCAGCAGCGGCTCCCCGGTACCCAGCGCCGGCGGCTCCGGCGGATGATAACCCTCGTCTTCGTCGTCGTCGGGCTCCTCGGGGGTATAGTCCCGCGGACCACTGGGGGAGCGGCGGGGCTGATTCTCAAACAGAGCCCGCATCCGGTCCTGATCGGACAAACCCGCATCAACGTTCTGTTCCGGTGCCGAACTGGCTGCAGCCTCCGGCGCGGTGGGCGTCTGCTCCAACCGGGCCACCAGATCCTGCCACACGGCATCGTCAGTGGACTCGTTGGGTTCCTGACCTCGGGATGTCATGCGGTGCTACCTGCCGTCACGTGCTGGATAAATTGCGCTGACCGTTCAAAAATCAACTGCGCGTCATGGTCCATGGTCGCAACATGGTAGCTGTTCTCCAAACGCACAATCTCAAGAGCTTTGCTACCAATCCGCTGTTGCAGCACCTCCAGGCTGCTTTCCGGCACGATCGGGTCCACCGATGAGCGAAAAACCAGCGTGGGCGCGGTCACTGACGGGAGCAGGTTGACCGTCTCCCTGAATAGTCGGCCGAGCTGTGCGACAGCAGCAACGGGGGTCCGCGCGTACGCGCCCTCGTCGAGCCCTTCCTTCTTGATGTTGTTGGCGATGGCTGGCACCGATCGCATCACAAACTTCAGCACCCCGGCGTAACGTGCGCGCGGATCGGCGATGGTGAGACCAGGATTGACGACGACGACGCCGGCCACCGGCTGCAGGGCCGCCAACCGCAGTGCAAGGGTCCCGCCCATTGACAGGCCGGCGACGACGATCTTCTCGGTTGACTGTGCCAACTCCCGGTAACTCGTCTCATAGCTGGCGTACCAGCGCTGCCAAGGGGTGCGGGCAAGTTCCTGCCAGGTGGTGCCATGGCCGTCGAGCAGAGGGAGCCGCACTGCGTACCCCTGATCGGCTAGATACTGGGCCCAATCGAGCAGGCTAACCGGAGAACCGGTGAAACCGTGACTCAGGAGGATGCCGATGCGCGACGCCTCCCCGAAACCGTCGGAAGAGAAGGCGACGGGACCCGCGCTGGATGTCATAGCCCCATCGTGCCACCTGCCACCAATGCCTTACCAGCGAATCCGTTCCTTAGAGTAGTCTCTCAAGGAAAAGCGCGATCGACTGTGGGGTAATCCGCCGTGATCCCGCTCGGGTCGAGGAAGGCTGTCAGCGTGTTTTATTGGTTCATGAAGCGGATCATCGTAGGTCCGATTCTGGGTCTCCTCTTCCGGCCCTGGGTGAAGGGAATGGACAACGTCCCACTGGATGGTCCGGCGGTGCTGGTCAGTAACCACCTCTCCTTCTCAGACTCGATTTTCCTTCCGATCGCAGTGCCCCGGCCGGTGATCTTCCTGGCCAAGTCCGAGTACTTCACGGGTAAGGGCATCAAGGGAAAGCTCACCGCGATGTTCTTCAGACTCTCGAACCAGCTGCCGATGGACCGCTCAGGCGGTGCTGCTTCGTCGAGTTCGCTGAGCGCGGGTGAAGCGGTGCTGAACAATGGCGGGATCCTGGGTATCTATCCCGAAGGAACGCGCAGTCCCGACGGCCGGCTGTATCGAGGAAAGACCGGCGTGGCCAAACTGGTGCTCGCCACCGGGGTGCCGGTGATACCGGTAGCGATGATCGGCACGGACAAGGTACAACCTATTGGCCGGCGAATCCCCAACATTCGCAGGATCGGCATCATCGTCGGCGAACCTCTCGATTTTTCCCGGTACGAAGGTCTCGCCGAGGATCGTTTTGTTCAGCGGTCCGTGACCGACGAGATCATGTACGAACTGATGCGACTCTCCGGCCAGGAGTATGTGGACGTGTACGCGAGCAGTGTGAAAGAAAAGCTTGCGGCCGCGAAGAGCTCCGAGAAGAAGGCGCACGGCAAATCCGCCTCCGCCGCCCCGACAGCCGCGGAGCAGGACACCAACCAGAAGTCTTTGCGCAGCAGGCTCACCAGTATCAAATTGCCGGTCTGGCTGAGCCGGAAACGGTAGTCCGGCTGCTGGGTCAGGAAGCGTGGCGCCCGGCACAATGTGACGTGCTGCTCCGCTGCGTGACGGTCCCGGCAGCGGCGGGGATGTAGACCCATTAGGCTTAACCGGTGACTGATATCTTCGCACCCACCGAAACCACCGTTCCTCCAGCAGGGCAGAGCAGCCCGCAGGCAAGCGCGATGCTTGACAACTGGCGCCAGCTGCCCATTTCGCAGCAGCCCACCTGGCAGGACCCCAGCGTGTATTCGGCCTCCGTCAAAGAACTTTCCACCCTTCCTCCACTGGTCTTCGCCGGCGAGGTCGACGTGCTGCGTGACCGCCTGGCCGCCGCTGCCCAGGGCAAGGCATTCTTGCTGCAGGGCGGTGACTGCGCCGAAACCTTCGAGGGCGCAACCGCAGATCGGATCAGCGCCCGTGTGCGCACCATTCTGCAGATGGCAGTGGTCCTGACTTACGGTGCATCACTGCCGGTGATCAAGATGGGCCGGATGGCTGGGCAGTTCGCCAAGCCACGTTCATCCAACGATGAGACCCGCGAAGGCGTGACGCTTCCGGCGTACCGCGGCGACATGGTCAACGGCTACGAGTTCACCCCTGAGTCGCGTGGGCATGATGCTTCCCGCATGGTCAAGGCGTACCACACGTCCGCTTCCACACTTAACCTGATCCGTGCCTTCACCCAGGGCGGTTTTGCGGATCTACGCCTGGTCCACCACTGGAACAAGGGTTTCACCGCCAACCCAGCCCATTCTCGCTACGAGTCGTTGGCCGGTGAAATCGACCGCGCGGTCCGGTTCATGGATGCCTGCGGCACCGACTTCGAGGCACTGAAGAGGGTCGAGTTCTTCGCCAGCCATGAAGCGCTCCTGCTCGACTACGAGCGGGCGCTGACGCGGACCGACTCACGCACCGGGCTCCCGTATGACACCTCGGCCCACTTCCTGTGGATCGGGGAGCGTACCCGTGACATCGACAGCGCCCACATCGACTTCCTGTCGCGGGTTCGGAACCCGATCGGCGTAAAGCTCGGTCCGAACACCTCACCCGACGATGCCCTGGCACTGATCGATAAACTGGATCCCAATCGCGAGCCAGGTCGCCTGACCTTCATTACGCGCATGGGTGCCGGCAACATTCGTGAGAAGCTGCCCCGGCTGGTCGAGAAAGTCACCGACTCCGGCGCGCAGGTCCTCTGGGTATCCGACCCGATGCATGGCAACACGGTGACGTCGCCGAACGGCTACAAGACCCGCAACTTCGACGACGTCATGGACGAGGTTCGCGGTTTCTTCGAGGTGCACAATTCGCTGGGCACCTTCCCGGGCGGCCTCCACGTCGAGATGACTGGCGACGACGTCGCCGAGTGCCTGGGCGGCGCCGACCCCGTAGACCAGGAAGCATTCCTGGAACGCTACGAGTCGGTCTGCGACCCACGCCTGAACCACATGCAGTCCCTGGAGATGGCTTTCCTGGTCGCAGGAGCACTCTCCAAGCGCTAGGCAAGCCGGGCCCACAGGTTCAAACACCGCAGGTTCAAACACCGAAGGTTCGAACACCGAAGGTTCGAAGTACAACAGAGGCGAAGCGGAAACGCTTCGCCTCTGTTGTGTCTAAACCCTGGTGGATCCTTGCTACGTGACGGTGATCGTGACGGTGGAGCCTTCCGGCTGCTCGCCGGTCAGATCCTGCCCTGCGACCAGACCGAGAACCGAACCGCCGAACGTATAGTCCACTACAACAACGAATCCGGCCGCTTCAAGTTCGGCCACGGCTGCCTCTTCCCGCTGGGAGAACACGTTGGGCACCTCAACCAGGCGGGGCCCCAGGGACAGGGTCAGGGTCACCGTCTCCCCACGGGTCAGCTGCCCCCCGGAAGGGCTCTGCCCGACGACGGCGCCCTCGGGTATGTCTCGATTGTTCTCGCCGTCGGGGGCCACCGCTGCCACCAGGCCGGCGGCCTCGATGGCGGCAACGGCGTCGGCGCGCGGCTGCCCGGTCACCACCGGAACCTCAATAGGTTCAGGGCCCTGGGACACGACAAGGTTCACGGCGGTGCCACGCGGAGTCTGATCACCGGCGGCGGGCTCCTGGCTAATGACCAGTCCGTCCTCGACGTCGGCGTTGAACTCCCGGGTAATCTCACCGACTGCCAGCTCGCTGCCGGCCAGTTGTTCTGCGGCGGCAGCCTCACCCCGGTCAACAACATTCGGCACCTCGAACAGTTCGGGGCCTTTCGACACGAACAGCTCGACTGACTGGTAACGGCGGATCTCGGTTTGCGCCGCCGGTTCGCTGCGGATCACCAACCCCGATGCCACTTCGTCGTGAAACTCTTCTTCCGAACGTGGGGCGTCGAAGCCGTTTTGTGCCAGCAACAACTCGGCCTGGTCCACCGAACGGTTGACGACATCGGGCACTGTTGCCAGTGCACCGGGCCCCACCCCGAAAAACCAGCCCAGGCCCGCGGCGAGCCCAGCGAGGAGCAGAAGCAGTACCACCCAGATAGCGTTGCGGCGTCCACGGTTGCCGGGGCGCAGCGCTTTCTCGGGCCGCAGGGCGGCCTTGGCCTGCTGCTTTTGGTAGACCTTGAACTCCCGTCGGGCCTGTTTGTCGGTTCTCTGATCCGACTCGGGAAGTGATTCAGCTTGGGTCTCCGGGATCCGGATGGCTCTGGTGTGCTGAACGTCGTGGGGGATGACCGAGGTCAGGGACTGGTCGGCGCGGATCACCTCGGTGGCGCGGGGTCCGCGGGGAGAGTGAATGATTTCCGTGGCCGAAGCGCCCGCCACTGTCCCGATGACTTCAGTGCCACCCGGCACCGGCGGGGTGGCACCGGTCTGGTCTGCTGCTGCGGCGTGATCAGAGCCCACCGGCAATTCGAAATCCAGTTCCTCGTCAGTGAGGGTGGTCCGGATATGTCGTAGTTCACCCAGCAGGGCGTTCCCGTCGATCGGTCGGTCCTCAGGGTCCACAGCCGTGCACCACTGCACCAGCTCGTCAATGTCCGACGCGAGACCCGGGACTAAGCTCGACGGCGCCGGGACGGTCGAGTTGGCATGTTGGAGCGCTACCCGGATCGGGACATCCCCGGTATATGGTTGCTTCCCCGTCAGCAGCTCAAAGAGGACAATACCCGCAGAATAAATGTCGCTCCGGGCGTCGGCGCCCCCGCCGGTGACCAATTCAGGGGACAGATAGGCCACCGTCCCGATCAGGGTGCCGGTGTTGGTGGTGGTGGAAACGGCCCGCGCCAGGCCAAAGTCAGCGATTTTGATCCGGCCGTTGCTCGCGAGAAGAACGTTTTCCGGTTTGACGTCCCGGTGGACCAACCCGACGTCGTGTGCGGCGCCAAGCCCTTCCACCACAGGGTCCATCATGGCCAGAGCCAGCCGTGGGGTGAGCCTGCCTTTTTCCCGTAGCAGGTCCCTGAGGGTTTTCCCCGGCACATATTCCATCACCAGGTAGGCCAGCGAGCGGTCAGGGGAGTCTTCGACGCCCTGGTCCAGGACACCGACCACGTGCGGGTGGGACAGGCGTGCGGCGGACTTTGCCTCGCGTTCAAAGCGATCGAGGAAGCTCGAGTCTTCAGCGAGATGGGGATAGAGGATTTTGAGGGCCACATCGCGATCGAGCCGCTGGTCGGTGGCCCGGTAGACGGTCGACATGCCGCCTCTGGCAAGGCGCGACAAAACGAGATATCGCCCGTCTACTACTGAGCCAACCAGTGGGTCATTCTGCCGTCCCTGCACCCTTCGATCCTAAGTGCACACATGGAACGGGGTGGAACCGACACCCGATTCCACCCCGATTCACGGCCGTCCGATGGCGTTGCTACCGGAAGTTCGCCTGGTGGGCATTGATGGCGGCAACATAGTTCTTCGTGTCGCTGAACATCCCGTGGGTAGTCACCGAGTACTGGCCCTGGTAGTAGGAAGCGATGGCTTCCTCAAGGCTGGCGCTGGTGCGAATCAGCGACTTCAGGATCGCTACGCCGGCGGTCGCGTTGTCGTAGGGGTCCAGCAGGTTCAGTTTGCGTCCCACAAGGTCGGAGGCCCATTCACCGGACATCGGGATGACCTGCATGGCACCAATGGCGTTGGCAGGCGAAACCGCACGCTGGTTGAAGCCCGACTCCTGGAAGGACACGGCCAGGGCGAGGCTCGGGTCGACGCCCATGGAACGTGCAGTGTCAGCAACGATGGTCTTCATGGCTTCGTTGCCGGGGACCGGCAGGGAGTTGAGCAGGTGCTTGTTGCGGTTTGCTTCGGATACCACGTGCTGCGGGTAGGTGTAGTGCAGGAAGGTGGACGGGACCAGATCTGCTGGCGTATCGGTCTCGGCAGCCGGTGCTGCTTCCGCCGTCGGCGCCGATTTGCCTGGGATGGTCAGCTTGGCGCCGGGGTGGATTATGGTGGTGGCGCTGAGGGCATTGGCTGAGAGCAGATCGCGAAGACTGACGTTGTGCTTGGCAGCGATGGCGCCCAGGGTGTCACCACCCTTGATCGTGTACTTGCCGCCGTTGGCGGCAGGCTTGGCGGGCTGCGGCGCTGCTGGCGCGATTTCGGTTGATGCAACCGAAACCTCAGCGGAACCGCCCAGCTTGATCTTCTGGCCCGGGTGAATGATTGATGACATCGACAGGGAATTGGCTTCCAGCACGGTGCCCAGGCTGACACCGTGGTTGGCAGCGATGGCACTCAGCGTGTCACCGGCCTTCACTGTGTAGGAAGAGCCGGAGGACGGCTTCGTGTCGTTTGCCGGCTTGGCAGCGGGCGTGCTGGAGGATGCGCCAGTGAGCTTGATCTTCTGACCCGGGTAGATGATCGAGCTTGCACCCAGACCATTGGCTTTGAGGACGGCACCGGTTTCCAGGCCGAGCTTCAGTGCGATCCCGCTGATGGTATCGCCGGCCTGCACGGTGTAGGTCTTCGGGGCGCTCTGGGCCGGAGCCAGGAAGGTCGGGATGCGGGTCGCAATAGTGCTCGCCGGGATGGTGAGGCCCGCAGGAGCGGTCACGGCAGGGGCGAGGCGGGGAACCTGCTGTGAGCTCACAGTCACGGGTGCGGCAGCGGCTGGCTGCGCGAGTGCGACGGCGGAGAGCAGTACAGCGGGGATGGCGGCAGTGGATACCGCCACATTGAAACGGTTGGGAATGCGGGTACCTGGGGCCTGGGCCCGGGTTTTAAACAGCGGCGATGATGAGCGCTGGGCAGTCATGGTCAAAATCCTCATCTATGGTCAACGGTACGGGCCGCGCCGATGGCCGAATGGAGACCCGACGGGCATGCCCGTCGGGGACCTCTTTCAAAAACATCTGATGGTGCGCGAGAGTCTGATGTTGTTAGTGTTACTGGTGTGACTCATGAGAATCTACACTAAATGTCACCTAGCACAATAGTTCCGTTCAAACCCGTTACTTGATCATCGGCGTGTCGGATCAAGAAGTGGAGGGATGCCCTCACATCTGGCACCCTTAGGGGGTGAATGAACTCGAAGAACTCGTGCCCGCCTGGCTGAACCTTCCGGAGGTGGCACTTGAGTTGGATGTGCCCATCACCAAGGTCCACGGCCTGCTCGATGAGAAATCGCTAATCGCGCTCCGCAGCACCGAACGAAACGTCAGGAGCGTCCCCGCGGAGTTCATCTTCGAGGGTGCAGTAGTTGACAGTCTCAAGGGGACGATCATCGTCCTCGCTGATTCCGGGTTCAGCGACGAGGATATTGTCAGGTGGTTGTTCACCCCCGACGAGTCACTGCCCGGACGACCTATCGACGCGCTGCGCGAAGGCCGCAAAACCGAAATTCGCCGACGGGCCCAGGCCGCCGCTTGGTAAGCCAGGACGCGTCATCGCCCGGGTTTACCGCCTAAGCTGACCGGCTCACCGCAGCGGTTGCCAACCCGGCAAGGGCCGACCGGCACACCGCATCCAGTTCCAGGCGTTCTAGCGCCTGGGCTGCCGATTCTGAATGTTCGGCAATCAGCGACTCGACCGCGACCAGCGCTCCCGAAGAGGCAATGACGTCGCGCAGTCGTGACACCCCATCGTCGTCGAGATCCGCCTGGCCCAGGGTGCTGTTGATCAGTTCCTGGTCCCGCGGACTCCCGTTCTGAAGCGCCTTGGCGATGAGTAGGGTCCGTTTCCCCTCCCTCAGATCGTCCCCAGCGGGTTTCCCCGTGACAGCTGGGTCGCCGAACACTCCAAGGACGTCGTCCCGAAGCTGGAAGGCTTCACCCAGCGGAAGTGAGAAGGCCGAGTAGCCAGCCAACTGTGCTGCGCCGGCACCACCCAGGGCGCCGCCAAGGCCAAGCGGGTGCTCGATCGAATACTTGGCAGATTTATACCTGACAATCCGCAGTGCCCGCGCGGCGGCATCGTCCGGCGTCCGGTCCGGCCCCACCGCTTCTTCCAGTAGGTCCAGGTACTGGCCAGCCATCACCTCGGTGCGCATCCGGTTGAAGATTGACCGGGCCGCAGTGCCCGACGCCGCACCAGGGCCGATATCCGAGAACTGTTCCTCGCTGAAGGAGAGGCACATATCGCCGGTCAGCACAGCTGCAGATACTCCAAACCGGTCCGAACTTAAATGCCAGCGGTTTCGCTCGTGGAGCGTTCCGAACTGCCGGTGCACGCTGGGGGAGCCGCGTCGGGTATCGGAGCGGTCAATCACATCGTCGTGAATCAGCGCGGCCGCCTGGAAGAGTTCAAGCGCGACGCCGGCCAAAACCGGTTCGCGTGCATCCGAGGATCCTCCGGCCCCTCGAAATCCCCAATAGCAGAGTGAAGCGCGTAGCCTCTTGCCACCCGAAGTCAGTCGGCCAATAGCAGCAGTCAGCTCCAGCGCATCATCGGCAATATCCCCGAGGATTGCCTGTTGGCGCGTGAGGAAGAGGCCAAGGCCTCTAGTCACCTCGGCGCGGTACGTGGACTGCTCATCAGCGATTAGCTGAGCGACTGAGGCGTCCTCGACGAAGGGGGTCCGGTCGGTCATTGGCTCTCCTCAGTGTGCGGATAGGTTTCCGCGTGGGGGTGCGCCGGGCATTCCGCCGGCCGGTTAGTCTGTGGGTTATTCCATCCTACTGACTGGCTACGATTGGACTGTGACAGCCGGGCCCAGGACTAACCTCCCAGATGCAGAGTGCACCATCCTTCATGTGGACATGGACGCCTTCTATGTGGCTGTCGAATTACTGGACCGTCCGGACCTCGTGGGCACACCGGTGATTGTCGGTTCGCCCAGCGGCCGGTCGGTGGTCCTGTCAGCATCTTATGAGGCGCGGCGGTTCGGAGTCCGCTCGGCTATGCCGATGTCGGCCGCCATGCGGTTATGTCCGCAGGGGGTGGTGCTTGAACCCCATCATGAGAAGTATTCGGCAGTCTCACATGGTGTGATGTCGATCTTTGGAACCATCACTCCCTTGGTGGAACAGCTCAGCGTCGACGAAGCCTTCCTGGACATTGCGGGGTCGATGCGTCGGCTCGGTGGGCCGCGCGAAATTGGTGAGCTGATTCGAACAACGATTCGCCGGGAGCTTGGAATTACGGCGAGTGTGGGGGCTGCGACCACCAAATTTGTTGCCAAGATTGCTTCGACCCGTTCGAAGCCCAACGGTCTGCTGGTCATCCCGGGGGAGGAGACTGTGGCGTACCTGCACACCCTTCCCGTGTCAGCGCTCTGGGGTGTTGGCGCCAAAACGCAGGAAGTACTGGCGCGGCTGGGGATCCGCTCCGTGGAGGACCTCGCGCACACCCCACTATCTTCCCTGCGCAAGCTGTTAGGTGTTTCCGGGCAGCACGTCCATGATCTCGCCTGGGGTCGGGATCCGCGCACCGTGACGGTGACCCGCCAGGAGAAGACCATCGGTGCCGAAGAGACATTTGCTGCCGACGTCAGCGACGATCCCACCTTGCATACCGAAATGCTTCGGTTGTCTCATCGGACGGCGGCGAGGCTTCGATCAGCCCATCTTCAGTGCGGCGGAGTCGCAATCAAACTGCGCTACGCGGATTTCTCGACGCTGACGCGGACCAAAAGGCTAAGCGAACCTACTGACAGCGCGAATGCCATCTATGCGGCAGCGATATCGCTGCTGGCAGCTCTGGGGGAGCGTCCCATGAGCGTCCGGCTGGTGGGAGTGCGGGCGGACCAGCTGGAGCCATCGTCGGGACTGGGGCATCAGCTCACCATCGACCGACGGGACGAGAACTGGCGGCTCGCCGAGTCGGCTCTCGATGAGGTCAATCGGAAGTTCGGTAAGTCGGCTATTCAGCCAGCCCAGCTGTTTCGAAAACCGACCGATACGGCTCCCTGAACGCCTCCCTGAAGGACGCTGGCAGCCCCGATTTTCACCCGACAGGGCTGCGACTTTCCCTTGTGGGCATTGCGCTCTATCCTTAGAGCACAGGCCAACATCAACAAGCTACGCCGGTCAATTTGGAACACTCTCAGCGACGATGCCGTCGTAGGGAACCGGATTGATCAGGTACTCGTTAGTTGAGGTGAGGGACCAGGATTAATTATCAGTATGGAGGCAGTGATGGCACTCTCGGAACACGAACAGAGGCTGCTTGATCAGCTGGAGCAGCAGCTTCACGCCGACGACCCAAAGTTTGCCAGCTCGATGGCGTCGAGCCCCCAGCGGACGATTTCAACGCGCAGGATCGTCATCGGCGCGTTGATGACGGTCGCAGGCATTTTGATTCTGCTGCTGGGCGTAGCGAACCAGATTATTCTGGTGGGCGTCGCAGGATTCCTGGTCATGGGAGCTGGAGTGTATTACGCCACCAGCCGGGGCAAGGGCTCCGAATCAGCGCCAATGCCCCAGGGAATTAAAACGGCGCCCGTCAATCGTAGTGGAGGCTTTCTGAGCACCCTCGAAGAGAAGTGGGACGAGCGCAAGCGCGAACAGCCCTAACGTTGCCAATCGGTCGGCCGCCAGCGCCCTCCACTTTCATCCACTTGGCGTAAATCCCAATCATTTGCTTGGCCGATAGACCCGCATAGTCGGGTCTATCGGCGTTTAACGGGCGTTTTTCTCGCCCTGAGGCCGGATCGTCAGGACCGGGTGTGCTGTGGCGGCTCAAATCCCTCCACTTCCCACCACCGCGCTCCAGTCCCGCCGATACAGGGAACTGCCAGGAAATTCATCGCGTCGGAACCCCTAAATGGATTGACGGGGGAGGGATGTGGAGTAAAGTGGTGGTTATAAGAGCGTAGTGGTGCCGCGAGGTGCTTTCCGGATTGGATGGGCGGTGGCAGATGTTCCTCGGAACCCATCTGCCACGTCTCGATGAAAAGGGCAGGTTGATCCTTCCAGCGAAGTTCCGGGAGGAACTATCCAACGGATTGGTGCTGACCCGGGGGCAAGAACGGTGCATCTACGTTTTTAGTCAGCGCGAGTTTGAACAGCTTCACGAACAGATGCGGACAGCACCGCTGTCGTCACGGCAATCCCGTGATTACAGCAGGGTGTTTTTGTCAGGGGCCTCAGATGAGGTCCCCGACAAACAGGGACGAATCACCATTCCTCAGGCGCTTCGGACCTATGCGGGACTGGACCGGGAACTTGCAGTGATTGGCGCGGGCAGCCGTGCTGAGATCTGGGACGCCACGGCCTGGAACAACTATCTGGCGGAGCAGGAGAACACGTTCTCCGAAACCGACGAGGACGCTCTCCCGGGTCTCTTCTAGTACCGCACATCACCACGCAGTACCGCACGAAATGCAGGACGGCTTCTTGGACGAGATCTCCAGCCGCCCGGCGTACGTTCCACCTGGCTCACCTTCCCCGGAGCCAGGCGGGCACCGCGCCTGGTCGGATGGGGATCTGGCTCAAGAAACGTGTTGTACAGACAACCAAGCAGGCAACACTGAGGAAGGAGCGAATGGATGAGCGACGATCGCCCTACCGGTGAACGGCACGTACCGGTACTGCGTGAACGCTGCATCTCGCTCCTCGAACCAGCCCTCCTCGCCGCGGTAGCTGCCGGCCGTACGCCGGTGGTCGTCGATGCCACGCTGGGCATGGGCGGGCACTCCGAATCCCTGCTGGCACGGTTTCCGCAGGTACACCTGGTCGGGATTGACCGCGATCTGCAGGCACTTGCCCTGGCCGGTGAACGGCTCGCAGCCTTCTCGGGGCGAACCGATCTGGTCCACGCGGTGTATGACGAGCTTCCCGAGGTCCTTGAGGATCTGGGCATCGACGCTGTTGACGGAGTGCTCTTCGACCTGGGAGTGTCCTCCCTCCAACTGGACGAACGTGACCGGGGATTCGCCTACTCCTATGACGCGCCACTGGACATGCGGATGGATACCAGCGTTGGGCAGACCGCAGCAGACGTCGTCAACGGGTACTCCGAGACGGACCTGCTCCGCATTATTCGTGCCTGGGGTGAGGAGAAGTTCGCTGGCCGGATCTCATCGGCCATTGTCGCCGCCCGCCGTGACACCCCCTTCACCTCGACAGGCCAACTGGTCGACGTCATCCGCGCCGTGGTCCCCGCAGGGGCGGCACGGACCGGGGGACACCCGGCCAAACGGACCTTCCAGGCGCTCCGGATCGAAGTCAACGAGGAGCTGACCGTGCTCGAACGGGCAATTCCCGCCGCCGTCGACTCACTGATTCTCGGCGGGCGGGCGGTGGCCATGTCCTACCACTCGCTCGAGGACAAGATCGTCAAGGCTGCCTTCACCGCCGGTACCCGCTCCTCAGCCCCAGTCGGATTTCCGGTGGAACTCGAGGAGCACAAGCCCTACCTCAAGTCGCTGACCAAGGGCACCGAAGCCCCGACCGAGCAGGAAATTGAAGAAAACCCGCGGGCGGCATCGGCAAAGCTGCGCGCAGTAGAACGAATCAAGAACACTCGAAGCACCAAAGACAGGAATGCATCATGAGCCAGCAACTCGCTGAATCCTACGCGCCGCTGGCTACCCCCGAAACGGGAAGCGGATCCTCCCAGCAGGTCCGGACGCCGCTCTCGCTGGTGCCAGCCGGACCGGCCCGGCGTCGGATCCCCTTCGCGGTGTTCAGCATGATCGCCCTGGTCGGCGCTCTGGTGACGGTTCTGATGCTCAATATCTCGGTCTCCAGTAGCCAGTATGAACTTGTGGAACTGCGTAACCAGCAGATCGCCCTGAATCAGGAGAACCAGGCGCTCACCCAGCAAATGGAAGACCTCAATGCGCCACAGAACCTCGCTGCGGAAGCCCGGGAACTCGGCATGGTCGCCTCCCCTGGATTCGGCTCCATTGATGTAGATTCGATGAAAATTGCAGGTAGTCCCGAGGCTGCGAAGGAGGGCGGCGAGCCATTGGCGCTCATCGCCGCCCCCGAGGTGTCCACGGCTGGCGTCGCGGTTGCTGTCGAGGCCCCTCCAAGGGAGGAAGCTGCAGCGTCTGCAGCCGACGCACCAGCCGCTGCAACACCGGCGGCCGAGGCAGAGCCCGCACCCCCCGCCGAGCAGCCGCAGGCAATCGAGCTTAACGGCGGATCAATTCCAGCACCACAGCAAGGCACCGGCGGGTAACGCACACGATCGACGATCACCCGAAAGACACCGAAGGATATTGAAGTGGCTACAGCAACTGAGCACGACAAATTCCGGGTGGCTCTCGGCGCGAAAAGGCTACGCGTAGGTCTGGCCTTCGTCCTGATCCTCCTGCTGGTGCTGGGGGTCCGGTTATTTCAGGTGCAGGCGCTCGACCTCGGCGGCATGGCGCAGGCCGGACTCAATAAGCGGCTCGAATCGTTCCCGGTGCAGCCAATGCGCGGCGATATTCTCGACAGCAAGGGAAATTACCTGGCCCGCAGCGTGGAGCGCTTCGACATCGTGGTGGATCAGACCCTCGCCGAAGGCGACACCTTCGCCCGGATCAACGATGAGGGGGACCGCGAGGAGCTCACCATGGATGAGGGTTTTGCCGAGCTCTCGACGATCCTCGGCCAGGATGCGGACACCCTCGAGGCGGCAATCATCGGGGACAAAAAGTTCGGGTATGTCGCCCAGGAAGTCACCCCTGAGGTCAAGAACGCCGCATTGGCCGTGCGGATGCCTGGTGTCTACGCCGACCCGGTCAGCCTTCGCACCTACCCCTCCGGGCCGGTCGCCGGATCAATCGTCGGGTTCGTTGGCGAGCAGAATGAGGGCCTCGAGCTCACCCAGGACGACCGGCTCACTGGCGAAGCAGGTAGCCGCACCTTTGAGATCGGCGGTGACGGCATCCGGATTCCCTACGCCACCAACGAGGATGTGCCGGCCAAGGACGGACAGTCAGTCAAGCTGACCATCGACCAGGATCTCCAGTGGTTTGCCCAGCAGACCATCGCCTCCCAGGTGGAGGAGTACGACGCCCAGTGGGGCAACATCGTGGTCGTCGAAGCGGATACCGGCGGCATTGTCGCGATGGCCGAGTCCACCACCATGGACCCGAATAACCCGGGAGCCACTGAACCCGAATTTCGTAAACCCCTCTCGGTCACCTCATCCTTCGAGCCCGGCTCCACCACCAAGCTGATCACCATGGCAGCAGGGCTGGAGGAGGGAATCATTGAACCGACCAGCGAATTCCTGTTGCCAAACACCTACACCGTGGACAACCAGACGTTCAAGGATGCTTTCGAGCATGGCGAGGAGCAGCGCACCGCCGCCGGAATCTTCGCCAAGTCCATGAACACCGGAACGGTGATGATTGGTGAGCAGCTCAGCAAGCAACAGCGCTACGACTGGCTCACCAAGTTTGGGATCGGGCAGCCCCTCGATGTCGGTTTGAACGGTGAGACCAGCGGTATCCTCGCCCAGCCGGAAGAGTGGGACGACCGCCAGCAGTACACGGTGCTGTTCGGGCAGGGCCTCGCGCAGACTGCGCTGCACACCGCGATGGTCTACCAGACAATCGCCAACGACGGCGTCCGGCTGAAACCACGGTTGATCGATGCCTACATTGACCCCGACGGAACCGAGCACAAGGTGCCCCAGGACGAGGGCGTCGAAGTGGTCTCCACTGAAACCTCAGGCCAGCTACAGAAGATGCTCGAAACCGTGACCGTTGATGGCTCAGGTGCTTCGGGTGCGCTGGACGAATACCGCGTGGGATCCAAGACGGGCACGGCCGAAGCGCCAAGCGCTACCGGCGGCTACGACGGGTACACCCTCACCTACGCTGGCATGGCGCCAATGGATGACCCGGAGTACGTCGTGGTGGTGACGCTGCAGCGGCCGCAGGGCGATCTGTATTATCTGATACCGGGGGAGTCATTCCAAAAGGTAATGGAACAGGTGCTCAACGCCAGGAACGTCGCACCATCCACCGGCAAGCCCGAGACCTACCCCATCGAGTACTGACCCGGAGCAACACACGTGCCAACAATTGAAGATTCCGCCGCGCAACCCGATGCCGGGATGCGTCCAGCAGTAGTGGCTCCGGTCCCGCTGGCACAGGCATTCAGCGACCTTCCAGCCGGGTTGCCGACTGTCGAACCGGTTCCCGGGTACGACGACGCCGCCGCCCACGTCCGTGTGACCGGGGTGGCGATTGATTCCAGAATGATCAGGGCCGGGGATCTGTACATAGCCCTACCCGGTTCAGGCAGACACGGTGCATCGTTCGCCGCCGCCGCTCTGCGCTCTGGCGCCGTCGCCGTCCTGACCGACGAGGCAGGGGTGGAAGCCGCCGCAGCCGCAGCCGAACTGGTCGGCACCGTTCCCCTGTTCAGAGCTGCCCGCCTCAGGGAACTCGTTGGTCCACTGTCGGCGACCATCTTCAACAGTCAGCCGGCCGAAACGAGCCGGCCCGCCCTGTTCGGCGTCACCGGCACCAACGGCAAAACCACCACCACCTACTTCATCAATGCGTTGCTGGCGGGGCTGGGTCGGACCACCGGGTTGATGGGAACCATTGAGATCCATGCCGGCGGCCAACCAATCGCCAGCGCTCTCACCACCCCCGAATCGCCGCAGGTACATGGCATCCTCGGGTTGATGCGTGAACGGGGGATCGAAACCGCCGCCATGGAGGTGTCTTCCCACGCGATTGAGTACCGTCGGGTGGACAGCGTCCACTTCGACGTGGCCGGGTTCACCAACCTGACCCAGGACCACCTCGACCTGCACGGCACCATGGAGGAGTACTTTGCGGTCAAGGCTGAGCTCTTCGGGCGGGAACGGACGAGCCGCGCGGTCATCATTATCGACGACCCGTGGGGCCTGAAAATGGCCGAGGTGGCCGGGGCCGACGTCGTCACCCTCAGCACGAGCGTCACCCAGGACGACGACGCCCAGACGAACGACGGCCACACGAACGGCGGCCACACGAACGACGGCCACACGAACGACGGCAACACGAACGGCGGCGGGACACCACCCGGCACCGCCGACTGGCAGGTTCGTAATGTGGTCAAACACGGGCTCGGCCACCGATTCTCGCTGCACGGACCAGCGGGGGAAGAACTCACGCTGCACTCGGGCCTGCCGGGTACCTTCAATATCTCGAACGCCGCACTGGCGACGGTAATGGTGCTCGCCTCAGGGGTGGCCGCAGACGACGTGCAGCGCGCCGCGGACAGCGCCGATCCGTTCTCGGCAGCAGTACCAGGACGCATGCAGCTCATCGGCGACCACCCGGCAGCAATAGTCGATTTCGCCCACAACCCTGATGCTCTGGCCCGCACCCTGGAATCGGTCAGGCCTCCCGCCCCGGAGGCGAAGCTGATTGTGGTGTTCGGCGCCACCGGACAGCGGGACCAGACCAAACGTCCACTCATGGGGGCCACCGCCGCGCAGCTGGCCGACGTGGTGATTGTCACCGACGACGACCCCCACGATGAAGACGAGGCCGTGATCAGGCAGGGTGTCCTGGAGGGGGCGCTGAGGGCCCGTGACGCTGCCGAACGCCCGTGCGAGGTACTCGAAATTTATCCCCGTGCCGAGGCGATCGACCGCGCAGTGGCAATGGCCACCGCTGCTGATACGGTCCTGATTGCTGGGCGGGGCCACGAGGTCTGGCAGGAAGTCAAGGGAGTCAACCTGCCGCTCGACGACCGGGTGGAACTGGCCCGGGCGTTGACACGCTACGGATTCTCTGTCCACCCCAGCCACAGGATAGAATCCTAGACCGTCATGATTGAACTAAGCGCAGCCGAAATCGCGGCAATCACCAAGGGTCAGTTGACCCCCACTGCCGCAGCACGGCAGACCCAGACCGTTAGCTCCGTCACCGTGGATTCCCGCGAGGTACAGGCCGGTGGCCTGTTCGTCGCCAAGCCCGGTGCAAACGCTGACGGTCACCAGTTCGTGCCGCAGGCCTTCCGTAATGGGGCTGTGCTGGCACTGCTGGAACACCCGGTAGCGAATGAGGACGCCGCTGGTGCTGGCGAGTACCCCGCCGTCGTCGTCGACGATGTGGTGCTGGCCATGGGCCGGCTCGCTGCCGCCGTGGTGGAAAGATTGCGCGCCCATTCGCCGCTGACGGTGATCGGCATCACCGGCTCGGCCGGTAAGACCACCACCAAGGACCTGCTGGCAGGCATCCTCAGGGAGCATGCCCCCACTGTTGCCCCGATCGGGTCCTACAACGGCGAGGTGGGCGTTCCGCTGACCGTCTTCAGCGCCGATTACGACACCAGGTATCTGATCATCGAAATGGGTGCCACTAAGATCGGGCAGATTACCTACCTTGCGGACATGGTCGCGCCCGATATCGGTGTGGTCCTGGGAGTTGGCAGCGCCCACGCCGGAGAGTTCGGTGGAGTGGACAACATCGCCAAGGCCAAGTCGGAGCTGCTTCGTTCGCTGCCGGGAAGCGGAACGGCAATCATCAACGCCGACGACGCCCGGGTTTTGGCGATGGAGACCGTGACCGCCGCGTCCAAGCTCTACTTCACTTCCGACAACTCGCATCTCCCCGGCGGCGGACCAGTTGTTCGGGCCACCGGTGTCACAACCACCCCCGGTGGGCACCCATCATTCACGCTGGGCCTGCCCGGTCCCGACGGGTCCACCGAGCATCAGGTCACCTCACGGCTGATCGGGACGCACCAAATCACCAACCTCCTCGCCGCCGCATCAATTGCCGGGACGCTCGGCATCCCGGGCGCAGCCATCGCCGACGCCCTGTCGCGGTCGGAAGCACAGAGTCGCTGGCGGATGGAACGCACCGAACGCGCCGACGGCGTGACGGTCATCAACGACGCGTACAACGCCAATCCTGACTCAATGCGAGCCGCGCTTCGTACCCTGGCCGAACTAGGGCGGGGTCGCCGCACCTGGGCCGTGCTCGGCGAAATGCTCGAACTCGGCGACGAATCGATCACCGAGCACGACGCCGTCGGTCGGGTCGTGGTTCGGCTCAACATCACCAAGCTGCTCGTGATCGGGATGGGGGCCCGTGCTCTCTATAACGGTGCAGTCCTCGAGGGGTCCTGGGGGGATGAGGTCCTGTTCGCCGATGACGTCGCGGCGGCCGAGGAAATTCTCGCCTCGGCTCTGGAACCTGGAGACCTGGTGCTGTTCAAATCCTCCAACGGGGCGGGGCTTCGATTTTTAGGTGATCGGATAGCATTGTCCTCGACTGTTGCACCATCCACTGCCACGCCTGAACCATCAGAGCCCGGCCCAACTGACCTCCAAGGGGGGCCGCAGCTGTGATTGCGCTACTGATCGGCTCAGCCATGGGGCTGGTGCTGGCTCTCGTGGGTACCCCGCTGTTTATCCGCCTGCTCGTGAACCGTGGCTACGGTCAATTCATTCGCGATGACGGCCCCACAGCCCACCACACCAAGCGCGGGACGCCCACCATGGGCGGCGCCGTCATCGTCGGTTCCGTCCTGATCGCCTACTTCGTCACCCACCTGCTGATGATCTGGGCCGGAGTCTCCACCGGGCCGTCCGTCTCGGGTCTGTTGCTGCTACTCCTGATGGTCGGCATGGGAATCGTCGGATTCTTCGACGACTACATCAAGATCTCCAAACAGCGGAGTCTGGGCCTCAGCGCCCCGGCGAAAATCGCGGGACAGACCCTCGTCGGCATCATCTTCGCCGTCCTTGCGCTTGGCTTCCCGAACGAAAACGGCAGGACGCCGGCCTCAACGGCCATTTCATTCATCCGCGACACGTCGATCGACCTGGCCTTCGCCGGCACCATCGTTGGCGCCGTCCTCTTCGTCATCTGGTCCAACCTCATCATCACCGCAGCCAGCAACGGCGTGAACCTCGCCGACGGTCTCGACGGCCTTGCGGCCGGGGCATCCGTCCTGGTGTTCGGCGCCTACATGCTGATGGGCATTTGGCAGTCCAACCAGAGTTGCGCACTCGACGAGGTCGCCAGGAGCGTCTGTTACACCGTCCGGGACCCCCTCGATCTGGCCCTCATCGCCGGCACCATGTGCGGTGCGCTGGTCGGGTTCCTCTGGTGGAACACCTCGCCTGCAAAGATCTTCATGGGTGACACCGGCTCGCTCGCCATCGGCGGCGCCATCGCCGGGTTCGCGATCCTGTCCCGCACCCAGCTGCTGCTCGTCATCCTCGCCGGGCTGTTCGTCATGATCACGCTGTCGGTGATCATCCAGGTCGGCTACTTCAAACTCTCCGGCGGCAAACGGGTGTTCAAAATGGCTCCGCTCCAACACCACTTCGAACTCAAAGGCTGGCAGGAAGTCACAGTTGTCGTCCGGTTCTGGATTCTTGCCGGGCTATTCGTGGCCACCGCACTCGGAATCTTCTACGCCGAATGGGTGGTGCTGATATGACCGGAACCATCCCCGCGGGTGCCCGTGACCTCGATTCCCTGACCACCTGGGATGCCGACTGGAAAGGGCTGCGGGTAGCAGTCACCGGCATCGGCCTGTCCGGGTTCTCCGTCGCCGATACGCTCATTGAACTGGGTGCCCGCGTGGTGGTAGTCGACGGATCCGATTCGGCCGAGAACCGCGCCAAGGCGGACACGCTGTCGATCGTCGGTGCCGTGGACGTCCTCCTCGGCGCCGAACACGCAACGAGAATTCCGCTCATCGATGGCAGCCAGCCCGATCTGGTGGTCACCTCACCGGGCTGGACCCCGCAGCAGCCGCTCCTCAGGGCCGCAAAAGACGCAGGAATCCCGGTCTGGGGCGACGTCGAACTGGCCTGGCGAGTCAGGATCCGCGAAGGCCGCCCCACCGCCGAGTGGCTGACCATCACCGGCACCAACGGCAAAACCACCACCGTCTCTCTAGTGGAGTCGATGCTGCTGGCCGCAGGCCTCCGCGCCGTCGCCGCGGGCAACATCGGTACCCCCATTCTCGACGCGATCCGTGACCCGCAAGGCTACGATTTCATCGCCGTCGAACTGTCCAGTTTCCAGCTGCACTGGACCGGGTCCATCTCGCCGCTGGCGAGTGTGTGCCTGAACGTTGCGGAGGACCACGTCGATTGGCACGGTGGGTTCGATCAGTACACCGCCGACAAAGCAAAGATTTACGCCAATACCAAAGTGGCTTGCGTCTACAACGCCGAACAGCCCGCCACCGAACGGATGGTCGAGGAAGCCGACGTCATCGAGGGCTGCCGAGCCATCGGTTTCACCACCTCAACACCGGCAGTCAGCATGCTGGGAGTGGTCGATGACCTCCTGGTGGACCGCGCCTTCATCGAACAGCGCAAGGATTCCGCTGTTGAGCTGGCTGCGATCAAGGACCTGGGGGAGCTGGTTCCCCGCCACCTGGTGGCGAACGCCCTCGCGGCCGCCGCAATGGTTCGGGCAGCGGGCGTCGAGCCGGCAGCGATCCGCGCCGGGATCCGGAACTACCAGCCCACCGAGCACCGGATCCAGCTCGTCTCCTCGCGGGACGGAATCCTGTGGATCAACGACTCCAAAGCGACCAATCCGCATGCGGCAGCAGCGTCCCTTTCGGCCTTCCACTCGGTGATCTGGATCGCCGGGGGGCTCTCCAAAGGCGTCAACTACGACCAGCTGGTGCAGACGCACGCGCAGCGACTCAAGGCGGTGGTGCTGATCGGCACCGACAGCTCGGACCTGATCGGTTCATTGCGCCGACACGCTCCGGATGTTCCACTGATCGAAGTGCCCCCGGGAGAGACTGAAGATGTGACGTTGGCCGACGATTCCACCCTCGCGCCCCTGGGCGAGCGGGTGATGGAATCGGCGGTAAGGGAATCTGCACGGTTAGCTGGCGACGGCGACACCGTGTTGATGGCCCCGGCGGCAGCATCCATGGATCAGTTTTCCTCCTATGCTCACCGGGGCAAGGCCTTTATCGAGGCCGTCCAAGTGATCGTGGAAGGGCAGGCGAAGACCGCAAAGGAGTTCTAATGGTCACCACGCCCACCCGGCCAGTCCGTCGGAAGCCGGTGATGCGTCAGCATTCCCGAACTCCCTCTGTACCCGCCTCACCCAACACCCCCACACCTTCCACCCCCTCCGCTGAGGGCAACGCCCCGGCGAAGAAGGGTCTCCGCGCCCGCTTCGGACAGTTCTGGACGTACCTCGAAGGCAGCGACAAGCAGGCCAGTGGCGCAAGCTACTACATGATCCTCGGGTCGGCCCTCGCACTGACGGCGATCGGTCTGATGATGGTGCTTTCAGCATCTTCGGTGGAAGCGATCGCCGAGGGCAGCAGCGAGTTCGACCTGTTCCTCAGGCAGGCCACGTGGGCCGCCGGTGGGCTGGTCCTGATGCTGCTCCTGTCACGGTTCGGTGCGCGCGCCTACCGCATGATGGCGTGGCCGGTGCTCGGCATCGCGGTAGTTCTTCTGGTCCTCGTACTTGCCATTGGTGTGAACATCAACGGCAACCAGAACTGGATTCAAATCGGAGGCTTCACCATGCAGCCCTCCGAACCGGCGAAACTTGCCCTCGCCATTTGGCTGGCCAGTGTTCTGGCCCGCAAGGGGCGGCTGATCCGCAACTGGAAACACGCGATGATCCCAGCCCTGCCCCTGGGCGGGCTCCCGATCGGGCTGGTCCTACTCGGTGGTGACCTGGGCACCGTGATCATCATGATGATGATTCTCGCGGCGGCGCTCTTCTTCGCCGGGGCGCCAATGAAAATGTTCACCATCGCAGGGATCGCTGGGATCGCCGGCGCAATCGTCATGGTGCTGGTGAGTGGCAACCGCAGCGACAGGATCACAGCCTGGCTGCGGCTCAGCTGCGATGACGGTCAGGACCTGTGTCTGCAGGCTGACAACGGGCTCTTCGCACTGGCGTCCGGCGGCTGGTGGGGAGTCGGTATTGGGCAGAGCCGGCAAAAGTGGAACTGGATTCCCGAAGCCCACAACGACTTCATCTTCGCGATCATTGGTGAAGAGTTTGGGCTGGTGGGCACCCTGGTGGTGGTCATCCTGTTCGGGATCCTCGCCGTCGCAACCATCAGGGTTGCCCGACGCTACACCGACCCCTTCGTGCGAATCCTGCTCGGCTCCATTCTGGTGTGGCTGATCGGCCAGGCGTTCGTGAACATTGGAATGGTCACCGGCGTCCTGCCCGTCATCGGTGTTCCGCTACCCTTCATCTCCTACGGTGGGTCGGCGCTGACCTTCACCCTTGGGGCGGTCGGAGTCCTGCTGGCCTTCGCCCGCAAAATGCCCCCAGCACCAGATTCCGGTGCAGTAGCCGGGACCACTACAGATCCCCGTTCCACAGAAAGCGAACCAGCAGCCCGATGAGCACAAACCCCCTCTCGGTGGTCCTGGCCGGCGGCGGTACCGCCGGTCACATCAGTCCACTGCTGGCCATTGCCCATGCCCTGGCTGAACACGATCCTGACACCCGGCAGGTAGTTGTGGGGACTGCCGCGGGAATGGAGACACGACTGGTTCCTGCTGCGGGGTACCAGCTCGAGACGATTGACCGGGTCCCGATGCCTCGCCGCCCGTCGATCGACCTGGTGAAGCTCCCCACCCGGCTGATCCGCGCCGTCCGGCAGGCGCTGGGCGTACTCGACCGCGCGGAGGCCGACGTCGTCGTCGGCGTCGGCGGTTACGTCTCCACACCCCTGTACCTGGCTGCGTGGCGCCGGAAAATCCCGGTAGTGATCCATGAGGCGAACGCCCAGCCAGGGCTGGCCAACCGGCTCGGAGCGCGGATTGCCACCACTGTGGCGGTCGCCTTCAAGGGCACCGGCCTCCCCAAAGCTCAGGTGGTCGGCATGCCGATGCGACGCAGTATTTCCACCCTCGACCGTGCCACCTCCCGGGCTGCCGCCCGCGCTGCCCTTGGGCTGAACACCACCCAGCCCGCACTGATCGTGACCGGTGGGTCGTCAGGGGCTGTCAGTATCAACCGGGCCGTCGCCGCCGTGGTGCCCCTGCTCGCGGCCGAGGGAATCCAGTTGCTGCACATTACCGGAGGCGGCAAAGGTGTAACGGGCGCGGATGGGCGACCGCTCCAGGCGGACGGCTACCGCCAGATTGAGTACGTCGACGATATGGAAACTGTCTACGCGGCCGCGGACCTGCTGCTCGCTCGTGCGGGGGCCGCCACCGTGTGCGAGGTGAGCGCCGTCGGGCTGCCCGCAGTGTTCGTCCCGCTGCCGCACGGCAACGGAGAGCAGCGCCGGAACGCGGCGGACCTGATCACCGCGGGGGGCGCGCTGCTGGTCGACGACGCTGCGCTGACGGCAGACTGGTTGACCGGACACGTGTTTCCGCTGCTGAAAAACCAGGCCGCCCTCGACGCAATGGCCGCAGCCAGCGCCCGGCTCGGAGTGCGTGATGCCGATACTCAGATGGCCCGACTCGTCGTCGCCGCCGGACGCGGGGCACAGTCATGACCGGAACCACCCTGACCCCCGCCGATCTCGGACGGGTCCATTTCATTGGCCTTGGTGGCGCCGGCATGTCGGCAGTGGCCCGAGTGTTGCTGGGCCAGGGCGTTCAGGTGTCCGGATCCGACGCCGCGGACTCGCGGGGCCTGCAGGCCCTCGCTGCCCTCGGGGCGCGTACCGCCGTCGGCCAGCGGGCCGAGAATGTTGCAGGCGTGGACACGGTCGTGATCTCCACCGCCATCAGGGCGACCAACCCCGAACTGGTGGCCGCCCAACAACAGGGCCTGCGGATCCTGCACCGGTCCCAGGCCCTGGCCGCCGCGATGTCCGGCAGGGAAGTGGTGGCGGTCGCTGGTACCCATGGCAAAACCACCACCACCGCCATGATCACGGTGATGCTGCAGTCCGCCGGGTTCGACCCATCTTTCGCCATCGGCGGTGAGGTCGCAGCGCTTGGGGTCAACGCGGCCTGGGGTGATGGCGGCGTCTTTGTTGCAGAAGCCGATGAATCGGATGGCTCATTCCTCAACTACTCGCCGCGGATCGCTGTGGTGACCAATGTGGAGGCAGACCACCTGGACCACTACGGGACGGCCGCAGCGGTGTACGAGGTATTCGACCAGTTCGCCGCCCTGCTGCCCGCCGACGACGGCGTGTTGGTGACCTGCGTCGACGACGCCGGTGCGGCAGCCCTCGCCGGACGGGTCGGCGACACCCGCAGGATCAGGACCTACGGATACTCGCCGTCGGCTGACGTGCGGATTGGTGCGACCCAGGCCGTGGGTAGTGCCTCCACGAGCATGCTGTCGTTCTCAGTGGACGGACTGGACAGCGAGCAGGAACTCCAGCTGAACGTGCCCGGTGAACACAACGTGCGGAACGCGGCGGCAGCATTCTCCGTCGCCCTCGAACTGGGCGTCGACCCCGCCGCAGCGGCAGCCGGCCTCGCCACCTTCTCGGGCGCCGCCCGCCGGTTCGAAGCGAAGGGTGCTGGCAGGGGAGTGAGGGTTTTCGACGACTACGCTCATCACCCCACCGAAGTGACGGCTGCCCTGACGGCGGCACGCGCCGTCGCTGCCGGCCACCACGTGCACGTCCTCTTCCAGCCGCACCTGTTCTCCCGCACCCGGGAATTCGCGGTGGAGTTCGCCCAGGCGCTCAACCTGGCGGACTCGGCCACCGTACTGGATATATATGCGGCCCGGGAGGACCCGATGCCCGGCGTGACCAGCCGACTCATCACCGACCAACTCACCGTGCCCGGCGGGTACGCCCCGGATCCTGCAGCAGCCGTCAGGGCAGTCGTTGACCGTGCGGCCCCTGGGGACATCATCCTGACCGTGGGGGCGGGTGACGTCACCCAGTACGGTGCCGGACTCGTCGGCCTGCTCACCCTGCCCGACAACAGCGCCCGCGACTCATGAGCCGTCGCAAGCCGAAACCCCCCGGTGCAGGGGCCGAGGCCGGCGCGGGTTCTGAGCTGGCTGCGGGGTCAGGGACGGGGTCCGGCGCGCCGGCGCCTGTCCGGGTGCCACGGGTCACCAGCAGTAAGGTCTCGATGCTCAAGATTCCCGGGGACCCGTGGCTACCGGAGGAACTTGACGATGACGACACCGCCAATTCGGTGGTTGCCTTCCCTGAGCCGCCCAGGAAGCGTCGACGTCGGAATCTCATCCTGGGCCTCACCGGTGTGGTGCTACTGATGGCGGGGTTGCTTGCCTATCTCATTTTTTCGCCCGCCCTGGCGCTACGGTCCGTCGAGGTGAGCGGCAATACGCTCGTGACCACCGAGGAGGCCACGGCCGCCCTCGACCCGTTGCTGGGAACACCCCTGCCACAGATCGCCGACGAGGATGTCGAGCAGCTCCTCGAAGGGTTCGCACCGATTGAAAGCGTCACGGTGGCCGCCGTACCGCCGTCGGGCCTGGCGATCACCATTGAGGAACGGATACCGGTGGCGATCCTGCAGAGCAGCGAGCGTTTTATCCTCATCGATGCGGAGGGGCGCCAACTTGCCTCGGTTGCCGACCGCGATGCCGTTCAGCTGCCCCTCATCGATGGCGGCACCGATGCGGTAAACAGCGAGGTGTTTTCCTCGATCGCCGAGGTGCTCGACGCCTTGCCGGAGAGTATCCTGAATCAGCTCAATCACGCATCGGCGGACTCCGTGGATTCGGTCGAACTGTCCCTCGCCAATGACCAGACCATCTTCTGGGGTAGCTCGGACGAGAACCAGGCCAAGGCGTTGGTGCTGGAGGCGCTGCTGTCAGGCCCGCAGACCGATCCGCCGGCCGAGGTCTTTGACGTAAGCACGCCGTTGAGTCCGGTCACTCGCTAAAGAATTATCCGACACGCGGGCTCGGTCATTGCAGATGAGTGCACCTGCCCATAGCGTCTTGAATAGAAGTTACTTGACATAACATTGACTTTCAAGTTGAGAGTTAATGTTGTCAAGGTGAAGGCTGGGAACAGATCCAGCCGGATCAGGCCCCACACAGCGCATTCGAACAAGGGACACAGGACCGTGGCAGCACCGCAGAATTACTTGGCCGTCATCAAGGTAGTAGGCATCGGCGGCGGTGGCGTAAACGCCGTCAACCGAATGATCGAGGTGGGATTGCGTGGCGTTGAATTCATCGCCATCAACACCGACGCACAGGCCCTGCTGATGAGCGACGCCGACGTGAAGCTCGACGTCGGACGGGAACTGACCCGCGGCCTCGGCGCCGGCGCCGACCCAGAGGTGGGACGCCGCGCGGCCGAAGATCATGCAGAAGAAATCGAGGAAGTCCTGCGCGGCGCCGACATGGTGTTTGTTACCGCAGGCGAAGGCGGCGGTACGGGAACCGGTGGTGCACCGGTCGTGGCTCGTATCGCGAGGTCCCTGGGCGCTCTGACCATTGGCGTGGTCACCCGTCCCTTCACCTTTGAAGGTCGGCGCCGGTCGAATCAGGCCGAAACCGGGATCGATACGCTCCGCGACGAGGTTGACACCCTGATCGTCATCCCCAATGATCGTCTGCTCTCCATCAGCGACCGGAACGTGTCGATGCTCGATGCCTTCCGCTCAGCCGACCAGGTGCTGCTCTCAGGTGTTCAGGGCATCACCGACCTGATTACCACGCCTGGCCTGATCAACCTCGACTTCGCCGACGTGAAGTCAGTGATGCAGGGCGCCGGTTCGGCGCTGATGGGCATCGGCTCGGCACGCGGCGAAGATCGGGCCGTCAAGGCGGCCGAACTGGCCATTGCCTCGCCGCTGCTTGAAGCATCGATCGACGGAGCTCACGGTGTTCTGCTCTCCATCCAGGGTGGCTCCGATCTGGGGCTCTTCGAAATCAACGAGGCGGCCCGCCTGGTCCAGGAAGTAGCGCACCCCGAAGCGAACATCATCTTCGGTGCCGTGATCGACGACGCCCTCGGCGACGAGGCTCGGGTCACCGTGATTGCAGCTGGCTTCGACCAGGTCGACGCGACGTCACAGCCCAGCGCACAGCTGTCCAAGCCGGTCTCAGCGCCGTCCGTCGGAGCGAGCGCCCCGGCGGCGGCCGCAGCGGTTCCCGCGTCGGCAGGCCTCGGCGCCTGGTCGCAGCGGTCGCAGCAGTCAGGCAACAACGTCCCAGCCGACTCAGGGTTCGACGTCGACCTGCCCGCCGTGGTGGAGCCTGACTTCTCCTCGAGCCGGTCAGACGAACTCGATGTGCCTGACTTCCTGAAGTAACCACCGACGCCGTGTTCTTCTGGCGCCAGGAAATCGGCCCCGGCCGTTGGGTAGCCTTCACGAATAGTGAGGCGGGCAATCTCGCACTTCATGTGGGGGATAAGCCCGCCTCGGTCCTTCGGCGTCGGCGGGAGCTCGAAGCCGCCATGGGTATCGACGAGGGTTCCCTCCGGTTCATGCACCAGACTCACTCGGCCACCGCCGAGATAGTCGAGGACGCAGCGGTGGGTGAGCTGATCAGCGCTGATGCGTTGGTCAGCGCCAGCGGGGCAACCCCGCTGGCGGTAATGGTCGCCGATTGTGTTCCGGTGGTTCTCTCCGCCGGGGACGGTGCAGAGGGAGCCACGGCTGTTGTGCACGCCGGCCGCCAGGGTACCCTCGACGGCGTCATCGCCAACACGGTCGAGCTGCTGCGCAGCCGGAATGCCCGGAACCTGGTGGCCTGGATTGGCCCCGCTATTTGCGGCGACTGCTATGAGGTCCCCGAGGAGATGCGCCGCGAGGTAGCTGCCGTGGTTCCCGCCGCGTCAGCCACCACCCGGTGGGCGACCCCCGGCCTTGATCTGCCTCAAGCCGTACGGGCGCAGCTTGAGGCACTCGGTGTGGCTGTGCAACAGGTCAGCGAGGATTCCTCGACACTCTGCACGCTTGAGAATGGGGCACTGTATTCGCACCGTCGCAGTCCCGCAGCTGGCCGGATCGCCGGGCTGGTGTGGACCCAGTGACCGACCCCCAGCGCGCCGACGAGCTCAGCGAACGGCTCTCGGCGGTGCACCAACGAATCGATCAAGCGGTGCTGGGATCGGGGCGAACCGATAAACCGCGGCTCATCGTTGTCACCAAATATTTCCCGGCGAGCGACCTGCGGATCCTGGCCGCCCTGGGCGTCACCGAGATGGGAGAAAGCCGGGACCAGGAGGCCGCAGCCAAGGCCCAGGAGCTCGCGGACCTGGGGGTGCGCTGGCATTTCATCGGCCAGCTGCAAAGTAACAAGGCGCGGTCGGTGGTGCGCTACGCACACGCAGTCCATTCGGTGGACCGGGCACCGCTCGTCGTCGCGCTCGGCAAAGCGTTGGCTAACCGGCGAACCGAACTGGGCCAGGACACTGACAGCACCAGCGCCGCCAAGACCCTCGCCTGCTTTATCCAGGTCGATCTGTCGACCGGGGACAGCCGCGCTGCGACGATCAGTGGGCATCAACGAGGGGGCGCCGCCCCGACCGACGTCGTCGCCCTGGGGCGGCTCGTCCAAGCGACCGACGGTCTCTCGCTGGCTGGTGTGATGGCTGTTGCGCCGCTGGGCAGGGACCCCGTTGCGGCGTTCGGAGAGCTGGCCGAGATCTCAGCCACGCTCCGTGGCGAATTCCCCGCAGCCACCGGCATCTCGGCTGGTATGAGCGGGGATCTCGAAGCCGCGGTCGCAGCCGGCGCGACACACCTCAGAATAGGTTCGCAGGTCCTCGGTGAACGCCCACCCTTGAGGTAGCGTCTGGACTATACCCAATGACACGACAGGAGCTACCATGGCTGGCGCACTGCGCAAGACAATGATCTATCTTGGGCTCGCCGACGGTGATGAGCACTACGAGTCCGAGCAGAAGAACTTACAAAGCAGGAACGAGGATCACCTAGTGGACTACGACCGTGACGACCGGCATGCTGACGCCCCGCAGGCGGCCAGGCTCGCTCCGGTGGACGAGTACCGTGCCCCGGTGACCCCGATCAAGCGCGCACAGTCCTCACGCGAGGATTCGGCAGCTCTCCGTCAGATCACCACCGTGCACCCACGGTCCTACAACGATGCGAAACTGATCGGTGAAAGCTTCCGCGACGGCATCCCAGTGATCATGAATGTCACAGACATGGGTGAATCGGATGCAAAACGCCTGGTGGACTTTTCGGCTGGTCTGGTCTTTGGTCTGCACGGCAGCATCGAACGGGTTACCAACAAGGTCTTCCTCCTGTCGCCCTCCTACATCGAGGTACTCGGAGAAGACCAGAAGGCCAGCGAGGCGCAGGCTAGTTTCTTCAATCAAAGCTAGCGTGGTTAACTGGTTCACGAGTTCCTCTCAAAGTATCGCTTTTAGGACTGTGACTGCCGCGTGAGTTTGGTTTTTGTTCTGATCTATCTGGTACTGATGGTCGTACAGATAGCCCTGATTATTCGGATCGTCTACGATGCCGTGCAGATGTTTGCGCGTGGCTGGCGCCCCAAGAGGCTGGCCCTGGTGTTGGCTTCGGGCGTCTACACTGTGACCGATCCGCCGATCAAGGCGCTTCGCCGACTGATCCCGCCGTTGCGGCTGGGTGGAGTGTCACTGGATCTGGCATTCTTGGTGGTGTTCCTGGGAGTAACCATTCTCATGTTCGTCGCCGCCGGCTTGGCCACGTCGGTCTAGCCGGTTAGTTTTCGAGTCTCAAAAGATATACGCTGAATCACATAATTGGTGTGAATTCTCGAGTTTTATGTCCGCAATTCGGTACCGTAGTCAGGTCTGCTTCATAGGCAGGCATGTCTTATAACCACTATGAGGTGACCAGATGGCCCTGACGCCAGAAGATGTTGTCAACAAAAGGTTTCAGCCCACTAAGTTTCGTGAAGGCTACGACCAGGACGAGGTAGACGATTTCCTCGATGAGATCGTTGTCGAACTCCGTCGCCTGAACCAGGAGAATGACGAACTGCGGCGCAAGCTCGCGGACGCCTCCTCCTCGACGTCCCAGAACGCTGTGGTTCCCGCCCCCGTGTCGGCGAGCTCGCATACCGAAGAGGTCAAGGACGAGCCCAAGGCGAAGGACGAGCCCAAGGCGAAGGAACAGCCAAAGGTTGAAGAGCCCAAGGGCGAAGAGAAGAAGTCCGAAGAGCGTCCGGCTGCTGCTGCAGCACCCGCCGCGGCAGCACCAGCCGCTTCGGGCACCAGTTCAGCTGAATCGGCTGCCGGTGTGCTTGCGATGGCTCAGAAGCTTCACGACGAATACGTCAACGCCGGTGTCGAACAGCGCGACAAGATCATCGCCGAGGCGCAGATCGAAGCCAGCAGCATGGTCAACGAGGCCGAAGAGAAGACCCGTAAGACCCTGGGCGCCCTCGAGCAGCAGAAGTCTGTGCTCGAAGGCAAGGTTGAGCAGCTCCGCAGCTTCGAACGCGACTACCGTTCACGTCTGAAGGCCTACATTGAAGGCCAGCTGCGCGATCTGGATTCCCGCGGATCGGTAGCTTCCGAAGCCACCGGCTCCTAGGTGCTTCACCTGTATTACCGCTGCACCAGATGACAGGTGCAGTCCAGCTAAAGGCAACTCAAGAGGCCGGCCCCCGGGAATTCCCGGCGGTCGGCCTCTGCCGTAGGCTGGATGTCAACCTTTGTGCGGCAGTCCACCCCACCCCGGCGCAGTCAGCGGCAGCGCCAAACCTGAAAGCGCTATGACAGACCAGACACCAGAGCACGGCAACCCAACCGGGTCCGAAGAAACCTCCCCCGCCGCCCGTGAGACCCCCACGGCGGCCAGCCATCGCGGGCGTACGGGTGCGCGCTACGCGCTGCTCTTCGTCGCGTGCTTCGCCGTCATCTACGTAGCTGACCAGTTGACCAAAATCTGGGTCGTCTCCACCATGACCGAGGGACAGATCACCCCGGTCCTTCCGCCTCTGCTGAACTGGCACTTCATCCGCAATCCCGGTGCCGCTTTTTCGATTGGCACCGACTACACCTGGGTTTTCACCATCATCATGGCCGTCGTATCAATTGCGATCATCTCCCAGATCCGAAAGGTGGCGTCCTGGTGGTGGGCAACAGCCCTGGGGCTGGTCCTCGGAGGCGCTCTCGGCAACCTGACCGACCGTCTGCTGCGCGAACCATCGTTTGGGCAGGGCCATGTGGTCGACTTCATCGCCCTGCCCAACTTCGCCATCTTCAACATCGCCGATTCAGCCGTGGTCACTGGCGTCAGCCTGATCTGTCTGCTCACCTTGCGGGGGATCGGCATGGACGGCAAGCGCAGCAACGACGAACCTGTGGTTGACGGCTCGGCGGACGCCAAGTGAACGCCGTCGAACGGGACGAACGCGTTCCCACCGAGCTAGGGGGCGCCCGCGCGGACGCCGTGCTCGCCGCCGTCGCCGGGGTGTCCCGCTCCGCTGCCGCCGCATGGTGTGTGGCAGGGTTCGTGACGAGCGACGGCAAACCCGTTGGTAAATCCGACCGGCCCGCTGCCGGTGCCGTCCTAAGAATCAGGGTTCCGGCAAGCGTCGACCCGCTGGCCGTGGTCGTCGAAACTGTTGACGGGATGGGGATTCTCTACGACGATGACGATCTGGTGGTCATCGACAAGCCGGTCGGGGTCGCCGCGCATCCGTCGCCGGGGTGGGTGGGCCCGACGGTCGTCGGCGCCCTCGCCGCCGCCGGGTACCGGATCTCGACGTCGGGTGCCACCGAACGCGCCGGCATTGTCCACCGCCTGGATGTGGGAACCTCCGGAGCGATGGTGGTCGCCAAAACCGAGCACGCCTACACGGTCCTGAAGCGGGCGTTCAAGGAACGCACCGTGGAGAAGGTCTATCATGCGCTGGTCCAGGGTCTCCCGGACCCCCTGGTTGGTACCATTGACGCCCCGATTGGTAGACACCCGGCCCACGACTGGCGGTTCGCTGTGCTGGAAGACGGAAGGCCCTCCAGGACTCATTACAAGGTGCTCGAAGCGTTTGGGAAGGCTAGCCTTCTCGAGGTCAACCTCGAGACCGGCCGGACCCACCAGATCAGGGTCCATTTTTCGGCGCTTCGGCACCCCTGCGTGGGGGATCTCACATACGGCGCTGACCCTCGGCTTGCCGCCAACCTGGGGCTCACCCGCCAGTGGCTCCACGCCCAGAAACTTACCTTCGAACATCCGGTCTCAGGCGACACCGTCAGCGCGACCAGCCCCTACCCCAATGATCTGCAGTATGCCCTCGACGCCCTGGCGGCCGGGAACGTCTAGGCCGTGACGCCTCGTTCGCGGACCGGCATGTCAGCCGGGGGCGCCGGCCGACTGACCTAGAATGGGATGGTGGTTTCAACAGCATCTCCCCAAGCTTCCCCGGCCAAGCCAACCCGCGAAGACTCCTTCGTTCATCTGCATAATCACACCGAGTATTCAATGCTCGACGGCGCCGCCCGGCTGACTGACCTGTTCAGCCACACCGAGGAACTGGGCATGAATGCGCTGGCCACCACCGACCACGGGTTTGTGTTTGGGGCGTTCGACTTTTGGGACAAGGCGCGGGCCGCCGGGGTGAAACCCATTATCGGCGTCGAGGCATATCTGACGCCGGGCACCGCCCGGGCTGACAAGACCCGCGTGAAGTGGGGTGGTGGTGGCCGCGATGACGTCTCGGGTGCCGGCGCCTACACGCACATGACCATGTGGGCTGAAACCACCGAGGGGATGCACAACCTGTTCCGGATGTCTTCCCTGGCATCGCTGGAAGGCTACCTCTACAAGCCCCGGATGGACCGCGACCTGCTCCAGACCTATGGCAAGGGCCTCATCGCCACCACCGGTTGTCCCTCCGGGGAGGTGCAGACAAAACTCCGCCTCGGTCTCTACCGCGAGGCAGTCCAGGCGGCCTCAGATTTCCGCGACATTTTCGGCGTCGACAACTTCTTCTGCGAGTTGATGGACCATGGGCTCGATATTGAACGCGCCGTCCAGTCGGACCTGATCAAACTTGCCAAGGAGTTGGGGTTGCCGTTGGTGGCCACCAACGACCTGCATTACACCCATGCCGAGGACGCGAAAGCCCACGCGGCGCTCCTGTGCGTGCAGTCCGGTTCCACCATGGCCGACCCGAAACGGTTCAAGTTCGACGCCGACGAGTTTTACCTGAAGTCGCCCGCCGAAATGCGCTCCATTTTCCGGGATCACCCGGATGCTTGCGACAACACCCTGCTCATCGCCGAGCGGTGCGACGTCGAGTTTAATACCAAAGCAAACTACATGCCTGGCTTCCCCGTTCCCGAGGGTGAAAGCGAGCAGTCCTGGTTCGTGAAGGAGGTCGAGACGGGGTTGCAGTACCGGTACCCCACGGGCATCCCCGACGCGGTCCGCAAGCAGGCCGAGTATGAGACCGGCGTCATCACCCAGATGGGGTTCCCCAGTTACTTCCTGGTGGTCGCCGACTTCATCAACTGGGCCAAGGACAACGGCATCCGGGTGGGCCCAGGCCGAGGCTCCGGTGCCGGGTCAATGGTCGCCTACGCTATGCGCATCACAGACCTCGATCCGCTGCAGCACGGTCTGATCTTCGAACGGTTCCTCAACCCGGAGCGCGTCTCCATGCCCGACTTCGACGTCGACTTCGATGATCGGCGCCGTTCCGAGGTGATCCGGTACGTCACCGAGAAGTACGGCGACGAGCGAGTCGCCATGATCGTCACTTACGGCACCATCAAGGCCAAGCAGGCCATGAAGGATTCCTCCCGGGTGATGGGGTACCCGTTCTCGATGGGGGAGCGGCTCACCAAGGCAATGCCGCCAGACGTCATGGGCAAGGGCCTGGCCCTGACCGATGTGCATGACAAGAACTCCAAGCGGTATTCCGAGGCCGAAGAACTGCGTGAACTGCTGAAGTCCGACGCCGACTCCGCGAAAGTTTTCGAGACAGCGCTCGGCCTCGAAGGCCTGAAGCGCCAGTGGGGCGTCCATGCGGCGGGCGTCATCATGTCCTCGGACCCGTTGATCGACATCATCCCGTTGATGCGTCGTGACCAGGATGGTCAGATCATCACCCAGTTCGATTACCCGACCTGCGAAAACCTCGGGCTGATCAAAATGGACTTCCTCGGGCTGAGGAACCTGACGATCATCACCGACGCGGTGGAGAACATCAAGCTCAACAAGGACATCGACCTGGTGCTCGAGGAGCTGGACCTCGAGGACCAGGGCTCCTACGAGCTGCTGGCCCGCGGTGACACCCTGGGTGTGTTCCAGCTCGACGGTGGCCCGATGCGTGCCCTCCTGAAATTGATGCGCCCCGACAACTTCGAAGATATCTCGGCTGTCATCGCGCTGTACCGACCAGGACCGATGGGTGCGAACTCGCACACCAATTACGCCCTGCGCAAGACCGGCGCCCAGGAAGTCACCCCCATCCACGCCGAACTGGAAGAACCACTCGCCGAAATCCTGGGAACCACCTACGGCCTGATCGTGTATCAGGAGCAGGTGATGGCGATTGCCCAGAAGGTCGCTGGCTATTCGCTGGGCCGCGCGGACATCCTGCGCCGGGCGATGGGCAAGAAGAAAAAATCCGAACTGGATAAGCAGTACGAGGGCTTCGCCAACGGCATGAAGGACAACGGATACTCCGAAGCGGCGATCAAAACGCTGTGGGACATCCTGCTGCCCTTCTCCGACTACGCGTTCAACAAAGCGCACTCTGCGGCCTATGGGCTGGTGTCTTACTGGACGGCCTACCTCAAGGCCCACCACCCGGCCGAGTATATGGCCGCCCTGCTCACGAGCGTCGGCGATGACAAGGACAAGCTCGCGATCTACCTCAACGAGTGCCGCCGCATGGGTATCACGGTGCTCCCGCCGGACGTCAACGAATCCAGCGTCAACTTCACCCCGGTCGGCACTGACATCCGCTTCGGGATGGGGGCCATCCGCAACGTCGGCGCCAACGTGGTGGGCGCGATGGTGGGAGCCCGCACCGAGAAGGGCGCTTTCACCTCCTTCAGCGACTTCCTGCAGAAGGTGCCGGCGGTGGTCTGCAACAAGCGGACTATCGAATCGCTGATCAAGGCCGGGTCGTTCGATTCGCTCAAGCATCCGCGGCGCGCCCTGGCCATGATCCACGAGGAAGCCGTCGATTCGGTGATCGTCCTCAAACGCAACGAGGCCGCCAACCAGTTTGACCTTTTCAGTGCCTTCGACGAACCCGGATCGGTGGGTGGGCTCTCCGTTGAGGTGCCGGATCTGCCGGAGTGGGAGAAGAAGGACAAGCTTTCCTTCGAACGGGACATGCTGGGACTTTACGTTTCCGATCACCCGCTGCAGGGACTCGACGGGATCCTGAGCCAGCACGCCGACTCCTCGATCACCTCGATCATCAGCGACGAAGGCCCGGCCGACGGCGCGATGGTCACCATCGCCGGCATGATCACCTCGTTGCAGCGGCGGATCGCCAAGAACAGCGGCAACGCCTACGCCCGCGCCGAAATCGAAGACCTCGCCGGGTCGATGGAAGTGATGTTCTTCGGCCAGGTTTACGGCCCAATCGCGGGGGTCCTCGCCGAGGACCTCATCGTCGTCGTCCGCGGACGTTTGCAGCGGCGCGACGACGGTGCGGTCACCTTGAACGCGCAGGAGCTCAGCGTTCCGGACCTTAGTGAAGGCCATTCCGGGCCGGTGGTGATCTCCATGGCGCACCACAAGGCGACCGAGACGGCAGTCGTGGCGCTGCGGGACGTCCTCAGGACCCACCCTGGTACCAGCGAGGTCCAGATCCGGTTGAACAGCAACCGGAAGGTCGAAGTAATGAGGCTCGGCGTTGAACTGAGAGTCAACCCGACGTCATCGCTCTTCGGCGACCTGAAAGTGTTACTGGGGCCGGCCTGCCTGGACGTGTAGGGGCCTGACGCGCTAGATCTCGTAATCCAGCGCTGTGGGTTGCCCGTAAACGCCGCCGTGATAGAGCAGGGGAACGCCCGGCGGGCCGACCTCGCCGGCCTCCACCTCGGCGACCACGACCGCGTTGTTTTCGAAGGACAGCCTCATGCTGATGCGGCCGATCAGGTGTGCTGCCACACCCTCCAACAGCGGCACACCGTGCGGTCCGGGCTTCCAGTGATCTCCGCTGAAACGGTCGCGGCTCCGGGCGAACCGGTCGGCCAGCTCGCGGTTACCCAGCCCGAGCATGTGGACGCCGATGTAGTTGGTGTTCGCGACGGCGGGCCAGGACGAGGAGGTGCGGGCCATGTTGAAGCTAAACCTGGGCGGGTCCGCGGAAAGCGACGAAACGGATGTTGCGGTGAATCCGAACGGCTGGCCCTCATAGACAGCAGTGATGATCGCTACCCCGGCCGGATGGCGGCGGAACGCGTCCCGGAAAGCTGCTGTTGAGTCATGGACTGTTGGGTCGGCTGGGCGTAGATCATTCACGCACCCCACCCTAAGGGAGGCCTTGGTGCCGCATAACTTTGTTAATGTATAAGTCATGCGATCCTCCAGTCCCGACGCCGAGCAGGCCGGAAGCTATCCGCCGCCGGTGTACTCGGTTGCCACCGAAGACACCGCCGTCCCACCCACCTCGCTTCTTTGGTGGGCATCCACGATGGTCGGTCTGGGGTTGCTAATGGGTATGGCGTGGTGGTTCGCCGCGCCGGGTGGGGGTCTGTACGGCGACCCAGCCCCCGAGGAAGCGGCCCTGGTGACCGATCTGACGCTCGGTGGTCTTCAGCTGGTGGTTGGCATCGTGGTGGGCTGGCTTCTCGTTCAACGGATGGATCTTCCCGGGGCATGGCAGCGGATTGGGGCGGCGGTGGGCGGATCGATCCTCGGATCGGTGCTAGCGGTGCTCATCGGACAGTGGCTGGGCATGATGTTCGGCGCAGATCCAGACTTTGTCTTGCTATCCCCGGGCGTAGCGGCGATTTGGCCCGGGGCCGCGGCTCTGGTGGTCTTCGTCTCGACGCTGATCGAACTAGCGTGGGGTAAACGCCGCGTCTAAAGCGCGCCGTGTGAGTCGTTCCTCCAGATACTTGGTGAAAAAGCAGGGTCGATCTGAGTCGTTTAGACAATAATCAGACAGGTGAGCCCTTTTGAACGGAGTGCTCGATACCTTCGGGAGCACTCCACAAACCTGGTGTGTGCGCTGGTCCTGGCGTCGCTGGCGCTGACTCCCTCGTTGGTGCCCAGGCCCACGGTGTTCCAGGGGTTTCTCGCAGGCCTCTGGTTCATGCTGGGTTTCCAGTTGGGCTTCGCGGTACGCCGCCTCTGGCGGGTTGGCGGAGGACGATCCGGCAAGACGACTCGCAGCCGACGCTCCGCAGACAGAAACGAGGGTACTCGATCCGTCTCCCTGCTTGGCGCGGCAATCGGAGCCGGGGCGTTGCTCTATCTGATCGGCTACGGGGCGTTCGTCGTGTCCTGGCAGAACCAGGTCCGTGAACTGGTGGAGATGGAGCCTGTTGATGGGGCGGGCCACACCCTGTTTCTGCTGAGCATGCTCGGAACGATGCTGGTGCTGGCCGGGATTGGGGCAGGCATCTCGGCGGCACAGAGTCTCGCCGGGAAGCGTATTGCCGCCCGCGGAGGCTCCCTTCGGACAGCGCGCTGGGCGTCGCTGGCGACAGGACTGGTCCTTGGGACGGCGTTGGTGACCGGCGTGACCGGCGTCGGGCTCGGAGCTGTCGGAATATTTTACCAGGACCGCGATACCGAAACGCTGAGTGGCAGCGTGCAACCGGCGGGGGACACCCGATCAGGGTCAATCCAATCCAGTGTGTCGTGGGAGGGGCTGGGGCGGCAAGGCCGCGCTTTTGCAGGCGGTGGACCGAGTGCGGACAGGATTTCCGAGGTAACCGGGACTCCTGCTCTGGAACCCGTTCGGGTCTACGCTGGCTTGTCCCACGGCGGGGATGCGAGGGGGCGTGCTGCGTTAGTAGTTGAGGAACTTGAGCGCACCGGCGGGTTTGAGCGCGAGGTGTTGCTGGTCGCAACGCCCACCGGATCGGGATGGCTCGAGCCGCAGGCCATCGCCTCACTCGAGTACCTGTACGGCGGGAATACTGCTACCGCATCAATGCAGTATTCGTTTCAACCCAGCTGGGTTCCTTTCCTATTCGACCCGGATCTTGCCGCGAGCTCCAGCGAAGCGCTCTTTGACGCCATCCATGCCCGTTGGCAAGAAATTTCTGAGGGTGAAAGACCACATCTTGCCGTGTATGGGCTTAGCCTAGGCGCACAGGGAATGCAGGGGAGCTTCGACGGCCTTGACGATTTGCTGTCCCGTACCGATGCGGCGCTATTCACCGGACCGCCGGCAAACTCTCAACCGTGGCGGACACTCACGGATGACCGGGATGCCGGGAGTGCTATCTGGCAGCCCGTCTATCAACAGGGCAAAGAGGTGCGGTGGCAATCCAAACCGGGTGATTTTGAGCAGCTTCGGGATGATTGGCGACAGCCTCGCGTCGGCTACCTGCAGCATGCCACCGACCCGATCACGTGGCTCGACCCGGCGGTGATCTATCAGCGTCCGGACTGGCTAGCCGGATCAGCAGCCTCCGGGGGCCGCGGGTCCGATGTGAGCGATTCGATGCAGTGGATTCCTGGCGTCACGTTCCTGCACCTGGTCACGGACATGCTGGTGAGCGAGGCAGTTCCGCCGAGCCATGGCCACAATTTTGGTGATGTTGCTGTTGATGGGTGGGCGAAGGTGTTGCCGGGCCACGATCGGAGCCTCGGACAGCTGGCGTCGATACAGTCCGTTATTGAACAGATTGATACTCACGACCCCGTCTGGGAGTAGTAGTTGGTTGTTACAATGCTGCTTCCGATTGACGGGGTCAGGCCTTCGCCAGAGAGCCGCCGCTAGCCCGCTAAATTTGCTCAATTCGTCGGGCCACCGACAAATGAACCGCAGTGCCAGCGATGGATTCAAGTGACTCAACGACATCCTCTTCGGCCTCGGTGGCAATCAAGAGATACCCCTTACGGACCGGCGACGCCGTTCGGCGAGCACCCGTGGCGCCTGCCGCCAACAGCTGCCGACTTCTTGCACCATCGTCCAAGGTCAGATTCGGTGATGGTTTGACTCCTTCAGGTAACTCCAGTGCCTTCACCACACCAATGATGGCCCCGGTCCGGTCCAGCACTGTCATCCCAATACGGATGTTACCGAGTCGAGTCATGGTCTTTTCCTAGCTCCAGAGGGGCAGTCATTCTCTCAGGCTAGGTAGCCATAATGTTCAAAGTCAGAGAGGGCGCTGACAGAACCTTGCACACCTGCAAGGAATTACCTGAACGAAACCTGTGCGCAGCCGGTAAGACAACACTTTCGGTTGACGGGTCCTCACCTTCATTTCTCCTTCCGCCTTCTTGCGACGCGCCATCACAGGGTTTGTTCCGGTGATGTGGCGCTATCGGCACGGTTCGTGGAAGGGTCGGTGAGCTTTGTCTGGACGCGCCTGCCGTGTGTGTTTCGTTATCTGCTTTGGCGTCGGGGTCGTGTGCCGAGCGTGAGTAACGCGGTGGCTAGGCTGAGCACGAACAAGATTGTTTTGAGCACCGTCAGGGTTGACGCGACCATGACTGCCTGTGAGGTGATCTGGTCCGATCCCATGAGGGCCTCAAGGACAAGGTTTTCTGCGATGTTCACCGCTGCGAACAGAACTGGGACCAGCATGAGCAGCCAAAGGATCTTCCGCCCTCGTGCGATCCTTCGCGCGAGCATTATCAGAGTGAGAGCGAAGGCTAGGGAGAATAGTACGTCCCAGAGGTAATGGGAGGCGCCGTAACGTTCAAGGAGTTCATCGGTCATCTGGGAGTGAATAACTTCGACGTAGCCGACGCCATACCCGAACAGCTGTGTTTCGGGAACCGAAACACCTCCGAGGGCCCTCTCCAGGGATGCCAGCTGCAGCCAGTTGACGGTGGCTAGCACCACGGTGAGGATGAACCCCGCAATGATGACCCAGCCTCGCGGGGTGGCTTGATTGGTCGATTCTTTGATTTGTTTGGAAGCCATCACTTCATTATGTTGGTTTTGGCACCGGTCCGGGGCGAAATTCCTCTGGATATGGCTGATCGTAACCTCCCGGCCGGATTGTAACGCGACTGTGATTCGCCGCCTGCATGGGATTTCGTGCTGACCCCAGATTATTCTGCGCGTGTTTCGGAGTGTGGTGTCAGCGGAGGTTCTGGCGCGGAACCACTACTTGACGCGTAATGATGACTGCCGACGCCGCCACCGGCACTGCGACCAGGGCGCCGATAATGCCGCCCAGCGCTGCCCCGGCGATTACTGCGATGACGACAAGTGAGCCGGGGATTTTCACCATGGTGTCCATGATGCGTGGGGTGAGGATGTATGCCTCGACTTGCATGTAGATCAGGTAATAGATGCCCGCTGCCAAAGCGGTTTCGGGTGAGGCGCTCAGACACACGAGCGTGATGATGATCGACGACGCGATGGTTCCCACCATCGGAATTGCGGAGCCAACAAAGGCGATCAACGCCAGCAGCAGAGGGCTTGGGGCACCAATCATGGACAGGAAAATCGCGGACAAAACCCCGTTCATCAGCGACAGCATGAACTGACCGAAAATGTAGCGGCCGATCGATGTTGCGATGTCCTCGGCTACCTCGATGAAACCGGGACGCTTGCTGGCCGGGATCAGCTGGTAAAGACCCGCTTTGACTCGTCCCAGGGACAAGGCGAAGTACAGTGACAGCACCAGCACGATGATGACCCCAGTGATCCCGCCAGCGATACCCGCCCCCAGATCGAGTACTCCTCCGCCGACCGTAATCAGGTTTTGAGGGTCGCTGAGGAAAGATGAAATGACGGTGACGAGCGACTCCAGATCGATGAAGTCGACCACTAGATTCTGCACCGTTTCGAACCACTCGGATTCCCTCACCGAGTTAATGATCGACGGCGTCGACCGAATCAGCCCCACAAGATCGACGATCAGCACCGGAATGATCCAGTAGAGCACTCCCGTGACTGACCCCGCTGCGCCGATGAAGACGGCGGCGACCGCTGCTGGCCGGGGAAGTCCAATGCGCTGAAGCCAGCTGATGAGCGGGTCCATACCCAAGACGATGAAGAGGGCCAGACCCACATAGATGAGGACCGTGGAAAGGGTGGAAACCATCCCCCAGATCACCAGCCCCACGCCAACCCCGAGTGCCCCGAGCAGGCCCACCCGGAAAGCCCTGAACCGGATCGGCGCCTCCAGCGTCGATGATCCGCCAAGTGGCAGTCTTGCGGACGTGCGCCGTCTCAATCGCTGCGAATCCTGAGTGCCCATCCCACCATCTTCCACTTCGCTACCCGGAAATGTGTACGGGTAAGGGCGTGTTCGGGGGATCAACCATCGTGTGTGGTCACCTAGGGTAGTTCTTCCACATCGTCGGCAACGACGACGAGCTCTTGTTCGTAATCGATGACGTAGGTCGCCTCGTCGTCATCAAAATCGAAGCCTTCTGACTCTAAGTCAGTGAGGATGAAGTTGCGCACCTCACCGGTGACCTGCACTTCATCTCCCTCTTCGAGATCGTCGGTCATTCCGGTTCCGAGAATGAGAGTGTCACCATCTCCGACTGTGAAGACGTTAGAGCCCACAACTTCCTGTACCTCGGTCTGCAACGTCACCGGTTCACCGAGGATGGCGGCTACGGCGGCGGGGCCTTCCTCTTCAGCTTCCTCGACGAGGGTTTCATCCCCACAAGCCACAAAACCTAGTGCGGCGAATGGGATCACCGCGGCGAAAGCCACTTTGCGCATCCACCGGTTATTCTGCTGGGTAGTCATCATTCCTCCTTCAGCGGGGCCCGTGACGCGACCGGTCCTCGCATGTGATGGGACTGTACTGGCTGCGTCCCTTCGACCGTAAGCAAGCTTTGTATCGCATTTCTACCCCAGTTATCGGACCGTAACCCTTCTTATCCCCGGCCCCGCCGAAGTGTGATCTTGCAAAGAGTAAGGAGCCGGGCTGTGACTCCCTTCGATTCCGCACGCTTCGATTCCGCACGGACGTCCAGCGGACAGCGTTCCTTGACCGATGTGAGCTCTACAGACAGAGTGGATGGAAACCTCTCAACTCGAGAACAGGAGCCATGATGGACAGCCGAAGTAGGCAAACGCTGCGCAGAGCGGCTGTGATAGCTATCCTCCCCGTCACATTGTTCATGCTAAACGGGTGCGCAGGTCCCGACGATGACCTGCCGAGCCTCGTCAATGAGGAGACGGCGGAAACCGATGAAGTACTAGAGGAAGTGTCCGAGCCAGCTCAGCCCTACGCCGATTACACGGGGGTTTACGACACCGCGTTTTTCGACGACCTGGAGTTCTATGTTGGCGAGGAAGTTACCATTGCCGCCATCGTCGGAGAGGTGATTTCCCCCAACATGTTTACCCTTGTAAGCAACACGGTTCCACCTGAAGAGGATGTCGTCGACATCGATGCAGTCATTATCAAGCCGTTGCTGGTGATACACCAGGAGGACCTTCCTGAACTTGCCCCAGGAATGCCGGTAGGGGTGATTGGTGAGGTGCACGAAGAATTCTATCCAGCGACCGTGGAACAAGACCTACAAGTAGACCTCGACGATGATGCATTCGAGGACTGGGAAGAGCAGGCATACCTGGAAGCTGCCAGCGCCGCATCCCTTGCTACCGACTAGAATCTCTTCGACAAAGTAGTACAGCCTCGATCTGGGAGAGAACCCCCGACTCTTTATGCCACCTATCGAATTGGTGCTGACCAGATTCGTCACGGGTGTTACTCTTCGTCACTATCCTCGGCTGGGGACTCAACGGGATCCTTTGGGCCATGCCTTCCCCGCCACACGCAAGCCCAGCTGAACAGTCGTAAAGAAACTAGGTGCAGGCATGACGCGAAAGGATGACCGCATGGAAGCCGAATCATCATCGAAGAATGAGCAGAAACTGTCGTTGACCGGTTCTGTGGCCCTGGGGACCGGGGTCATGATTGGGGCGGGTATCTTCGCGCTCGTTGGCCAGGTGGCCGAACTGGCCGGCGGCTGGGTACCGTGGGCGTTCTTCGCCGGCGCCGTGGTCGTGGGGTTCAGCTCCTACTCCTACATCCGCTACTCCGCAAAGAATCCATCTTCCGGCGGCATCGCCATGCTGCTCAAGGCCGCCTACGGCCCCGGGGTGGTTGCCGGCTCGTTCTCGTTATTCATGTACGTGTCGATGATCCTGGCCGAAAGCCTTCTTGGGCGCACCTTTGGAACCTATCTGCTGCGTCCCTTCGGACTGCAGGACTCTACGCTGTGGGTGCCGGTCCTGGCGGTGATCGCCATTGCGGGCGCAGCAATAGTGAACCTGGTAGGCAACACGCTGGTGGAACGCTCCGCTACGGTCACCGCAGCGATCAAGATTATTGGCATCGCGGTCCTAGCCGTTGCCGGGATCCTCACCGCCGGTCTCTCCTCCCTGGGGGACCTGTTCACCACCACAGACCGCACACCACCGGATGCAGGGCTCCTGGGATTTCTGGGCGCGGTCGCACTGTGCATTCTGGCGTATAAGGGATTCACCACCATCACCAACCAGGGTGGGGACCTGCGTGATCCCAAACGCAACATTGGACGGTCCATCATGATCGCCATCAGCCTGTGCACCGTGCTCTATCTGATGATTACCGTCGCGGTCACCGGGAGCCTCACCGTCCCTCAGATCGTGGAGGCCCGCGACTACGCTCTCGCTGAAGCAGCGGAGCCGGCGTTCGGGTCATGGGGGGTGGGCCTGACCGTGGCGATCGCGGTGGTCGCTACCCTTTCGGGGCTAGTCGCCAGCCTGTTCTCAGTTTCGAAACTCTACGACATGCTCCGTGACATGGGCCAGGCCCCCGGCCTGCCCGGCAAAGAGGGACACCAGTCGCTATACATCACCGCCGGACTAGCCATCCTCATGGCCGCCTTCTTCGACCTCTCCCAGATCGCCTCCCTCGGCGCGATCCTCTACCTGGTCATGGACATCGCCATCCACTGGGGCATCATCCGGCACCTGAAGGACGACGTCGAAGCCAAAACCTGGATCCCCTGGGTAGCGATCGTCCTCGACGTCGCCGTCCTGATACCCTTCATCCTTCTCAAAGCGCAATCAGACCCATTCACCCTGATAATCACCGCCGTCGTCGCGCTGATCATCGTTGTGACCCAATGGCTCGTGGTACGCCGACGGAACGACGACGCCGCGCCCACGGAAGGAACGTCCTTCCGGCACGAGTCCGACTGACACGCGTCACCAGCGGTCGTTGCAACTAACTTCAGAACGGCTCAGAGTGTCCTCACGATGAACCTCAGCGCGGTTCTCCGACATAAAAGGCAGGTGCAGCAGAGTGGAATTCAAGGAAGTGATGGAAGGGATTGGTAAAGCGGTCGACGCGGCCGGTGTCGCCGCGATAGTGATCGGCATCATTGCTGCGAGCCTGATTGCCGCTGGCGCCCTGCTGCGACGGCGAAAAAACGAAGGCCACAAGACCTACGAGACTTACCGCCGAAGACTGGGAAGATCCATTCTTCTCGGCCTGGAGCTGCTGGTAGCAGCGGACATCATTCGGACCGTTGCAGTAACCCCCACTTTCGAATCAGTCGGCGTGCTGGGTCTGATCGTCCTGATCCGAACATTCCTCAGCTTCTCGCTTGAACTCGAGATTACCGGCAGGTGGCCTTGGCAAAAGTCACCAGTAAAGGAACCAACTGCATAAATGAAGCCCGGGTTTCATGCCGCTATTTTCTGTAAAAAAAGATCGCGACGATGCCCATGCAGTGTCCTCCCGACCTCCGTCAGCGTGCAGGGCGCAGGACAGTGGATCGGTTGTCCGAATATTCCTCATCGCCAACAAGCAGGCGGCTTGATTCACGGGACGGTTCGGTTAGCTGTGCCCTTGTGGGGCGTTCTCGGGCTTGGCTGGGCTAGGTCAAGCTCCTGGTTGGTGCCGCGATCATGGTGGGGCAGAAGACTATGCCTGTGTCATAGCTGGCGGATCACGGCGTTTCGGCCCGGCTGTCGCGCTGCTTGGCTTTAACGGCCGGAGTTTCTCACGTGGCGGTGCTGGGCGGTCTGTTCAAACGCAGGACTTCGATGTCGCTCGTGAACAAGATCATTGCGTAGTTGTCGGAATAGTTTTTTTCGAGAAACCCGGCGATCGCCCCGGCCGTCGCTTCATCGCATGCCACCTCGATGCGGATGTTGCTGCTCGGTTCCCAGCCGGCGTTACGCACGCCGTGGTGGCCTTTCCCTCGCGCGTCGGTGATGGTGTAGCCGCGAGCATTCAGTCGGTCGAGCTCGCGCGCGAGTGTGGTTTCAAGCACCGATTCGGTGATGATTGTTAGCAGCTTAGTTGTTCGGTTTTGCATCAGTCTCATCCTCCAGCGAGAGCAGTATGTGCCCACACGGCCATCGTGTAGTAGATCGGAATTCCGATCAGTACGTTGAACGGGAACGTTATCCCCAGCGAGGCGGCCAGCGAAAGGGTTGGGTTGGCTTCGGGAACTGAAATGCGCATGGCCGCTGGCGCCGCGATGTACGACGCACTTGCCGCTAGTGTGGCAAGAACCATGGTTCCACCGATGGAGAGGCCCAAAGCCCAGCCGAGCCCGGTCCCGACCAGGCCGGAAAAGAGTGGCATGACTATTCCAAAGGCGATGAGAAAAATTCCGTGCTTGCGTAGGCTGCCGATCTGCGTCGCCGTGATGAGCCCCATCTCAAGCAGGAAAAGGGCCAAGAATCCCTTGAAAAGGTCAAAAAAGAACGGCTCAATCGAAGAGAGCCCATCCGGGCCCGCCAGCCATCCGATGAGAAGCCCACCCAGGAGCAACACCACGCTTTTCCCAAGGAAAACCTCATGGCCAATTGATTTCCACCTGGTTTCGCGGGAGAGGCCTCGAGCCAGAATGATTCCCACAATGATGGCTGGCACTTCCATCAACACCAGGAGCAACGGCATGTGCTCTTCGAATGCAATCTCGCGGCTACCCAGGTAAGCGACGGCCACCGCATAAGTACCCACACTCACTGAGCCATAGTGGGCTGCGATGGAAGCGGAATCTGCTCGGTTGAAGCGACCCAGATAGCGGAGTGTGGGGAAGGCAACCAGCGAGAGAAGGAACCCCAGCGCAACAACGGCGAGCATCTGCGGCAGCAGAGTGACGAAGGGCTGTCTGGCGAGCTCTATACCGCCTTTGAGGCCGATGGATAGCAGCAACACAATGCTGATGAAATCGTAAACTGCTGCCGGTAGGCGCAACTCCGAACGCAGGAGTCCCGCCACTGCGCCGAGCAGGAAGAAAAGGATGATGGGATCTATCACGTTGGCCTTTCTTGCTGCTGCACAAACGTCGGCATTGGTGAAAATTCGCTGTCTGTGCGCTGGCGTGTGGGATGAACACCGAAGACACCATGACGGCTCCTCATCGTCTCCGGAATTCTATTCCTGAACTATACTTCATGTATTAAGTGACGGAAGACCCAGCCAAGAAGGGCACCTATCCTTCCTGTCTGAGGTCGTCCACGGAGAGGTTGCAAATGCCCGCTATCCATGTCGGCACACCAATGCCGCTCCCCATGTATCCGGGTGAACGGATAGCTCTACTTACCCAGCATGGCAAGGAGCGGGTCATCGGCCCGGTGCTAGACGATGCGCTTGGTTGCCGGGTTGAACATGTTGCAGGCTACGATACTGATCTGCTCGGTACTTTCACCCGTGACATTCCGCGCGCCGGAACACAGTTGGAGGCTGCACGCAGGAAGGCGCAGATGGGCATGAAATTGTCGGGACTGCCAATTGGTATCGCCAGCGAGGGCTCATTTGCAACAGATCCCTACCTCGGAATGTTTCCCTGGAATATTGAACTCATCCTATGGATCGACACAGGCCGTGAGCTGGAGATTGTCGCCATGGCCCAAGGTAAGACGAATTTCTCTCATCTGCTGACCGCGGACTGGGCGGAGGCCCGCGGGTTTGCCTGTAGATCCAAGTTTCCTGACCATCACTTAGTTGTTCGACCGGACGGCGAGCAGGACCCCGCCTTTCGTAAGGGACTATCCAACTGGACCGAGCTGGAGCTGGCCTTTTCGGCCGCTCAGGCCCAATCGGGGGAAGGGCAGGTCTTTCTGGAGACAGATATGCGTGCTTGCGCCAATCCTACTCGTATGGAAACTATCCGCCTCGCTGCGGAAGATCTTTCGCAGCGGGTTCGCTCCAGATGCCCGGAGTGCGCCAGCCCAGGATTCTGGAAAGTGGAGCGAGTTTCAGGGCTGAAGTGCTCCAGCTGCGGTGAACCCACAAGCGAAACCCGCGCCGTCATCTATGGGTGCATCAGCTGTGAGTACCGCTGCACTCGCGAGCTGACTGACCCACCCCGAGCCGACCCGCGCTTCTGCGAGTACTGCAACCCTTGACCTGAATCAACCTCGAAGCAATGTCCTGGCCCTTTTGAACCCTTCCGGCAGCTAGCCGTAGGTAGCCCCGTACACTTTTACCCATGGATGCTCTTGACGTCGGACGGATCGTGGTCGGCCTGGTGTTGCTCGTTCTGGGGGGAGAATTTCTGGTTCGGGGAGCGTCATCGCTGGCCCGACGTGCGGGAATTTCTGCGCTGGTGGTCGGGCTCACTGTCGTATCGGCGGCAACCTCAGCACCGGAGTTGGCCGTGACCATCGGTGCCGTGATCCGCGATGAACCGGGCCTCGCAGTGGGGAACGTGGTCGGCAGTAACATCGTCAACGTCCTGCTCATTCTGGGAATATCCGCCTTAATTCTGCCCATTGCCGTGAAGCAACGGTTGGTGCGCTTCGATCTGCCCCTAATGGTTGGCCTATCTGCCGGTCTGCTGCTCTTATCACTGGATGGGAGTATCAGCGCCCTGGATGGGCTGCTCCTGTTCAGTGTCGTTGTGGTGCACACTGTGATGACCATTCTCGTCAGTCGACGGGAGGTCAAAAGCCTTCACACCACACCGAACTTGCATAACACCCCAACCACCGCTGACTCGACCAAAGAACAAGCGGAGGAAAAGGAAACGGTGGTGCGCGCCGACTCCTTCGTAAGATCGCTCCTGCTCGTCCTGCTGGGGGTGGCCCTACTGGTCGCTGGTGCTTCGTTGCTTGTTGACGGTGCAGTGAGCATCGCCTCCTCGTTGGGCGTGAGCAGTCTCGTGGTCGGGTTGACCGTAGTGGCAGTCGGAACGTCACTGCCAGAACTGGCAACATCGATCATCGCGGTACGGCGAGGTGAACGGGACCTGGCCGTCGGTAACGTGGTGGGCAGCAACATATTCAACATCGGGGTGGTCCTCGGTCTTCCGGCACTGATCTCTCTTGAAGGCATTACCGTGGCCACTGCCGCGGTCGCGTTCGATATGCCGGTAATGCTGGCGGCTTCAGTAGCCTTGCTGCCCATCGCATTCACCGGATTTGCCGTAGCACGCTGGGAAGGCATTCTGTTCGTGGGGCTATACCTCGCCTACACCGGTTACGTTGTGCTGGCCGCTACAGCACACGACGCGCTCGGCGGATTCACCGCTGCCATGGCCTGGTTCGTACTGCCATTGATCGCGGTAACCCTCATCTCCTTCACCTCGTTCGAAGTTGGGCTCCACAAGGGGCGAAAGCTAAACCAAGCCGGAAACCCCAACTCCGTGCCCTAATTACCGCGCGGATCCATTGCCCACCCGAGGACAGGGAAACACTGCGAAGTATGGCTCTGACCGGGAACTATGTGGGCCCGCCGCAGGGTCATTGGCGCGCTAACAGGTGATGACCATGGTCACCGCTCACTTGGGGGTCCCGGACGTCGGTCGAAGGTCAGATGGATGACACCGCTGGGGGAGGGCGCTGCCTCAATGTGGAAGCGTTCCTCGAGCCCTTCGAGGGAGTCCCACAGCCGTTCCCCCCGGCCAAGGAAGATCGGGACAAGAACCAGGTGCATTTGGTCGACCAGATCGGCTTCAAGGAACTGCCGGACGGTGGCGGCGCCACCGCCGATTCGCACATCGAGATCGCCGGAGAGGGTGCGAGCCTGTTCGAGCGCTTCGGCAGGCTCGGCGTCCACAAAGTGGAATGTGGTGCCGCCGTCCATGGCCAGTGTCGGACGTAAGTGGTGAGTCAGGACAACTACAGGGGTGTGGAAGGGCGGATTGTCTCCCCACCAACCCTTCCACTGTTCGTCGGCCCACGGGCCGCGCTGAGGCCCGAACTTGTTCCGGCCCATGATTTCGACTCCGATGCCGGAGGCCCATTGGCTGGCGAAGACTTCGTCGACACCGTTGGAGCCCCGTTCCTCGCCGTGGAAACCCAAGTGCTGGAAAGTGCGTGTCGGGAGGGCCCATTCAAGCAAGCGCGTCCCGGCATGCCCGAAAGACGCGTCCAGTTGTTGCCCCTCGCCCGTGCCGAATCCATCGATCGAGACAGAAAAATTGTGAACACGAACAAGCGACATTGGGCTTCTACCTTCCTGCCAGGGGTCGACGGCGACACTCAGGACAGCCAACGCGGCCGTTCTGACGAGGCTGCGCCGACCGTAGCGCAACCCGCGATAAACCCGCAAGGAGTCCTGCCGCGATCGTGACAGTGGTGGTGTCGAGGACAACCATCAGCCGGGTCCTGACGAGAATGCCTCGAGCCCACGCACGCATGTGGGGGAGGGCAGGGGACTATGGAGGAATGATTAATCCTGTGCCGGAAGGTATTGAGACCCCAGAGGTCATGATTGACCTGGACACCCTCCAGCGCAACATCGATCGGATGGCCACGGTGGTGCAAGGCAAGGGGATGGGTCTTCGACCGCATGTGAAGACCCACAAGATCCCGCAGATTGCCGCACTACAGCTGGCCGCGGGTGCGGTGGGTCTGACGGTAGCGACCATCGGGGAAGCTGAAATCTTTGTGGACCATGGTGCGACGGACCTCTTCATCGCCTATCCGCTCTGGGTCACTCCCCATCATGCCCGCCGACTGATTCAACTCAGCGCCACCGCACGGGTCGCCGTCGGGACGGATTCAGTCGAAGCCACTCGCGCGATGGGCAAGGCGCTTTCGGGTGCTGCGGACAGGATCGAAGTCCTGGTGGAGATAGACAGCGGTCACCATCGCAGCGGGGTGAGCCCATCGGCAGCGGTTGAGGTCGCTCGTTCGGCGGCCGAGGCCGGGCTAAGGGTGTCGGGGGTCTTCACCTTCCCTGGGCATAGCTATGCGCCGGGTATGCCAGTAAGCGCAGCCGATCAGGAACAAGAAGCGCTCGCGGAAGCAGCCCGGCTGGTCGGGGCCGCGGGGTTCGAGGTCTCCCGGATTAGCGGCGGGTCGACCCCGACGGCTACCCTCACACGCACATCAGCGGCAACCGAGGTCCGACCCGGAGTGTATGTCTTCGGAGACGCTCAACAGCTGGAGCTGGGGCGGTGCACCCTGGACGATATTGCTTTGACTATCGCGTCAACTGTTGTCAGCCGCCATGAAGGTGACGCTCACGCGCCACGCAGAGTCATCCTGGATGCTGGCAGCAAGGTGATCGGCAGTGACCGCCCAGCCTGGGCCACCGGGTTCGGGCGGCTCGCGGACCATCCCGAAGCCCGTATTAGCGCACTGTCCGAGCACCATGCCACGGTCAGCTGGCCCGACGGTGCACAACTGCCAACCCTGGGCGAGCGGTTGCGGGTGATTCCCAACCATGTGTGCCTAACCATGAACCTCGTGGACGAGGTGACAGTACTGAGCAGCGGCGTCGTCGTCGACCGCTGGCGGGTTGCCGCCCGCGGTAAAAACAACTAGCCTCTCTCGCACTCTGGCGGCCGGCACCCCCAGGGTGCGGCCCAGCATCGCGGGAAAGGCAGAAGCTAGGCGCTCGTCACGTGCAGTGCCGATTCGGCGTAACCTACTCTTGCGTGGTTCACACAGGGTGCACTAGTTCGCATAACGAAAGAGGTACCGGTGTTTGAAACACCGAGTGTGATATTCGCTGCCGCCGGGATTGCTGTCTTCGCAGCCGCGTTGCTGCCACGTTTGCTGCTGCGGGCCCCGGTCTCGATGCCAATGATGTTCCTTGCCGCCGGCTTCGTGGTGTTCTATTTCGCCGAAGGGCTGCCGGACCCGGACCCGATTGCGTACAGCGATGTGACAATTCACCTGAGTGAGATTTGCGTGATCGTGTCCCTCATGGGGGCGGGGCTAGCCCTGGACCGAAAAGTGGGACTAAAGCGTTGGGCCACCACCTGGCGGTTGCTCGGGATCGCGATGCCGCTGTGTTTGATCGTTTTCACGCTGCTCGGAATGTGGGTGCTCGGCCTCGGGCTGGCTGGAGCGATCCTCGTCGCGGCGGCCCTGGCGCCCACGGATCCGGTGCTGGCATCGGAAGTGCAGGTCGGAGCGCCCTCCGAAACGGAGGAAGAACTCGAAGGCGAGGATGAGGTGCGATTCGGGCTTACCTCCGAGGCCGGGCTCAACGACGGCCTTGCCTTCCCGTTCGTTTATCTCGCCATCGCCATCAGCCTGGTGGGTAGTTCGCCTTCGGCGTGGTTCCCCGAGTTTGTCGCCCTGGACGTGGTCTGGCGGATAGCCATTGGATGCCTACTGGGCTTCGGAATGGGCAAGCTGCTGAGCAGGATCTTCTTCCAGTCCCGAATCGAGAGCGCCCGGCTGGCCAGTCACTCCGAGGGCTTTGTTGCTCTCGCAGCCACCTTCCTCACCTACGGGGTCACCGAAATGGTCGAAGGATACGGGTTCATTGCCGTCTTCGTCTGCGCCGTGACTATCCGCTCAGGCGAACAGACGCACGGGTTCCACGGAGTGCTGCACAGCTACATCGAGCAGCTCGAACGGCTACTCACAGTGGTGGTGCTCGTCCTACTGGGCGGCGCCGTGGCAAGGGGACTTCTGGCAGGAGTCACCCTCAGCGAAATCCTTGTTGCGCTCGCCTTCCTCCTGCTGGTGCGGCCCATCGCGGCGTGGATCAGCCTCGCACGAGGCAGCACCGGGCCCTGGGAACGCGCCGTCATTTCCTTCTTCGGCGTCCGCGGTATCGGTTCCATCTACTACCTCAGCTACGCCCTCTCCAAGGGCGAGTTCGCGAGCGAGGATGAGACCCTATGGCGCATTGTCGGCTTGGTCATCGTCATGTCGATCCTCCTTCACGGCGTCACCGCCGCACCCATGATCAATGCCCTGGACAAGGCGCGGGAACGCAAGGCGCTTCGGGAATCCGGCACGGAAGGCACCGCTCCGAGGACCGCCATCTGAGGACGGACCACCGGGTGCGACCTTCATGAAATGTTGGTCGACGCCCGGGCATCAGCGGGGTTGTCCTGAGCTGCCCGCTAGACTTGGAGCGTGAATATTTCGCTCGCCCAACAGCCCTCGGCCGACTCTTTCGCTGACTTCCGGACCATCGATCTGCGAGGCAGTGCCCTTACCGGCGCGGCTCTCAGCGCAGTGATGCCACGACCGGAAATGGGAGGCTCCGGCGTTGAGGCCCCGGTCGCAGCGATCCTCGCCGATGTGCGGGAACGCGGCCTGGTCGCGCTGACCGAGCTCGCGCTGAGGTTCGACGGGGTCGAGCAGGCCTCTCCGCGGGTTCCGCGGGAGGCCCTGACCAAGGCCCTGGCCGAACTCGCTCCGGATGTACGGTTGGCCCTGGCCGAGTCGATCGATCGTGCCCGCCGCTTCGCCGCCGCGCAGGTTCCCGACGACGTCGAGGTGGAAATCTCCCCGGGCGCCGTCGTGACGCACAAATGGATAGCGGTCCGCCGCGTGGGCCTCTATGTTCCGGGCGGATTGGCTGTCTACCCGTCCTCTGTAGTGATGAATGTGGTGCCGGCACAGGCGGCCGGAGTCGAATCGATTGCTCTCGCCTCCCCGCCACAGAAGGAATTCGGAGGGCTCCCGCACCCGGTTATTCTCGCGGCGGCCGAGATGTTGGGCATTACCGAGGTGTACGCCATCGGCGGCGCGCAGGCCATCGCAGCATTTGCCTATGGGGTGGACGGCGGCGAGGGCGACGACGCTATCGACCGGGTGGACGTGGTGACGGGTCCGGGCAACATTTATGTCGCGACCGCCAAGCGGCTGCTCAAGGGGACCGTCGGGATTGATTCCGAGGCTGGCACCACTGAGATCGCCATACTGGCTGACAACACCGCGGATCCGCGGCTGATTGCCGCAGACCTGATCAGCCAGGCCGAACACGACCCCAACGCTGCGTCGGTTCTGATCACCGACTCCGAAGACCTTGCCGCTCGTGTCCGGGGCCACCTGTCGGCGCAGATCGCGACCACAAAACACGCCGACCGGGTGCGCGAGGCTCTCGCAGGTCAGCAGTCGGGCACCATCCTGGTGGACGACGTCGAGCACGGCATCGCTGTCTGCGACGCGTATGCGGCAGAGCACCTGGAGATTCAGACAGCCGACGCCGCTCTGGTGGCCAGCCGGATTCGTAACGCCGGTGCCGTGTTTGTGGGGGACTACAGCCCGGTGAGCCTGGGCGACTACTGCGCCGGGTCGAATCACGTCCTGCCCACCGGCGGGACCGCATCCTTCGCTTCAGGCCTGAACGTCACTACCTTCCTGAAGGCGGTGCAGCTGATCAACTACAACCGGTCGGCTCTCGAGGAAGTGAGCCAGCACATCACCAGCCTGGCCACCGCGGAGGACCTACCAGCCCACGGTGATGCCGTCACCGCCCGGTTCCACTGAAACCACTACATGTAGTAATGACACTGTTGTAGTTTTCCCATATCTAGTTCTAGAATGGTGGTGTTCCACACGGTAGCCCGGCTGCTGTCCCCACTGATCGAAAGGCGCGGCATGTTTTGTCCCTTCTGCCGTAACGCCGATTCACGGGTGGTCGACAGTCGCCTGGCCGACGATGGTTCGGCAATCCGCCGGCGTCGTCAATGTCCGGAGTGCGGACGGCGATTCACCACCGTTGAGACGACAAGCCTCAGCGTGATCAAACGCTCGGGCGTCGGGGAGCCCTTCAGCCGCAGCAAGGTGATCAACGGTGCACGGAAAGCCTGTCAGGGACGTCCGGTGACCGAAGACGACCTCGCGCTGCTCGCGCAGGAAGTCGAAGAATCGATCCGGGCCAGTGGGGCCGCGGAAATCGATGCCCACGAGGTGGGTCTGGCAATCCTGGGTCCGCTGCAGAAGCTGGATCAGGTCGCCTACCTCCGGTTCGCCAGCGTGTACCGGGGATTCGATTCCCTCGAGGACTTCGAGACGGCTATCGCGAAACTGCGCCGCGAAGCGGGCGAAGCGCCAACTGCGCCGACGGGCACCCAAAGGCCGTTGACCGCGCAGTAACACAAGCTCCGGTGGTGGCTGCGGAGGGGAAGCCGACGCCACCACCGGCACCACTCACAGACCATCGCGGCTTCGTCGACGGTCACCCGACGACACCGCCGCGATGGTTACGCGTCGGGGACTGCTGCGGCCAGTTTCGCCAGGCGCTTGAAGTGCAGTGCTGCCTGCAGTGCGGCGCCCACGATGCCCGCCTGGTTCCTCAGCTGGGCCGGGATGATGCGGGTGCGCAGGTTCAGTCCGGGCAGGTACTCCTTGCTGCGCTTGGAAATGCCGCCACCGACAATAAACAGCTCCGGTGAGAAGAGGAACTCGACATGCGAAAAGTACCGTTGCAGGCGGACCGAGTACTCGTCCCAGTCAATGCCGTCACGTTCGCGGGCGACTGCTGAGGCCCGGGTTTCGGCGTCGTACCCGTCAATCTCGAGGTGCCCGAGCTCGGCGTTAGGTACCAGCTTCCCGTCAAAGATGAACGCCGAACCGATCCCGGTCCCCAGGGTAATGACCAGAACAGTGCCGTCCACCCCCTTGCCAGCCCCGTACCGCACCTCGGCGAGACCGGCTGCGTCGGCGTCGTTGATGACGTGCACATCGCGGTCCAGCACTTTGCTGAAGAGGCCGTCGACGTCGGTGTCGACCCAGCTCTGGTCCACGTTGGCTGCGGAACGGGCGATGCCGTGCTGGATGATGGCCGGGAAGGTGACACCGACCGGCACCTCTGGGCCGGGTGCGCTGGGCCGGGTCGACAACTCAGCGACAATCTGCGCCACGACTTCGGCGACGGCTTCAGGAGTGGAGGGCTGCGGGGTGGGCACGCGGAAGCGTTCCCCAACGATCTCACCCTCGACCAGGTCGACGATGCCACCCTTGATGCCGGTGCCGCCGATATCGATGCCGATCACTGTGTTCGGCAGGGACTTGCCCTGCTTCTTCTCGCTGCTCTTGCCCATGGTTCTCCAGGTGTAGGTGGGGGTGGGGGGTCGCCGGCGCGGCGGAGCGCCGCGGGAACCCGGTGGTTAGGGGACGGTAAGGATCTCGGCGCCGCTGTCGGTCACCAAAAGGGTGTGCTCAAACTGGGCGGTGCGCTGGCGGTCCTTGGTCAGGACCGTCCACTCGTCCGGCCACATGTCCCACTCGATGGTTCCGAGGGTGAGCATGGGTTCAATGGTGAACGTCATGCCCGGTTCGATAATCCGGTTATAGGCCGGGGCGGCATCGTAGTGGGGAATGATCAGCCCGGTGTGGAAGGCTTCGCCGACGCCGTGGCCGGTGAAGTCGCGCACCACTCCATAGCCGAACCGGCGGGCATAGGACTCGATGGTCCGGCCAATGACATTGATTTCCCGGCCTGGAGCCACCGCCCTGATGGCACGGTTCAGCGATTCCTTGGTGCGCTCGACCAGGAGGCGGGATTCGTCGTCGACGTCGCCCACCAGGAACGTGTAGTTGGTGTCGCCGTGGACGCCGTCAAGGTAGGCGGTGATGTCAATGTTCAGGATGTCGCCGTCGCGCAGCACGGTGGTGTCGGGGATGCCGTGACAGATCACTTCATTGAGGGACGAGCAAAGCGATTTCGGGAATCCGCGGTAGCCCAGGGTCGAAGGGTAGGCGCCGTGGTCCACGAGAAACTGGTGGCCTACCCGATCCAGCTGGTCGGTGGTCACCCCGGGCTCGATGTGGCGGCCAACCTCGACGATGGCCTGTGCGGCCAGCCGGCTCGCACGGCGGATCTTTTCGATGGTTTCAGGAGTCTTGACCTCGGACCCGGTGAAGGGGGCAGGTCCGCTGCGCCCAACATACTCGGGGCGCGGAATACTCACCGGGACCGGTAGTTGGGGACTGACGGTTCCTGGTTCGAGTGTTCCAACGGGTGCACTGACGGATTGCTGAGGCATACTCTTGATCTTATAGGCGCCACGGCGTCCCGCCGAAAGTCACCATCAAGGAGGACCCTCATGGCCGAGTTCTGGTACAACGTGCAAACCCACGAGATCGAGGAGGACGCGCAGTCAGATTGGCGGAAACTGATTGGGCCCTACCCCACACGTGCGGAGGCCGAGCGTGCCCTGGAAAAAGTAGCCCAGCGAAACCAGGCGTGGGATGCCGAGGACGAGCAGTAGCTCCTAGAAGCTGTGCTCCGGCCCGGGGAACGTCCCGTTCCGGACCTCCTCGCCGTACGTCGTCGCAGCCGCTGCGAGCACTGAGCGGACGTCGGCAAACTGTTTGACGAACTTGGGTTGGCGGCCAGTACGAACCCCGGCCATGTCCTGCCATACCAGGACCTGGCCGGTGGTCGAGTTGCCTGCGCCAATCCCAATGGTCGGTACGCGAACGGCGCGGTCGACGGCGGCAGCCACCTCGGCGGGCACCATCTCCATGAGCACACAGAACGCTCCGGCTTCGGCGAGGGCGACGGCGTCGTCAATCAGTTCCTGTGCTGCGTCCCCACGGCCCTGGACCCGGTACCCGCCCAAGGCATGCTCGCTCTGAGGGGTGAACCCGATATGGGCCATGACGGGGATACCGGCGGTCGTCAGGGCACGGACGGTGTCGGCGTAGTGGCGGCCGCCCTCCATCTTGACGGCATGAACCCCTCCCTCTTTCATCAGGCGGACCGACGATTCGATGGCCTGCGCGGGGGAGATTTCGTAGCTGCCGAAGGGCAGGTCACAGACCACCAACGCCCGGGTGGCACCGTTGATGACGGCACGCGAGAAGATGATCATCTCATCGACGGTGATCGGCAGGGTGGTGGTGTAGCCCAACACGTTGTTGGCGGCAGAGTCGCCGACGAGCAGCACCTCGATGCCGGCGTCGTCGAAGATCTCCGCGGCGTACTGGTCATAGGCAGTGAGCATGGCGAAGCGGCGTCCATCATTCTTCGCCTGCTGCAGGTGATGAGTGCGGATCCGGGCCGGAGTCCGCGGCTGCGACGCGGCCGGTGCGGCCCCGGCGTCGGCATCGCGGGCACCCGTGCCGTAGGGCGCTGGAATCTCTGCTGAAGTCATATGTCGAGCCTACTTCAGAAGCCCGGGTGGCACGCGGGCTTAACAATGCGTGAGTATCAGTAGAGTGAACTGGTGGACCGACACTCATGATGACACCCGGGACACACACCGACAGCATGAAAGAGGGTAGCTATGGACCGGCAGCAGGAATTTGTACTGCGTACCATCGAGGAACGCGATGTGCGGTTTGTGCGGCTGTGGTTCACCGACGTTGTGGGTTCCCTGAAGTCGGTGGCATTGGCTCCGGCCGAGGTGGAGGGTGCATTCGAGGAGGGCCTGGGGTTCGACGGTTCGTCCATTGAAGGGCTGGCCCGCGTCTTCGAGTCCGACATGCTGGCACAGCCTGATCCTTCGACCTTCCAGATCCTGCCGTGGCGTGGAGAGAAAGAACCCACATCGCGGATGTTTTGCGACATTCTCACCCCCGATGGCATGCCGTCCACCGCCGATCCGCGCGGCGTCCTGAAAAGGACGCTCGCGAAAGCCGCCGACATGGGGTTCACCTGCTACACCCACCCCGAGATTGAGTTCTACCTGCTCAAATCCGATGAGCTGGGACCAGATGGACAGCCTGTGCCCGTGGACCAGGCCGGCTACTTCGACCATGTTCCCGGTGGCGTGGCGCAGGACTTCCGGCGCACCGCCGTCGCGATGCTCGAATCGGTGGGCATCTCGGTGGAGTTCAGTCACCACGAGGCCGGTCCCGGCCAGAACGAAATCGATCTGCGCTACGCCGACGCGCTGCAGACCGCCGACAACATCATGACCTTCAGAACCATCATCAAGGAGGTGGCGCTGACCCAGGACAGCTATGCCACCTTCATGCCGAAGCCGTTCTCCGACCACCCCGGCTCTGGGATGCACACCCACTTCTCCCTGTTCGAGGGCGACGCCAACGCGTTCTACGAAGCGGGCGCCGAGTTTCAGCTGTCCAAGACAGCACGCCAGTTCATTGCCGGCATCCTCAAGCATGCACCGGAATTCACTGCCGTCACCAACCAGTTCGTGAACTCCTACAAGCGCCTCTGGGGCGGGGGAGAGGCCCCAAGCTACCTCTCCTGGGGCCACAACAACCGGTCAGCCCTGGTCCGCGTTCCCCTGTACAAGCCCAACAAGGGCCAGTCAGCCCGCATCGAATATCGCGGCATCGATTCGGCCAGCAATCCGTACCTCGCCTACTCGGTGCTGCTCGGTGCGGGTCTGAAGGGTATCGAGGAAGGTTACGAGCTGCCACCGGGTGCCGAGGACGACGTCTGGAGTCTGACCGCCACCGAACGGCGCGCCATGGGCCACGACCCGTTGCCAGCGAGCCTGCATGACGCCATCCGGGTCATGGAGGACTCGGAACTCGTGGCGGGAATCCTGGGCGAGCAGGTCTACGAGAACTTCCTGCGGAACAAGCGGGCCGAATGGCATGATTACCGCATCCAGGTCACGCCCTACGAGCTGCGCCGTAACCTCGGGATCCTCTAAACTGGCGCCCGCCATGAGCCTCAACCGCCAACTCATCAGCCGGGGTTTCACCGACCTCGAGAAAAGCTCCCGCTTTCTGGACGCGCCCGAATTGCGGGACATTCCGGAGGTATCGCTGTTCGGCGGGTTGGCGCGCTCAGCCAACCCCGATCTGGCGCTGCAATCCCTGGTCCGGCTCTTGGCGGTACAACCTGATCTTGCGGCCGTGGTGGCCGACGGCGGTGTGGGCAGCGAGCCGCTGTTCAGGTTGCTCGGCGCCTCTGAGGCCCTTGCCGAATTCCTGATGCGGCGACCCGAGCACCTGGACACCGTCAAGGTCATTCCTAGCCGGAATCCCGGCGGGGTGTCAGCGGAACTGTTGCGGTCTTCGCTGCTCGAGTCGGTCGGCGCCGATCCGTCGTCGGGCACCCCCGTCGCGGCCGGGGGTGGCAAGGAATCGTATGCGCTGCTGCGGGCACGCTACCGCCGTCACCTGGTGGAACTGGCGGTCAGGGACCTGTGCTCGGCGTCGCCGGTGGACTATCTGCCGACCGTCGGCAAGGAGCTGGCCGATCTGGCAGCCGCGGCGGTTGAGGCAGCGCTGGCTGTTTCACGGGCGGAACTGGCTGACAGCTTCTCGGCCGCTGACATAGCATCGGTGCGCCTCGCGGTAATGGGGATGGGCAAGTGTGGTGCGGGAGAGCTGAACTACATTTCCGACGTCGACGTCATCTACGTGATTGAGGCACCAGACCTCGCCGAGGAGCTTGCCGTCCGGATTGGGACGTCGCTGGCCTCCGGAATTTCCCGGGCTATCACGTCAAGCGGGATTGAGCCCGGGCTGTGGGAGGTGGACGCCAACCTGCGGCCCGAGGGGCGCGAAGGCCCACTGGTGAGGACCCTCGATTCCCACCTGTCCTACTACGCCCGGTGGGCCCAGAGTTGGGAGTTCCAGGCACTGCTGAAGGCCCGGACCATCGCTGGCGACGCCGATCTGGGGCGTCGCTACGAGGAGTCAGTCGCGCCGCTGGTCTGGAACTCCTCGGAGCGTGAAGGCTTCGTCGACTCGGTGCAGGCCATGCGCCGCCGGGTCACCGACAACATCCCGTCCCATGAGGCGGAGCGTCAGCTCAAGCTCGGCCCCGGCGGCCTCCGGGACGTCGAATTCACCGTCCAGCTGCTCCAGCTGGTGCATGGCAAGGCCGACGAGTCGATCCGGATCCGTGACACGACCTCGGCCATCGCCGCGCTCAGCGCCGCAGGCTATATCGGTAGGACCGACGCCAGGGCGTTCGACGAGTCGTACCGCTACCTGCGGGTGCTCGAGCACCGGATCCAGCTCGTCAATATGCGCCGCACGCACCTGATGCCCGAGGACGACGCGTCGCGACGGGCCCTCGCCATGTCATCCCAGGGCGCCCAAAGCACCACCCGCCCGGCCGCGGCAGCCCTGATTGAACAGTGGCAGCAGACCAAGCGCCTCGTGCGGGGCCTGCACGAGAACATCTTTTACCGTCCGCTGCTGAACACTGCCGCGAATCTCAGCATCGACGAGGTCAAGCTGACCCCCGAGGCAGCCCGGGCGCGGCTCGCCGCCCTGGGCTACCTGGACCCCAAAGTCGCGATGCGTCACATCGAGGCACTCACCTCGGGTCTGAGCCGGCGGTCGGCGCTGCAACGCAACCTGCTGCCGGTCCTCCTCGGCTGGCTGGCCGATGGGGTGGACCCCGACGCGGGCCTGCTGGCCTTCCGGCGGCTCAGCGAGGGCCTCGGCCAGACCCACTGGTACCTTGGCATGCTCCGTGATTCCAAGGCGGCAGCTGAACGGCTATGCCACATCCTCTCTAGTAGCCGGTTCATCGCCGACCTGCTGGAAGTGTCACCGGAATCCACCAAGTGGCTCGGCAACGACAAGGACCTGATCCCGGTCGGGTTCGAAGCCCAGTGGACAGAAATCCAGTCAAAAATGTCCCGGCACCCCGAACCCCGCGAAGCGATGCGGCTGATCCGGTTGATCCGCCGCCGGGAACTGCTGCGCATAGCCACCGCCGACAGCTCAGGGCTGCTGGATCAGGCCGCGGTAGGGGCCGCCTTGTCCGCGACTGACCGGGCAGCGATCCTCGGCGCGCTGCATGTCGCAGAGGGTGCTGTCTTAGCGAACGAGGAGCCGCTGACGGACGTCGTCGTCGTGGCAATGGGGCGGCAGGGCGGCCGCGAGATCACCTACGGGTCGGACGCCGACGTGATGTACGTGCACCGTGCCCGTCAGGGGGCGAGCGAGGAGGCGGCTCAGGGGCAGGCGGAGCGGATCGTCAGCCAACTGTCGGCGCTGCTGCAGCAGCCCTGCTCTCCGGCAATCCAGGCGGAGCGGGTCCTGGAAATCGACGCCGACCTGCGCCCCGAGGGGAAACAGGGTCCGATGGTGCGGTCGCTCGAGTCCTTCCGCGAGTATTACCGGCGGTGGTCGCTGGTCTGGGAGTCGCAGGCCCTGCTGCGTGCCCTGCCCATCGCAGGAAGCGATGACCTCGCCGCAGCATTCACCGAACTGATCGACCCCATCCGCTACCCGGAGACCATCTCGGGCCAGGGGGTGCGGGAGATTCGCCGGATCAAGGCCCGGATGGAATCGGAGCGGCTGCCGCGGGGAGCCGACCCGTCGCGGCACCTGAAGCTCGGTAGGGGAGGGCTGAGCGACGTCGAGTGGCTGGTGCAGCTGCTGCAACTTCAGCACGCTCACGCGAATGATGCCCTGAAGACCACCTCGACCCTTGCGGCAATGGACGCGATCGAGGCTGCCGAGCTACTGTCCGCCTCCGACGTGCTCACGCTGCGTCAAAGCTGGTGCCTCTCGAGCCGGGTGCGGGCCGCGAACGTGATCTGGAGCGGCAAGGCATCAGACCTGTTGCCGTCGTCGCGCCGTGACCTGGAGGCGGTGGCCCGCTGGTGTGGTTACGGCCCCGGGATGGGTGCGTTACTGGAAGAGGACTACCTGCGGCTCACCCGTCGCAGCCGGGCCATCTTCGAGCGGTCCTTCTACGGCTACTGAGACACTTTTCTGGTCCGGTTCCGGGTCCTGCCGACGGAGTTACCCATCCAGCCGACGGAGTTCACTAGAAATTCACGCCAGTTGTCAACTATGGTTGACATCATGGAGGTGGAACGCATGAAAACGCTCGTCGGATCGCTCGACGACGGCGGACCGGTCAACCGGTTGCAAGCCGTCAGCGAACTGCGTCAGGAAGTTGGCCGGGCCGAGACAGTGGCCGTCCGGCAGGCACGCCAGGCGGGGCTGTCCTGGGAGGCTATCGCCCAGGCACTCGGGGTCACCCGTCAGGCCGTGCACAAAAGGTACGGGAAGCGCTAGACCTTCGTAGCCACGACACGGTCCAGGATTCACGGCGGCAGCTTGCGCAGTTCCATCAGCATCAGCCGTTACCTTTTGGTATCAGGAAAGAACCTTCAGGAAGGATGCTCGTGATGATGGACCACAGTGCAATGACGCAATCTGGTGTTCGATCACTGCTCGCCGCGGTCGGAGCAATCGGTATCGAAGCTGCCACGAGGGTCAGCACAGCGGTGCGGGACGCCGTCATGGTGCTCACGTCTCTCGACGAAGCGTCCTACTGAATCGCCGCAGCTTTAGCGAAAAAGAAGACCCGCACGGTGATCCGTGCGGGTCTTCTGCCATCTAGAGACTAGACGCCGTAGTAGAGCTCGAACTCGTAAGGGTTCGGGCGCAGTGACAGCGGGATGATCTCGAATTCGCGCTTGTACTCGATCCAGGTGTCGATGAGGTCCTGGGTGAAGACGCCGCCGGCCTGCAGGAACTCGTTGTCGGCCTCAAGGGCGAGCAGAGCTTCCTCCAGTGAACCCGGAGCCTTCTGGATATCCTTGGCTTCCTCAGCGGGGAGCTCGTACAGGTCCTTGTCGATCGGATCAGCAGGCTCGATCCGGTTCTTGATGCCGTCAAGGCCAGCCATCAACTGGGCTGCAAAGGCCAGGTACGGGTTGGACGAGGGGTCCGGCGCACGGAACTCGATGCGCTTTGCCTTCGGGTTGGAGCCCGTGATGGGGATTCGGATACCAGCCGAGCGGTTGCCCTGCGAGTACACCATGTTGACCGGTGCTTCGAAGCCCTTGACCAGGCGACGGTAGGAGTTCACCGTCGGGTTGGTGAATGCCAGTACCGCCGAGGCGTGCTTCAGCAGGCCGCCAATGTACCAGCGGGCCATGTCGGAGAGTCCCGCGTAGCCGCGCTCGTCGTAGAACAATGGCTCGCCGGCGCTCCACAGCGACTGGTGGCAGTGCATGCCCGAACCGTTGTCACCGAAGACAGGCTTCGGCATGAACGTTGCCGATTTGCCCCACGCATCGGAAACGTTCTTGACGATGTACTTGAACTTCTGCAGGTCATCAGCAGCATGCGTCATGGTGGTGAACTTGTAGTTGATCTCAGCCTGGCCCGCGCCACCTACCTCGTGGTGGGACCGCTCAACCTCGAGGCCGGCGTTGTCCAGTTCGACGCAGATCGCGTCGCGGAGGTCAGCCTGCTTGTCGACAGGAGAGACAGGGAAGTAGCCGCCCTTGAACGGGGTCTTGTTGCCAAGGTTCCCGCCCTCTTCCTCGCGGCCGCTGTTCCAGGGAGCCTCAATCGAGTCAACCTTGTAGAAGCTGCCCTGGGGCAGGGACTCGTACTGCACGTTGTCAAAGATGTAGAACTCGGCTTCCGGGGCGAAGAACGCGGTGTCCGCAATGCCGGTTGAGCTCAGGTAAGCCTCAGCGCGTTCTGCCACGCCGCGAGGGTCGCGGTGGTAAGGATCGCCGGTCCGAGGGTTCACAATCGAGAAGCTCAGCGCGAGCGTCTTCTCCATCCGGAAGGGATCAATGAACGCAGTCGTGGGGTCCGGTATCAGCTGCATGTCCGACTCGGCGATTCCCTGGAAGCCGCGGATCGATGACCCGTCGAACAGCTGCCCGTTCACAAAGAAGTCTGCATCGACTGTCTTCGCGGGAACGTTGAAGTGCTGCTGCACTCCGGGAAGGTCGGTGAATCGGACGTCGACAAACTTCACGTCTTCGTCAGCGATGAACTTGAGGACTTCGTCCGCATTCTTGAACATCGTTTATGCTCCTAACGCATGTGGGGGTAACGACCGGGCGCAGATCAGTGGCATTGAGCGCCGCCGCCGCAATGATTACAACTGTACGAGTTGGCAGTTTCCCACTGGTGTCGCAATTGTTTCCGGCACGTTACTTAATGGCTGGTCTGGACTAAAGGCTCTTTCAGCCTAGCCTGATTTGGCGCTGCGGGTCAGATGAGGCGTCTGGATGACGACGACCGCGACGCGCAGCCCCGCGGTGTGAACGCGTTAAGATTAAGGAGTGGTAGACAGAAACGACATCGGCTCATGGCTCGGCGGAACCCCCTCCGACAGTTCCACCGACTGGCCGGGCAAGGGGATGGGGCGTCCTAAAACCGGTCCCGCATCAATCGCCCGTCCCGGCCGCAGGGTCGGCGCACTGCTCATTGACTGGGCGCTGGCGTCGCTGATCTCCTACGGTTTCTTCGACTACAACAGCTTCGCCACCCTGGGAATTTTCGCCCTCACCCAGGTCCTGCTCGTAGGGTTCTTTGGCTACAGCATCGGGCATCGAATCATGGGCATGCAGGTTCAGACGCTCACGGGACGCCCGGCCGGATACGGCAAGGCGCTGGTCCGGACCCTCCTGATCTGCCTGGTGATCCCGGCCGTCATCGTGGACCGCGACCAGCGCGGAGTCCACGACCGTGCAGTCCAAACAGTTCTGGTCAGGATCTGACCAGAACTCCTCACCGCATCAGGGGACAGCGCGGCTTCCTAGGCTGACCCGGATAAACACTGACTTCAAACGAAGGACACCGAATGATCGAGATCCTGAACAAGGCCGAACTGAGCCGGGCGAAAGACGCCGGAGCGTTGGTCGCCAACATCCTGCAGACGATGAAGAGCCGGGCGAGAGTCGGCGCCAACCTGTTGGACATCGACAACTGGGCGAAGACGATGATTGCCGACGCCGGTGCCGAATCCTGCTATGTGGACTACGCGCCGTCGTTCGGACGCGGGCCGTTTGGTCACTACATCTGCACCGCGGTCAACGACGCTGTGCTTCACGGGTTGCCCCACGATTACGCTCTCGCGGACGGGGACCTGCTGACCCTCGACCTCGCCGTATCAAAGAACGGCATTGCCGCTGATTCGGCGATCAGCTTCATCGTCGGCGAGGCTCAGCCCACGGAGAGTGTGGAGATGATCGGGGCCACCGAACGTGCCCTGAAGGCAGGCATAGCCGCAGCGGGTCCCGGTGTGAAGATTGGCGACATTTCCTACGCAATAGGTCGGGTCCTTACCGATGCGGGGTATCCGATCAACACCGAATTTGGTGGACACGGCATCGGTTCGACGATGCACCAGGATCCACATGTACCCAATATGGGTCGGCCAGGACGTGGCTATGTGCTCCGGCCCGGGCTGCTGCTCGCGTTGGAGCCGTGGGTCATGGTGGACACTGCGACACTCGTCACCGACCCTGATGGATGGACGCTGCGGAGCGCCACCGGCTGCCGGACGGCCCACAGCGAACACACCATCGCCATCACCGACGACGGCGCGGAAATCCTTACGCTACCCAACTAAAAGGGCCGACCTCGCTTCGGTGAGAAACACTCTCCGATAGCGAGGTCGACCCTCAAACCAATCCTGCGTTCGTGCGGACCTAGCGCCCCCGCATGGCCTTGCGGTCCGGACGAGCCTTGAACGGATCAACGCCCTTGGGGATCGGCAGCTTGGTGCCCAGGGCGGTCAGCCGCTTGTTGACCGCCTGAACTTCCTGCTTGGTCAGATTCTTCTTGAGTTTCTGCGCCTTCTTGGCGACCTGGGCCAAGGGCACCTGGCCCTCGCCGCGACCGGCTTCGATGACGTGAACCTTCACGTTGGGGACGATCCGCGCCATCTTGCGCTTCTCAGCATCAGCGAGCGGTTTGACCCGAGCCGTCGGACCTTCGGTAACCAGCACGATGCCAGGCCGGCCGATAGCGCGGAAGACCGCATCCTGCGACCGCGGGTTCATCGCGACGGGCTGATCCTGCAGGATCCAGCCTCGCCGAAGCACACTGAGTGCGGCGCCGGCAGCCCCGGGCTGTCCTTCGATCTGCGAGAACGCGGCACGCTCGGCACGACGGGACAGGATGAACACTGCGGCGAGGAAGCCCAGCGGGATGGCGATGATCAGCATGGTGATCCAGTTTTGGATCAGGAAACCGATGACCAGACCGACGGCGACGATCGACAGGAACGCCAGCAGCATGATCCACACCACGTTGGGATCATTCCGCCGGGTCATCTTGAAGACCTCGGAGATTTGCTTCATCCGCCCGGTCTTCTTCGGTCCCTTTTCGGGCTTCGGCTTCCGGGAAAAGAGGCGTCGCTTAGGGGTGGATGATCCGTCTGATTCAGTGCTGTTGGCCATAATGCTTCAATTCTACGTGATCCAGGTCGCTGATTGGACGCGTCGAAACCACCCCGGCCCAATGCCTTGGGTGGCGGCTCGCTGTCGGGCTAGCCCGTGGGCGCGAGGCTTGACGCCTCCTGCAACGTCGATCCGGAATCCTCTATGTGCGCCAGCGCTGCGGGCAGTTCCAGGCCCTTCTTGCGCATGGCGCGCGCCCAGAGTCGGCCGGCACGGTAGGAGGACCGGACTAACGGTCCGCTCATGACGCCAAGGAAACCGATCTCTTCGGCCTCCTCACGGAGTTCGACAAATTCCTGGGGCTTCACCCAGCGGTCCACGGGGAGGTGGCGTTCGCTGGGTCGCAGGTACTGGTTGATCGTGATCAGGTCGCAGCCGGCGTCGTGCAGGTCCTGCATGGCTCCAGAAATTTCCTGCCGGGTTTCGCCCATGCCAAGGATCAGATTGGATTTGGTGACCATGCCCAGGTCCCTGCCCTGGGTGATGACGTCCAATGACCGCTCGTAGCGGAACGCGGGCCTGATGCGCTTGAAGATCCGGGGGACCGTCTCGACGTTGTGCGCGAACACCTCGGGTGCAGCATCGCAGATCGCCTGAATGTGCTCAGGTTTGCCCGAGAAATCGGGAATGAGGATTTCGACGCCGGTGCCGGGGTTCATGCTGTGGATCTGGCGAATAGTCTCGGCGTAAAGCCAGACACCCTCGTCCTCAAGATCATCGCGGGCGACGCCGGTCACGGTGGCGTAGCGCAGATTCATTGACTGAACGGACTGGGCCACCTTGAACGGCTCGCTCCGGTCCAGCGGTTGCGGCTTGCCGGTATCGATCTGGCAGAAGTCACAGCGACGGGTACACTCCGAACCGCCGATCAGGAAGGTGGCTTCGCGGTCTTCCCAGCATTCGAAGATGTTGGGACAGCCCGCCTCCTCGCACACGGTGTGGAGGCCTTCCTTCTTCACCAGGTTCTTCATCGCCACAAACTCGGGGCCGATGTTCACCTTCGCTTTGATCCAGTCGGGTTTACGCTCCACCGGGGTCTCGGCGTTTCTCGCCTCAATGCGGAGAAGGCGGCGTCCTTCGGGGGCCAGACTCACGGGTCATGCTCCTTCCGGCCGGATCAGACCGGCTGGGTTGGCTGTGCTTGACGGGCGGAAATCTTCTGCCGCCTCGGCAACCAGTAATAGTTCATTCTTGCGCAGTTCGTCTTCAATCCGCGAAACGATGTCCGCTGGGGTCACCCTGTAGCCGGTTTCAGCGGAGATTGTGGTCACGCCAGCGTCGGAAATTCCGCACGGCACAATCTGGGCGAAGGGTGCGAGGTCGTTGCTGCAGTTCACCGCGAACCCATGCATGGTGACCCGGCGGTTAATGCGAATCCCGATGGCGGCAATCTTGCGGTCCGGACGGGTGTCATCGGCGGCGACCCACACCCCTGACCTGCCGTCGATGCGGATCCCGTTGATCCCGAAATCTTTCAGGACCGCGATGATCACGTCTTCAAGAATGGCCACGTAGCCGGTCACCCTGGTGGGTTCCGGCAAAGCCAGGATGGGATAGCCCACCAGTTGGCCGGGGCCATGCCAGGTGAGTTTCCCGCCTCGATCGACCGGTACCACCGGCGTCCCATCAAACGGTCGCTCCTGGTCCTCGGTGCGCCGCCCTGCCGTATACACAGCACTGTGTTCCAGCAAGAGGACTGTGCTCGGTGCTGTTCCTGCCACCACACCGGCGTGGAGCTTCCGCTGCAAATCCCAGCCAGCCTCATAGTCAACGAATTCCGGATCCAGTCCAACACGCGAATATTGAAGTGTCATGGGGTTAAGGGTAGACCTGCGCGGGGACATCGCTGACATTGATGCATGCCACGGGGCTGCTGTGGATAACTTCTGCGAGGTTTTCCGGGATCCGCTACAACTGGTGCATGGACAGCAGCCGCACCGGCAAGGGTGGCGGGGAGGAACCGATTTCCACCCCGCCGCTGCTTGCGGGTTACCAGTGTGAGCGTCTGCTGGGTCGCGGCGGCAGCGCGAACGTCTGGCTGATTCGGAACGACTCCGGAGAGTTCTTCGCGTTGAAGGTTCTTGGCCCGGCCCGCGCTGATCCCCTGCGATCCGATGCTGTGAGTGGCGAGGAGCGGTTCCTTGCCCGGTTCCCGCATGAGCATTTGGTGACCCTCCATGAAGTGATCCACACTGACCAGGGGATGGGCCTCCGGATGGAATACGCCGCCGGAGGGTCGTTGCTGAACCTCGTCTCCGTGAGAGGCCCTCTTCCTCCGGGGGAGGTTGTCACGGTGCTGACCCCGCTGGCGCAGGTGCTGGCGTTCCTGCACGGCCTGGGAGCCGTCCATGGGGACGTAGCGCCCGGCAACATCCTGTTTACGGAAGTGGGTAAACCGCTGTTGGCTGACTTCGGGGTCGGTCGGCTGCTGGGGGAAGCCAGGCATCGTGCGGGCGGCACACCAGGCTTCCAGGAGACGCCTCAGGACCCTGACGGGTTGAATACCGAGGCTGACATCTATGCGCTTGCCGCTGTCGGCTGGTTCGCCCTGACCGGGCGGGTTCCGGGGCCGGCGATCCAGCGGCCGCCGCTTTCCCTGCTGGTGCCGGAAGCGCCCGAGGACCTCATGGACCTCATCAACTGGGGCCTGGAAGGAGAACCGGGGGAGAGACCCACCGCCAGCGAATTTGCCCGGGCCGTGCAGCGCACGGCGCAGGCCGAGCCGCTTGATCTGGTGGCAGCCGTCCACCCGGATGTGTTGCCGCATCTCAGGACGCGCAGGTCCACTACTGGTTCAGCCAACCCGCCAACGGGACGGCGCCGGTCGGCAGGCAAACACCGGCCCGCAAAACGTCGGCCTGGCGATCACCAGTCGGGCGAACATCAGCCCTCCGATCGCCGGCCAGCAACCTATCGGACCCGCCGTCCGGGCCGGCTAGTCGGACTGGCGGTTACCGCCCTGAGCATGATTGTGCTCTCCGTCTGTGGCGCACTGTTCGCAGGCACGCTGCTGGGAATCGGGGGAGAGGCCCCGGGCGCGCTGGATGGCAGCGGCCCTTCCAGTACTCCGCCTGGCCAGGGTGAGACTGCCGCCGCGGCAGAGATCCAGCCGTCGCAGGAGACAACCCGCTCCACCGGGGCGGCCCCCACCGCGGCCGTTGCGTCCACTACACTCGCCGACGCCGATCCCCTGACGGTCCTGCCTCTCCTGTCCCGGCTCAGGGAACAAGCCTTTGAGACTGCCGACGCCGAACTCCTGAAGCTGGTCAATGTGCCCTCATCACCAGCCATGGCCGCCGACGAGGAAGCAGTGCTGGAACTGAGGGACCGCGGACACACCCTGTCCGGGCTCACGATTGAACTGACAGACCTCACACCGGTCGAACTGTTATCGGGCGCCGCCGTGGCGACTGACAGTGCCGGTCCTGGCGGCCAGGTTGTTGCGGTCGCCGCCACGGCCACCACCTCTGGCTTCGCCGAGGTCACCCCCAGTGGAGATGTGCACCGGACCGAGACCTCGCCAGTGACCCAGCAACTGGTCTTCGTCCTTCAGCGAGGACCTGATCACTGGCGGATTTCCGCCGTCCACGAGCCCTAGAACCCGGGGCGCCGCCCGTTGTTTGTTGGTGTTGTTCCGGCTCGGTTATCGGGACTCGCGAACCCATCGGGCCAGGTCGTCCAATGAACTGTGCCGGAATTTGAATCCCGCATTCTTGAGCACTGTGGGGTCAAGCCGTGCGCTTGGCAGTAACAACTCCTTGGCCAGCTGGCCAAGGACCGCGGTCAGGACCCACTCAGGAACCCTGAAGCGGGTGGGCCGGTTCAACGCAGCACCGAGAGCCTCGGTCAGGTCGGTCAGCGTCGCGGGGGAAGGCGAGGAGATGTTGACCGGTCCGCTGACCTCAGCCTCAAGGAGGAACGCCATCGCTCGAACCTGATCATCAAGGGTCACCCACGGCCACCACTGGTTTCCCGATCCCAACGGCCCGCCCACAAAAAATCGCAGCGGGACCAGCAACTTGGGCAGCGCGCCGCCGCTGGTGGACATCACCACACCGGTTCGCATGAGGACAGTACGTACCGACGAGGGCGCCCGGAGTGCCTCAGCTTCCCACCGCCGACAGATGTCAGAGAGCAGCAAATCACCCGAGGCTGCGCTCTCCGGCAAAATCTCGGACCCCCGGTTGCCGTAGTAGCCAGACGCCGACTGGCTGAGGAATACTGTCGGCGGTGAATCTGCCCGACGCATGCTCTCGACCAGGGTGCGGGTCGCGGTCAGCCGGGAGGAGTACAGCGTTTCCTTGTAACTCCTCGTCCACGGCGCCCCGGCGATGCCCGCGCCCGATAGGTTGACCACTGCATCGGTGGCATCCATGATCGCCGGATCGAGGCCTCCGGCCACAGGATCCCACTGGACTTCGTCAGGCCCCGACGGTGCCCGGCGGACGAGCCGTTTCACCTGATGTTTTCCCGGTTCCAACTGTTTGATGAAGGCCTTGCCAATGGTTCCGGATGCACCGGAAATCAGAATTCTCATACCCCTATCCCACCACCCCGACGGTCCCAATGGGAACCACAGGCTCCGCCCGTGAGGACGGGCTTCACCGCGGCCCCTCGACGCCACTGCCAACAAGGTTCGTGGCTATGATCGTCGGATGGGTTCCTCACACTATTTGCGCTTTCCACATGTCCACGGTGACCTGCTCACTTTCGTAGCAGAAAACGATGTCTGGGTCGCACCATTGTCGGGGGGACGCGCCTGGCGGATCTCAGCAATGCAGCTGCCGGCCCGCGGGCCCCGACTCTCTCCCGACGGAGCAACCATCGCCTGGACCGTCACCCAGGCGGGTGCACCCGAGGTTGTCGCCGCCGACACCGAGGGCGGAAACTTCCGCAGACTGACCTATTGGGGCCACCAGAGCACGAAGGTTCGTGGTTTCACGGCTGACGGGGAGGTCATCGCCACCAGCGCGTTCCGACACGAGGACCCGCGCCACGCCTGGGGCTACCGGGTCCCGCTGGACGGCTCCGCCCAAACCGCGTTCCCCTACGGACCACTCGATGCGATAGTGCCCGGCCCGGCTGTCGGCGACGAGCGTCCCCTCGTTATTTCCAGCGTTTTGACCCGCGAGCCCGCCTGGTGGAAGCGATACCGCGGCGGAACAGCCGGCAAACTCTGGATGGATGCGGACGGGTCGGGGGACTTCGCCCGGTTCCTCCCCGAGCTCGACGGCAACCTGGCCGACCCGATGTGGATCAATAACCGGTTGGCCTTCCTGTCTGACCACGAAGGCTACGGCAACCTGTACTCCGTGACACCCCAGGGTGAGGACCTGCAACGCCACACCGACCACGAGGAGTTCTACGTACGGCATGCCACCTCCGATGGCACCCGGATTGTGTTTGAGTCCGCGGGATCGATCTGGCTGCTGCAGTCGCTCGATGCTGAACCGGTCAAACTTGATATCTCACTCGGCTCAGCCACCACCGGACGGCGCCCCCAGCCGCTGAACGTGGTCAGACACCTCGCGGCAGCCACCCCGGTAGCGACGGGGTCTGCCAGCGTCGTCGAAAGCCACGGCACCCTGCACTGGCTGACGCACCGGGATGGACCGTCACGCGTGGTGGAGGCCACCGCGGGTGTTCGCGCGCGGCTGGGGCGGCCCCTCGGCGTCGACCGTGTGGCCTACATCGCCGACCACGATGGTGAAGAAGCGCTGTATATCCGCAACGTCTTTGACGCGGGCCTTTCCGCCGGCACCGACAGTCCTGCGTCAGAATCCACCTCATCGGCCGCCGCCGGTCCCTCAACACACGCAGCGCAGGAGCCGGATCTGCCGGCCCCCGTTCCCGCGGTCAGAACGTCCGACGGCGCAGGCCGCCCCGGCGCTGACGTCCCCTCGGGTTCCGGGCACCAGCCCGGGGCGAAGCCCCAGCCCGGTGATGAAACCCAGTCCGAAGGGGGCGCGCCCGACTCGGACATTGTCACCGCACAGGACATCGCAGCAGCGGCAGGCCTGTCGCGGTGGGCATTCGATGGACCGTTCCGGGCCAGCAACCTGGTCACCAGTCCCGACGGAACCCGCGTGGCTGTGGCCGGCGAGATGGGACAAATCCTGGTCCTCCAGATCTCCACCGGCGAACTCTTCACCCTGGGCTCAACCACCCACGGCGCGGTCGATGACCTTGCGTTTTCCCCTGACTCGCAGTGGCTCACCTGGGCGGAACCGGTGACGGGTGAAGGTGCCAGGACCCGGGTCCGGCTGGCCCGGGCGGAGTCCGGTGCCGAGATCCTCAATGTGACCGATGGCCGGTTCCGGGATCACTCACCCGTGTTTACCCGCGACTGCCGGTACCTGGCCTTCCTTTCTGACCGCAGCTTTGACCCGGTGTATGACACCCACCGTTTTGACCTGAGCTTCCCGGTGTCCACGAAACCCTTCCTGGTGGCCCTCGCCGCTGACACGCCGTCACCGTTTGGGCCGTCGGTGCATTCGACAGAAGCCTTGGGGGCCGCCGGATCCCAGCGGTCCGTGGGCGGCAGGGACGACGACGGCGAACCGGACCTGTGCGTCGTCGTCGATCCTGATCGACTGGCAGAGCGGATCGTTGCGGTACCCGTGCCCCAGGGCGGCTATGAGGGGCTTCGCGCGGTGGATGGCGCGTTGCTGTGGACGGCAACCGAGCGCTTCGGTGTGACCGGTGACGGTCGGGCCACCACCACGGCCAAAGATCCGGCGAAACGGTTGGAGCGCTTCGACCTCGCGAAACGCGACGCGGAGACACTGGCAGCCGAGGTCGACAGTTTCGAAGTTAGCGCCGACGGCGGCAGGGTTGTGCTCATCCACGCCGGGAAGGTGACTGCTGTCCCAACGAAGGGCAAGGTGGAGAAGGACTCACCCGACCACGTCGAGGTGGACCTGGGCCGGATCCGGGTGCTCCTCGACCCGGTCAGCGTGTGGCGTCAGGCATTCGACGAGACCTGGCGGTTGCAGCGTGACTTCTTCTGGGCCGAAGATATGGGCGGCGTGGACTGGCCAGCCATCCGGGACCGGTATCGTCCCCTGGTGGAGCGGCTCGGGTCGCACGACGACCTGGTGGACGTCCTGTGGGAGGTTCACGGGGAGCTGGGGACATCCCACGCCTATGTCACTCCGCTGCTGTTCGGGGAGCCGGGAACCGGCGCACAGGGTTTCCTCGGCGCCGAGTTGGCCCCATCAGCCCACGGCTGGGTGGTGCAACGCATCTTCGCCGGGGAGTCCTCCGATCCGCAGGCGGTCTCCCCTCTGACTGCGCCAGGGGTGGCAGTCGCCGAGGGAGATATCATCGCAGCGGTGGACGGTGTCCCAGTACCGTTGGCCCACGGCCCGGCCGTGCTCCTTACCGGTGCCGCCGGCCGAACGGTCGAACTCACAGTTCTCCGGCCCTCAAGACAAGACGCAGGGGAGGACACGGAGGAAAGCGCAGGGGATGAAACCCACGCCGCATCAGTCCGGCGCGTTGCAGTAGTTCCGCTTCGCAGTGAGGAACGCCTGCGCTACCAGAATTGGGTCAACGCCAACCGGGCAATCGTCCACCAGGCCTCGGGCGGCAGCTTCGGCTACCTTCACATCCCGGACATGGTGGCGCGCGGCTGGGCGCAATTGCACCGTGATCTTGACCGTGAAACCGCACGCGACGGCCTGGTGGTCGACGTGCGACGCAACCGTGGCGGCCACACCTCGCAACTCGTGGCCGAACTCATTGGCAGGAAGGTCACCGCCTGGTCCTTCCCCCGTGGTGAGCAACCAGGTACCTATCCCGCGCATGCCCCGCGCGGACCCGTGGTCATCCTCACGGATGAGTTCGCGGGATCCGACGGCGACATCATCACCCAGGTAGCCAAACTCAGGGGCATCGGGCCCGTCATCGGCACGCGCACCTGGGGTGGCGTCGTCGGAATCGATGGCCGGTTCGCGCTGGCCGACGGCACCGCCGTCACACAGCCGCGATACGCATTCTGGATGACCGGCGGCGTCGGGTGGGGTGTGGAGAACTACGGGGTGGACCCCGATATCGAGGTCCCGTTCCCGCCGCACGCCTATGCGGCTGGGGAAGATCCTCAGCTGGAGCAGGGTGTCGCAATCCTGCGGGAGATGATCTCCGAGCTACCCACCGATGTACCGCCGGTGCGGACCAACCACCCCCAGCTCAACCCGGGCCCGTTACCGCCACGGCCGACGAAGAGCTAACCCTCCGGGGAAAACAAAAGAGGCGGTCGACCGGATATCCGGTTGACCGCCTCTTTTGCGTGGAACTAGGACTGCAGGGTTGCCTCAACAGTGATGCTCTTGACCCCGGCCAAGGCCTGGGACACAGGGCAGCCGGTCTTGGCGGACTCGGCGATCCGCTGGAAATCAGCGTCCTCAATGTCCGGGATCGCAGCGTTCAGGATCAGCCGGATGGCGGTGATTCCTTCACCGGGCACAAAATCAACCTCGGCTTTGGTCTCAATCCGGTCGGCCGTCTTGCCTTCCTCGCTGAGCGCCAGGCTGAACGCCATGGAGAAGCATGAGGAGTGGGCGGCAGCAATCAGCTCTTCAGGGCTGGTCTTGCCGCCTGCTTCCTCCGAACGGGCTTTCCAGGTGACGTCGTAGGTGCCAAGTCCCGAACTGTCGAGGCTGACCTGGCCGCTTCCGGCCTGCAGGTTGCCGCTCCAGACGGTGTGGGCGTTACGTACTGTAGCCATAACTGTTCTCCTTCATGGTTGATTACTGACCTCGGGGATGGTGCGTGTTACAGGCCGAGATCCGATTCGAATGCGCCGGCTTCAAGGCGTGCCTTCAATGACTGCAGGAAGCGGCCAGCGTCGGCACCATCGACCAGGCGGTGGTCGTAGGTCAAGCTGAGGTACATCATGGACCGGATGGCGATGGTGTCCTCGCCGTCGGCGGTCACCACCACGGGACGCTTGACGATCGCACCGGTGCCCAGGATTCCCACCTGAGGCTGGTTGATGATCGGGGTGTCGAACAGTGCGCCGACCGACCCGATGTTCGTGATCGTGAAGGTACCGCCCGACAGCTCATCCGGACCGATCTTCCCGCTCTTGGTCCGGGAGCCGACGTCGGCAATCTTCTTCGCCAGGCCAGCCAGGTTGAGGTTACCGGCATCGTTGATGACGGGAACCAGCAGACCCTTTTCCGTGTCCACGGCGATCGCCAGGTGCTCGGCGTCGTGGTACGTGATTTCCTTGGCTTCTTCATCGAAGGATGCGTTCAGCTTTGGGTGCTGCTTGAGCGCCTCGGTGACGGCCTTGGAGATGAACGGGAGGAAGGTCAGCTTCGCGCCGTTCTGGGCCTGGAAACTGTCCTTCGCTGAGGTACGCAGTCGCGCCACCCTGCTCATATCCACTTCGATGACCTGGGTCAGCTGGGCGGACACCTCAAGCGATTCACGCATCCGCCGGGCAATGGTCTGGCGGATGCGTGGCGCCTTCTCGACGGTGCCACGCAGCTTCGAGGCCTCAGCCGACGGCGCTGCCGGTGCTGGAGCTGCTGGTGCAGCGGGAGCTGCAGCTGGCTCGGGTGCTTTCTTGGCTGCCTCAGCGGCTTCCAGTACGTCCTGCTTGCGGATGCGACCGCCCACTCCAGTGCCCTTCACGGACTGCAGATCGACGTTCTGCTGGTTCGCGAGCTTACGCACCAGGGGAGTGACGTACGCGGCGTCGGACCCGCCCGACTTGTCCTCGGAGGATTTGTCCGCCGCGGGCTTCTTCTCTGCGGGCTTCTCTTCGGCCGCCTTGGGTGCAGCCGGCTTGGCCTCTTCCTTCGGCTTGGCCTCTTCCTTCGGTGCGGGAGCCTCCTCCTTCGGGGCGTCCTCCGTCTTGGCAGGCTCTGCTACTGGCTCTTCACGCTCTTCCGACGACGCAGCAGCGACCGGCTCAGCGCCAGCTTCTGCCTTGGCCGGAGCAGATCCGCCGGAACCGATGACGGCGAGGACTGCGCCAACCTCGACGGTCTCGTCCTCACCAACCCGGATTTCCTGCAGCTTCCCTGCGACTGGCGACGGAATTTCGGTATCGACCTTGTCGGTGGAGACCTCAAGCAGGGGCTCGTCCACCTCGACGTCGTCGCCAACTTCCTTGAGCCACCGGGTGACGGTTCCTTCGGTGACGCTTTCGCCGAGGGCGGGAAGGGTCACCTCGGTGCTCTCGCCGCCTGACGAGTCGTCAGCGGAGTCAGCGGAGTCAGCGGAGGACTCCGCAGCGGCGGGCTCGGGGGCTTTCTCCTCGGGCTCGGGCTCGGCGGCTGGTTCTTCAGCTGCGGGCTCTTCGGCCTCTGCGGCAGGCTCCTCGGCCGCGTCCCCCGACGCAGCGGAGTCGTCCGAGCCGCCCGACCCGTCGCCGATGCGCACCAGCGGCGCTCCGACTTCAGCGGTCTCGTCCTCGGCTACAAGGATTTCCTCGATGACCCCGGCAATTGGCGACGGGATCTCAGTGTCGACCTTGTCGGTGGACACCTCGAGTAGGGGTTCGTCAACCTCCACGCGGTCGCCGACCGCCTTGAGCCAGCGTGTAACGGTGCCTTCGGTAACGCTTTCGCCGAGGGCGGGTAAGTTGACGGATTCAGACATAGTGTCCCCGTTTCTCCTGAATAGTTTTTGCCCTGCGGTGCTGGCCCCGTGGAGGGGGCCGGCACCGCAGCGCCAAGGTTGCGAGTAATGCTGGTGGAACGCTTAGTTGCGAGCTTAGTGCACGGTTATCCGTGCAGCGCCTTACCTGCAAGGGCGAGGTGTGCTTCGCCCAGCGCTTCGTTCTGGGTGGGGTGGGCGTGGATCAGCTGCGCCACGTCCTCTGGGTAGGCTTCCCAGTTCACGATGAGCTGTGCTTCACCGATCTGTTCGCCCATCCGGGTGCCGATCATGTGCACCCCGATGACTGGCCCGTCCTTCTCGCTGACGAGTTTCACCAGGCCAGCCGACCCCAGGATGGAGGTCTTGCCGTTGCCGGCAAGGTTGTATTCCTGGGTGAGGACCTTGTCCTCGCCGAGCTTTTCTTTGGCGGCCTTCTCGGTGAGACCCACCGACGCGATTTCGGGTTCGCTGTAGGTGACCTTGGGGATGTTGACGTCTTCGACGATGACCGGTTTCAGGCCGGCGATCTCCTCGGCCACGAAAATGCCCTGCTGGAACCCGCGGTGCGCGAGTTGAAGGCCGGGAACGATGTCGCCAACAGCGTAGATGTTCTCGACGCCCGTGTGCAGACGCTCATCGGTGATCACGAAGCCGCGATCAATGGTGACGCCGGCCTCTTCGTAGCCGAGTCCTTCAGTGACGGGACCACGGCCGACGGCGACCAGCATCAGGTCTGCTTCGAAGGTCTTCCCGTCGGCCAGCGTGACGACGACGCCGTCGTCGTTCTGCTCGACCTTTTCGAAGAAGGTTCCGGTGTTGAAGTTGATGCCGCGCTTCTTGAAGGCCCGTTCGAACGCCTTGACGATGGTGGCGTCCTCATTGGCAACCAGTGACGGGAGGCCCTCGATGATGGTGACGTCGACGCCGAAGGATTTCCACACGGAAGCGAATTCGCAACCGATGACGCCGCCGCCGAGCACGATGGCCTTCTTGGGGAGCGTTTCCATTTTCAGGGCATGATCAGAATTGATGACCTTCCCGCCAATTTCGAGGCCCGGGAGGGTGCGGGAGTAGGAACCGGTAGCCAGGATGATGTTCTTGCCGGTGTAGGAAGTGCCATCCACTTCAACCGTGTTGGTGGCGGTGAGCTTGCCTGCGCCCTCGATGACCGTGATGCCCTTGGACTTGATCAATCCCTGCAGGCCCTTGTACTTCCCGGCAATGATGCCGTCCTTGTAGGCGTTGACCGCAGGCATGTCGATCGACTCGAATGTCGCCTTGATCCCGTATTTCTCGGAGGAGCGCGCCGTGTCGGCGACCTCGGCCGAGTGCAGCAGGGCCTTGGTAGGGATACACCCGTTGTGTAGGCAGGTGCCACCGAGTTTGCCCTTCTCGATGAGTCCCACGGTGAATCCCAGCTGGACGGCTCGGAGTGCGGCGGCATAGCCACCGCTGCCTCCGCCCAGAATCAGGATGTCGAATTCTTGCGCAGCTGCCGTATCGGCCACTTGGACGCTCCCTCGCGTAATCTGTGACGGGCTAGTGCGCCCGTCGGTTGATGATTTTGGCGGAATACTTGGTGTGATCAGGACTTACCCTATCCCCAGATCCGGCCAGCATCTACTTGATGAAGGGCGATCTCCGCCCTGATGTGGGCAGTCTCACCCCTGTTGCGGGGATGAAACTGCCCAGCAGGCTTACTTGGCGGTGGTGGCCATGTCTTCGGCGTATGCCAGCAGGGTGCGGACACCTACTCCGGTGGCTTCCTTCGGCGTGTAGCCGTGTGCGGCGCCTTCGTTGAACGCAGGCCCGGCAATGTCCAGGTGCGCCCAGGGGATCTTCCGACCGTTGACTTCGCCGACAAACTCGCGCAGGAAGACCGCCGCGGTCATCATGCCGCCGAATTTCTCGCCAATGTTGGCAATGTCAGCGACCTGGGAGTCGAGGCTCGGGCGGAGCTCCTCAGGCAGGGGCATCGGCCAGAACAGCTCGCCGGACCGGTCCGCCGCACCCTTGACTGCATCAACCACGTCATCGTCGCCCATGACACCCGAGACGCGGCGCCCCAAGGCGATCATCTGGGCGCCGGTGAGGGTGGCAATATCGATGAGGGCATCCGGTGCCTCTTCGCTGGCAGCGGCCAGCGCGTCGGCCATTACCAGCCGGCCTTCGGCATCGGTGTTGAGGACCTCGACGGTGCGGCCACCATAGGTGGTCATCACATCTGAGGGGCGCTGCGCGCTTCCCGATGGCATGTTCTCGGCGAGGCACAGCCAGCCGGTCACCTTGATGGGCAGGCCCAACTCGGCAATGGCGAGGACAGCGCTCAGCACGACGGCGGCGCCCGCCATGTCGAGCTTCATGGTCTGCATGCCAGCAGCAGGCTTCAGTGACAGTCCGCCCGAGTCGAAGGTGATGCCCTTGCCAACAAAGGCAAGGCTTTTGCTGGCCGAGCTGGGGGAGTACTCAATCTTGACCAGCCGGGGCTGGCGGGACGAGCCCTTCCCGACGCCGAGAATTCCGCCATAGCCTTCTTTTTCCAGGCGTTTCTCATCCAGCACCGTGACCTTGATCGGCAGACCCTTGGTCAGATCCTTGGCGGCCTGCGCGAAAGTTTCCGGGTACAGGTGGCTGGGTGGCTGGTTGACCAGCGAGCGGGTGATGTTGACGCCGCGGCCCAGGATGGCTGCACGGTTGAGGGCGGCCTTCAAGGACTTGTCCTGCGCGGCGGGAGTCACGATGGTGACGCTGCTGACCGGTTCCTTGGCGGGCGATCCGTTCTTTGCTGCCTGGGCGGAGCGGTGTTCAGTGTAGGAGTAGGCACCCATTGCTGCGCCCTCGGCCACTGCTGCGGCATCGGCGACTGTCGGTGCGGGCAGCGCGATGGTCACCGAATCAAGTCCGATGAGCTGACGGATTGCAGCGCCAGCGGCACGGCGCAGTGCCTCGGGGGTGATCGCTCCGTCAGCTGGGAGACGGCCGACGCCGGTCAGCACCAGAATCTCCGCAGCGCTGCCCTCCAGGCCGGGCAGCCTGCGAACCTCGTCAGCGCCGCCGGTGATGCCGAGCATTGGGAGGGAGTCGGCAAGGGCAGCCGCGTCCTTCGCCGAGAGCGGGGAGTCGAGCAGGACTGGTCCGCCGGACTGTTGGCCGACGCCGATTACCAGGGCGTCACCGGCGGTCTTCTTGGAGTCCTTGGTGACAGCTGTCAGCTTGAGTTCGCTGGCGATATTCACTGGGTGTGTTCCTCACTTCCATGTGCTGGACAGATAGGTGGGTAGGCGCGTCATACCGCGCCTTTCCTCCATCGATCGTAGTCTGTAAAGGAACCTGGTGTCGGGCGGAATGAATGTACGTCCCCCTGACGTTGTAGCGGGTACTGAAAGCCGAGAACCTTGTTAGGAGGGGAAATGCTTAATCCAGAGACTCTGTTCAACGCAAACGCTGACCTGATCGACGGGCAGCAGCTGCGAGGACTTCCTCTTCTTGCTGGATTCACCGGATTTGTCGACGCGGGCCACGTGGTGTCCCAGGTCATCGAGGAAATGCTCACCACCCTGGATCACGAGCTGGTGGCGGTCTTCGACGCCGACCAGTTGATCGATTACCGCAGCAGGCGGCCTCGCATCACCTTCGCCGAGGATCACCTCGCGGACTATCACCCTCCCCGGCTTGAACTCCACCGGGTCTATGACGGGATGGGCGTTCCGTTCCTGCTGCTCGCCGGATTTGAGCCGGATCTGCAGTGGGAGCGGTTTATTAGTGCGGTCACCGGTCTTGTGGACCGGTTCGAGGTTCCCCTGGTGTCCTGGATCAATTCGATTCCCATGCCGGTACCGCATACCCGTCCCCTCGGCGTGACCGTGCACGGCAACCGTCCGGACCTGATCGAGGGGATGAACACGTGGCGTCCCACAGCAGAGCTGCAGGCGTCGGTGGGGCATCTGCTGGAGTTGCGTCTGATCGAATCGGGACACGACGTCGTGGGCTACGTCGTACACGTCCCCCACTACCTTGCCGAGGCTGAGTACCCTCCTGCAGCTGTCACGGCCCTGGAATACCTGGGTGCTTCGGCGTCCCTGGTGCTTCCCACCGACCGGTTGCGTGAGGCAGGCCGGGATGTTGAACGGCAGATCGCCCGTCAGGTTGACGGGTCTGCCGAGGTCAGTGGAGTAGTCAGCACGCTGGAGAAGCGCTTCGACGAGCGCGCCGGAAGCGCCGAGCGCCGGTCGCTGCTGGTGAAGGACAATAGCGAGCTCGCTGACGCTGACGAGATTGGTGCGGCGGTCGAGGCATACCTGGCGAGTCCACAGGCCGCAGACGAGTCGGAGCAGCTACTCGAAGAGGACCGCAAAGCCGGGGACCTCGCTGACCCCGCCGGCGGCGACACCGAGGGTGACGACAACCCGTCACGGTGAGCCCGCATCGGCACCGACTAGTCCTCGACAGCGCCGGATCAGGTGCAGTTATTCACATGGCGGTAAGACCGGACCCGTAGCGGGGTGACAACAGCCATGCTCATGCCATGACTTCAACATCCCCACCGCCGGAGCAGCCCTTCAAGGTCACGTCTGCTGCTGACATTCTCAGCTACATCCTCCACACCTTGGGTTTTCAGCCGGAAGAAAGCCTCGTGCTCCTGACCATGTGTGGGAAGCGGGTCGGGGCAACGCTGCGCGTGGACCTTCCGGCGAATAATCTGGATCCGGACGGCTACGCCGCAGGTGTCTGTTCAATCCTCGCCTCGGATACCACCGCTGACGGTTCACTGCTGGCCGTCTATACCAGGGAACCGTTGACCCGCACCGGAGCGCCACCCCGCAGGGACCTGGTGCGAAGCCTCACCCGATGCCTCGACGGCGTGGGGCTGCAATTGCGCGACGGTTGGTTGGTCACCGACACCATGTGGCGGGACTACTTCTGCGCTGACCCGAGTTGCTGTCCACCGTCGGGGCATTCGATCGAGAGCGTCCTGACGAGCCCGTTGAACGCTGAGCTGACTTTCCGCGGCAGCAGCTTTGCTGACTCTCTGGGCGCCGCAGTTGAATCGGACCTTCCCGCGGCGTGGACTGATCCAGCGGACCTGGCAAAGCTCTGTCGAGGCGAGCAGGCGAAACTTGGGCATCGTTGGACAACTCCAAACCAGGCCGCCGCCACCCTCCGGCTATGGGACTGCCTGCTGGCCCGCACCGCATCCACGGTGCCGATCACCGAGGTCGGGGTAGCCGCCCATCTCCTCGCCTCACTGGTTTCCCGTCCCATCCGTGACGCCGTTCTGGTCCTTGCAGCGCTGGGCTGGGAGGCCGCAGCGAACGGTCTGGAAGGCAACACCGTGCGCCCTACCGGCACCGGGCCCGCCCACCTGCCGGCATCGGCGCGGACGCTGCTCGGCCTCGACCCGGACCAGCAGCTGCCCGTCGAGCCAATGGAGTCCGCACAGGCTCACGCGCGGGACTTCTGCGATGTTCTGATCGGGCAATACAGAGGGCAACTGCAGTGGGGGCAGGTTGATGCTGCCCACACCCTGTTCAGTCGGCTGTCAGCTGTTGCGGTGGGCGAACCACGCGCCGCCCTGCTCACCATGCTGGGCTGGATCGAGTGGGCCAGGGGTCGGGGGTCCCGGGCGCATGTCTATCTGGGTGAAGCCATGGCGGAAATACCGGGGTATTCACTTGCTGAACTTCTCGAGGAGGTGGTGGCTCGCGGCATGCTCGCCGAATGGTCACGCGACAGGGATCTGGCGTGGCGCAATGGTGCGCCACACGCTGCGTAACCGGTTGCGAAGGAGCCGATTTGGGTGGGTCGCTGATTTATCGAAGCCCATGAATCGTGCGACAATAGGAACCGAGACCCGGTCGGGTTCGTGTATCAAGTAGTGTTTCACTCTGTCAGATCGGCCATTCTTCGCAGGATGGTTGGGAATAGGGCAGAGGGCGGGACGGTTCCACTTCAATGAGGAACGCCCCGTTTAGCCGCTTGAATTCATTCACGGACTTGACAGGGTCATAGTGGTGTTGCCCCCTTGGTAACATCACAGACGCCGTATGAAAGGTTCTCTGTGTCGGCCAAGAAGACAACTGCACCGGATGTAACAGAACCCGGAGCAACGACCACCAAACGCCGGGCCGCCCCCAAGAAGGCGGCACCGAAGACCGCTGCTGCCAAGCCGCTATCAGCGCGGGCAGCCAAAGCCGCTGCCGCCCAGAACGCCGCGGCCGCCGAGGTCGAAGACGATAGCCCCGAGCTTGACGCCGCCGGTAACCCGGTCGAGCCTGCCGAAACCACCGAACGGGCCGCAGCCGAGGCTGAGACCAAGGCCGGATCTGGCTTCGTCTATTCAGACGCCGACGACGACGACGCCCCTGCCCAGCAGGTCATCTCAGCGGGTGCCACCGCTGACCCCGTCAAGGACTACCTGAAGCAGATCGGCAAGGTGGCCCTCCTGAATGCGGAGCAGGAAGTTGATCTTGCTTTGCGCATCGAGGCTGGCCTCTTCGCCGAGGAGAAGCTGGCGGCCGATAAGGATGCGGCCAAGCCGCTCGATCCGAAACTACGCCGCGAACTCGAATGGGTCATCCATGACGGCAAGCGGGCGAAAAACCACCTGCTGGAAGCCAACCTTCGTCTGGTTGTCTCCCTGGCCAAGCGTTACACCGGCCGCGGCATGCTGTTCCTCGACCTCATTCAGGAGGGCAACCTCGGTCTGATCCGTGCCGTCGAGAAATTCGACTACACCAAGGGCTTCAAGTTCTCCACCTACGCCACCTGGTGGATCCGTCAGGCGATCACCCGCGCCATGGCCGACCAGGCGCGGACCATTCGTATTCCGGTTCACATGGTCGAGGTCATCAACAAGCTGGCCCGTGTGCAGCGCCAGATGCTCCAGGATCTCGGCCGCGAACCGACGCCTGAAGAGCTGGCCCTTGAACTGGATATGACTCCCGAGAAGGTTGTCGAGGTCCAGAAGTATGGCCGCGAACCCATTTCGTTGCACACGCCGCTGGGCGAAGACGGTGATTCTGAATTCGGTGACCTCATTGAGGACTCCGAGGCAGTGGTGCCCGCGGATGCGGTCAGCTTCACCCTGTTGCAGGAACAGTTGCACTCGGTTCTTGACACCCTGTCGGAACGCGAAGCAGGGGTCGTGGCGATGCGCTTCGGCCTGACTGATGGTCAGCCGAAGACGTTAGACGAAATCGGGAAGGTCTACGGGGTGACGCGTGAGCGGATCCGCCAGATCGAATCGAAGACCATGTCGAAGCTGCGCCACCCATCGCGGTCCCAGGTGCTGCGCGACTACCTGGACTAGGACTCGCTATGGGGTTGGGAAACCAGCCCCATAGCAAAAAGTACCCCCACACATCAGTGTGGGGGTACTTTCGATTTAACGGGTCCGGATTGCCGGCCCGTCGGTGGTGCTCTTAGTCTTCGCTTACCGGTCCGGGTGCTGCATTCAGACGGTTGGTCTCATCCTGCCACTCGGACGTCAGCGGACGCAGATTCGACTCGACGGAACGTGCGTGGTGGCCACAGAAAAGCAGCTCACCACCGGAGGACTGAAGAACTGCGCGCACATAGGCCTGGGCTCCGCAGCGGTCACAGCGGTCCAGCGCGGACATTTCGCGGGTTGCTACTGCTGTTGTCATGATTGCCTCCTTAGTGGTTCCTGTAGTTCATATAACCACTATTCGTTGCCGTTCTATTGCAGGCTGGGTGGTCTTTCGCTGAGCGCGTAGCATAGACCGACGTCGTCACACCTTTGCCGCTTGATCTGCGGCCCGCCTAAACCGAACGACCCGGGTGGGGGAATATGCTTAAGCCATGCGTCCGGAGGCCCCCGGCGCGGCGCCCGAAGACCGGTGTCGCCTCTCACCTGTACCCCCTGCCAAGGAGTCTCACCCAACGTGGCGCCACCAAGCACCGAATACAACGCCCGGCACCTATCCGTCCTGGAAGGCCTTGAAGCCGTCCGTAAACGGCCCGGCATGTATATCGGGTCAACTGATTCCCGCGGATTGATGCACTGTCTCTGGGAGATCATCGACAACTCGGTGGATGAGGCACTCGCCGGACACGGCCAAAGCATCAAGGTGATACTCCACCCGGACGGTTCGGTCGAGATTCACGACGACGGGCGGGGCATTCCGGTGGACGCGGAACCCAAGACCGGTCTGAGCGGCGTCGAGGTGGTCTTCACAAAACTGCATGCCGGCGGAAAATTCGGTGGCGGTTCGTACACGGCCTCCGGCGGCCTCCACGGTGTCGGCGCCAGCGTGGTCAACGCCCTGTCAGCCCGGCTGGATGTCCAGGTTGACCGCGGTAGCAAGACCTACCAGATGTCGTTCAGGCGTGGCGAACCTGGCCGTTTCCTGGACGCGAAGTCACCGTCACCGACCGCCAAGTTCGAACCGTTCCTCGAAAGCTCCCGGCTCGAGGTGGTCGGCACCACCAAACGGGGTGTGACAGGTACCCGGATCCGGTACTGGGCTGACCGGCAAATCTTCACCCCGGACGCAAAATTCTCCTACGAGGAACTCCAGGCACGGGCCCGCCAAACCTCCTTCCTGGTCCCAGGGCTGAGGATCACCCTCCGTGACGAGCGGCGCCTCCCTGGCACCGCAGCCGAGGCGGGAGCGTTGGAGGAAGTCTTCCAGCACGACGGCGGAATCTCGGAGTTCACCACCTTCCTCGCAGCGGACAGCGCGGTGACTGATGTGTGGCGCCTGCACGGCTCAGGCCGGTTCAAGGAGTCGGTGCCGGTGCTGGGCGAGAACGGGCATAGCGAGATCGCCGAGGTGGAACGCGATTGCGAGGTGGACATCGCGTTGCGCTGGGGGATCGGCTACGACACCACGGTGAAGAGCTTCGTGAACATCATTGCCACTCCCAAGGGCGGCACCCACCAGAGCGGTTTCGAACAGTCCCTCCTGAAGTCCTTCCGCAAAGTGATCGAGGCCAACTCTCGAAAGCTCAAGGCCGGCAACGACAAGATCGAGAAGGATGACGTCTTCGCCGGACTGACAGCGGTCCTGACCGTGCGTCTGGCAGAGCCCCAATTTGAGGGCCAGACCAAGGAAATCCTGGGCACTTCCGCGGTGCGGGCAATCGTCGCGAAAGTGGTCGAAAAGGAGATTCTGGCCAAGCTCAATTCCACGGCCCGGGGCGACAAGGCCCAGAGCGCGCTCCTGCTGGAAAAAGTTGTTGCCGAGATGAAATCCCGGATCTCCGCGCGGGTACACAAGGAAACCCAGCGGCGAAAAAACGCCCTGGAAACGTCCTCAATGCCATCGAAGCTGGCCGACTGTCGGATTGACGACGTCGAACGGTCCGAACTGTTCATCGTCGAGGGTGACAGCGCGCTGGGCACCGCCAAGCTCGCCCGCTCCTCCGACTATCAGGCGTTGCTACCCATCCGGGGCAAGATCCTGAACGTACAGAAGGCATCGGTGGGGGACATGCTCGCCAACGCCGAGTGTGGGGCGCTGATCCAGGTGGTGGGCGCCGGGTCGGGCCGCAGCTTCCAGCTGGACGCAGCGCGGTATGGGAAAGTGATCCTGATGACCGACGCCGACGTTGACGGCGCCCACATCCGCACCCTGCTCCTCACCCTTTTCTTCCGGTACATGCGGCCGCTCGTAGACGCCGGCCGGGTGTATGCGGCGGTCCCGCCGTTGCACCGGGTCGAGGTGGTCAACCACGGGTCCAAAACGAACGACACCATCTACACCTACTCCGAGCAGGAACTCTCCCGGCTGCTGGCAGAGTTGGAAAAGCAGGGCAAGCGTTACAAGGAACCCATCCAGCGGTACAAGGGGCTCGGTGAGATGGACGCCGAGCAGCTGGCGGAAACCACCATGGACCCGAGGCACCGGACTCTTCGGCGGGTGCGGATCCAGGAAGCCGAATCGGCTGAGCGGGTGTTCGATCTGTTGATGGGCAGCGACGTCGCCCCGCGCAAGGATTTCATCGTGGCTGGCGCCGCCTCCCTGGACCGGGAGCGGATTGACGCCTGACCCCTCGTGGGGTCAAGTCCCGCCAAGGGCACAAGGTCAGTCGGATAAGTCTTGCTACGGATTTGTCAGCGGACTTCGATGGTCCCCATCATGCCGAGGTCTTCGTGATCCAGGATGTGGCAGTGGTAGACGGAGCGTCCGCGGAAATCGTTGAAAGCCACCCGAACTTTGACACTTCCGTTGGCGGGCACGTTCACCACGTCCCGCCATATCGTTGTGTTCGCTACCTGACCGTTTTCTTCAATAATTTGCATCGGCCAGACGTGCAGGTGGAACGGGTGGTCCATGGGGCTCGTGTTGGTCAGCGTCCATTCCTCCACATTCCCGGCCGCTACCGTTGTGTCTGTTCTGTCCCGGTTAAATTCATTGCCGTTAATGGTGAAACGCATCATGCCCATGCCCCCGCCCATGCCCCCGCCGGCCATGACGATTTCCCGGCGTGCCGCGATGGGGGCTGACCTCAGGTCTCCCAGTCCCTTTTGCGTGGTCGGGGCTGTCAGGGATGCGACCGGTTCGCCGGACACGTGGAGGGTGGCCAGCGCGAAGCCGTCGGGGCGGTCGGCCGGGTTGTTGCGTGCTCCGGATTCCCGTCCCGTCATTCCTGGCGCCCTTCCCCGGCGCTGGTAGAACGCTCGGAGCACGGAATCACCGGCCGGGATGGAGATGAGAAGATCGGCCCGGTTTCCGGGCAGCAGGAGAAGTCGATCCACGTTCTCGGGTGTTGGCAGGCGCCCGGAGTCAATGCCGAGAAGCTGCAGTTGCCCCTCGTCGACCTGTAGGCGGAGGTAACGGGACACGCACGTGTTGATGATGTGCCACCGTTCCCGTTGCCGGGGGCGGGCACTGAATTGCGGGTTGCTTTGCCCGTTGACCAGGATCAGTTCACCTTCCCGGCCCATCATTCGTTCCATCGCCGGGACTGCGACGATGTTTCCCAGTCCGTCCAGGGTGGTGTCCGAAATGACCAGTACCCGTTCCGTACTCACCTCGATGGGTTCCACATCCTCAACGATGATTGCTCCAAAGAGCCCGGCGAAGATCTGATCGGCGACCATGCCGTGGTGGTGTGGGTGGTACCAGTACACGCCAGGTGGATGATCCTCTGGGAGTTTGTATTCGTAGTTGAAGGTGTTGCCGGGCTCGACTGAGATGAAGACATTGTCCCCATTGCCTTCGGGAGAAACGTGAAGCCCGTGAACGTGCAGGTTGGTGGGCTGGTCCAGGTTGTTGACGAGTCTGATCTTGAGGACATCGCCAGCTTGTACGCGGAGTGTCGGGCCGGGGATACCCCCGTTGTAACCGAGGGCTGCGGCCTGTCGGCCGGCCAGCAATATTTGTCCCGGTGCGGCTTCCAGCCGTACCTGTAGCTGACCGTTGTTGCTTCGTAACTCTGGAGGTTGGATTAGTTCGCTTCCCGTGACGGGTGGCTCCCGCGTTGTTAGCGTCCAGATCAGGCCTGCACCTCCAGTCGCCGTCCCCGCGATGCCGAGTCCCCCCAGTAGCAGCGCTTGGCGGCGGCTGATGGGGGGTTTGCTACGGGCCCTCACCGAGAACTTCGAGTTGTTCGCGGTACTCGTCGGCGGTGAGTTCTCCCTTCGCGAAGCGCTCGTCCAGGATCTGGTGGGCAGTGCTCCGGCCGTGGGGCGGGCCGCCCACCCCTGAGGCATCCCGTGACGCGTATCCGACACGGCCTCCGTTGCCAAGGACCCTGACTGCGAGCAGTACCAACAGCACAATCCCAACGATCAGGAGGACGCCCCAAAGCCACATCCACGCTGATCCCTGCCCATAACCCCACATCATGCCGGATACCTTTCACCTCGAGATGATTTCCAGTCTCCGCCTAGCGTCGGCCCACAAGTAGAGTCTTAGGTCCCAATCGGTCCCAGGGTGACTTCAGTCGCTGCGGGATCCGGGTACCCGGATCAACCCTTGACACATACCCCTAGGGGGTATACATTATGAGTACCCAAGTGGGAAGTCCGGCCCTAGATGGGCCGCTTACTCCCAGAAGGTCCCTCAAGCAGCTGTAGCCAACGTGAATGACCCCGGATGGCTACACCCGCTGATTCTCGAACAACCATTCCTCATTTTTGGAGACCCTCATGTGTGGCACTTCTTCCGAACTGACCCTGACCGACACATCATCTTCCGGATGTGCCTGCTGCGCCCCCCAGGACAGCAAAGCCAAAACGGTTCCCCAGGCTGGCAGCATCAGCGCCAGTTTCGGTGTCGCTGGCCTGACCTGTGGGTCGTGCGCGTCCCGGGTTAGCTCTGCAGTCGGCGGGATTGATGACGTCGCCGACGTCCAGATTGATCTCGTGTCCGGCGGGACCTCCACGGTCACCGTTTACAGTAACCAGGTGGTTCCCTCAGCAGCAGTACGCTCGGCGGTCGAGCAGGCCGGGTACCAGCTTTTGAGCGCCTGACTTTTTCCCTGGTCCGGCCGGATTTCCCGGGCGCGAGGTGGATCTCACCGATTCTGGGTACGGATGACCACCCTCGGATGTGCTTCTGTCAGATGAGGCAGATAAAGTCACCGACGCGAAAATCGAAACCGTCTTCGTGGCCGTTCCCGAAGCTCATCCGGCCGGGCTCACCAATTGAAGCCACTCACGCCAACCTGATGAAGCCTGGGGGCGCATATGCGCCGACGGAAGGCTCAGCGCAGTAGTCTGCTGATTGCCTGTGTTGCTTCCTTGACCTTCGCGTCGACGGCTTCGGAGGACCCAGTGGTTTGGGCTTCTTGGGCTGCGGTGACGACGCAGTGTTGCAAGTGGTTTTGCAGCAGGCCCAAACTCACGGCGTGCATGGCACTGTTGACCGCCGCGACCTGGGTGAGAATGTCGATGCAGTACTGATCTTCGTCGACCATCCGCGCTATCCCACGGACCTGTCCTTCAATGCGCTTCAGACGCCGCAAATAGGCCGCCTTGTCCGGGGAATAACCGTGCACCGCACCGGAGGTAACCGGCTGATCCGCGACGGTGGACTCCGCCGCGGGGGCTTCCGTGGCAGCTGCCCCAGGGGTGTCATCGGTACTGTTCCGAGGTCCGGCTCCGGCGTTCACGGCGCTATCCTTTCAATGCTCCGACCTGTTCTGGTCGGACCCAGATGAGGCCGTTGGTACGTCCTCGACCATGCGCTCTGCGCGGCCTTTATAAGTATCATCGACGATCCGCTCCGCCGTGAACGCTCGATAGATGAAATAGGTTCCCTGAAGGGTCGGTGGCCCGCGGGTACGGTGATCCTTGAAAAGCCCGTTACCTTAACGTGACTTCAATACCACGGTGGGGTATTCTCATTCGAGTGATCCCGGCACCCCGCCGAGATGACATTCCCGCGCAGAATGCCGAGCCCTGCCGCTGCACCGGGACCCGTTCGCACAATCCAGATGGCAGGGACGGGGGAACCACGTTTCCACCGGGCCACCGCACGCGGTGACCCTCGGGGTTAAGTCGATCTGACTATCCAGTGCTAGACCTGCAGCATCGTTCGCGATGGCAGGCGTAGCCCATAGGTAGAGGACGGCCGGGTGACTCCCATCCGAACCCGACAGCTCACCCCGCAGGCATGGGAGAGGCAAACAATCATGTCACGTCAGTCCATTTCGGCACGCCACCGCGCCGCCACCACCCACTCCATCGCCCTCGAGGGTCTGACCCAGTCGGCCAGGACCAAGGCCGTAGCACTGGGCAAGCCAGCCATCATCGCCGTCGCGACCGGCAGCCTCGTCTTCTCCGTCGGAGCGACCGCCCACGCAGGAACCTACACCCAGGGCGCAGCAACCACCGCGCCAGCAGTCTCAGCACCCGCAACAGGAGTCCACACTGTCGCAGCCGGAGACACGCTGGGAGCGATCGCCGCATTGCACGGTATTAACCTCGACACCCTGTTGGCGCAAAACGGCCTGTCCTACGCTTCAATCATCTACCCGGGTCAGCAGATCCAGCTCACCGGCGGCGCAGCCGTCAGTGCAGCCGCCGTTCCAGCAGCAACTGCAAGCCAGGCGTTCTACTCAACACCTGCACCAGCACCCGCCGCACCGGCAGTAGTTCCAGCACCAGCCGCGCCCGCTGCCGATGCGGCACCAGCAATGATGACACTGGCCTCCGGTGCCATCACCCCGATCGCACCCGTAGCCAAGGCGGCTCCGGCCAGCGGAGTTGGCGCAGCACTGGTCGCCTCGGCCTATGGGCAGCTCGGTTCCATCCAGGACTGCACCATCCTCGTCGAACGCGCTCTGCGCTCCATCGGCCTGAACGTCGGCGACCTTGGACCCCTGCAGTTCGACCAGTACGGAACCCGGGTCTCCAGCCCCGCGCCCGGCGATCTCGTCGTCCGCCCCGGCCACATTGCCATCTACGTCGGCAACGGCAAGGTCATCAGCAGCGGCATGAACGGATCAAACCTCACCATCGAGCACCCACTGTCCGACCTCGGCGGTTCATACTTCGTACGAGTCAACGGCTAATACCCTGACTCACGGAGTTTCTTTGTGAACTGAACTGAAAGTGGCGGGTGTCCTGGACGGAGGGCACCTGCCATTTTCGTATCTCAAGAGAGCAGATAGTGCCACACGATCCGCTCCCATGACTACTCGTCATGGCACCTGCCACGAGCCAACTCATTAGCTCGCCGAGCTCCCCCCCCACTTTGGGGCGCGGATTATTTCCACAGTTCTTGTACCAGCCGCGCCGGATGCCGCGACTAAGTGTCCCAACGATCACCGACGGTCACTGAGAGTATTTAGACAATCCCAGTGACCGTGCCCGATCAGTGGGAGCATTGTTCATAAAACCAGCGCCAGGCAGCGCTAACCCAGCACCCAGGGGGCAATCAGCAGTAGCGTCGGCGCCCCCAGTAGCAGTCCCGAGGCACCGAGGGCGGCCGCCTGCTGGGGCAGCGACAAGGGCGGCTGCGGAGTGAGTAGCCGGTGAATCCGGTTAAGGGTGGCACCAGCATCCTGGTCAGGGGTCGCACCGGGAGCAAGCGCCGTCACCGCAAACGAGTCACCGTGGGCGAAGCCGCCCTGCTGGTCGGGCAGCGACCCGGAGGCGACGATAGCGATCGCCCGGGCCAGGACTGGCTCCCGAACCTGCTTCAGAGCCTCGTCGTCGGCGAGCATCTCGATCAACTCGTTGACGGCCCGCTGCGCCAGTTGTGACGTGGGCAGCCACGGGAGGGCCGCGCGCCAGGCTGCAAACGCCCACAGGAGTAGGTGATGTCGCTGGTGGAGGTGTGCCAGCTCGTGCACCAGTACGGCGTCGAGTTCGGCGGGGGTCAGCAGGTCGAGGAGCCCGTCGGAGAGTACGGTCACTGATCTGGCACCACCCGGAAGGCAATAGGCCACAGGAGTGGGATGGTTGATCACCAGCGTTGCCGGCCGGTTTGCTGCCGGGGAGCTGAGCAGGTTCAGCATGTCTCGGTGTCGCTTACGCTGCCCACGAATCTTGGCGTAGGTCAGCAGCAGGGTAAAGATCAGGTGGGCGCTGAGCAGCCCAGCGGCGCTCAGGGCGAAGACGTGGACCAGGCCGAGCGTGTCGACCGGCTGGTTGGCAAACGCCATGTCGCCGAAGCGGCCAAGGGCTTCCACCAGGTTGTCGCCGAGCGGGTCGAGACCCCAGACCAGCATCGCGCCAATCATTGACAGTCCGCCCGCGAGGGCGATCGCCTGCCACAGAATCATCGCCGTAAACGGTGAACGGGTGGGCCACTTTGCCCGAGACAGGGCTACCGGCGCAGGCCAGGCGAGGACGACGGCGAGCCCGGCCAAAAAATGGGCGGCCCAAAACATCCGTTCAGCTGCCGAGCAGTTTGCGCAGAGCCTGTGCCTCGCTGTCGGAAACGCTTCCGATGAACCGTGCCAGGACTGCTTCCCGGTCAGGGGCGGTGACGAGGACTTCGTGCATCAACTCGGCGGTGTGTTCCTCCCGGCTGGTGATCGCACGGTAGCGGTGCGGGCGGGTTTCCCGCTCCCGTTCCACGAGCCCCTTCTTCTCCAGCCGTGAGAGGACAGTCAGGACTGTCGTGACGGCGAGCTCCTTGCCCACGGCTTCCTTCGTCGCCAACGCCAGCATGTCGCGCAGTGCGTTCGCGGTCAGTGCCCCGGGGGTGCCCCACAGCAAATCCATCACTGTGCGTTCGAGTTCTCCGAGGGTGGCCATGCAAGTCCTTCGCTAAAATTGTGGATGAGTACTTCAAATCTACTCTCTTTTTCGCCAAGGTTCTACATGCGGTAGAACAAGATGTCGGTTGCTCAGCCGATGGTTGACCGTCCCGGTGATTTAGGCTTTTGCCATGACAAAGCCAGAATCGGACTTCTTTCCCTCCGGCACGCCGCTGCATTGGCGTGCCATCACGCCTAAGGATCTGGGTAGTTGGCATGAGCTGCTGCACCGGATGGCCAAGGAAGACCAGCCGGACTGGGTGGAGGAGCGGGCCGACCTGGAGCAGATACTGGGCTCATCGAAAACCGACCCGGCAAAGGACACCATCCTGGGTCTCGACGATGCGGGTGTGCCCCGCGCCGTTGGGGTAATCCAGCGGAATCCCGGGTCCACTGTGGTTCACAGTATGGGTGGGGTGGACCCCGCCAGGCGCCGGCAGGGGATCGGTACCGCACTCTACTCCTGGCAGGCGGGGCGCGCGCGTCGCAGGTTGGACGACGACGGCGCCGGGGAAGGAGTGCTGCGTACCTACGCGGAGGAACGGGTGCCATCCCAGCTGGCGCTGATGGAAGCTACCGGCAACGCCGTCGTCAGGTATTTCACGGAGATGACCCGTCCGCTGCAGGCGGAGATCCCCGAAGTCGATATTGCAGCCGGACTGCAGATTGTCACGTTCTCGGACGATCTGTCCGAGGCGGTACGGCTCGCCCACAACGAGGCGTTCCAGGACCACTGGGGGAGTGAACCACGCGACGAGGAGTCCTGGCGGTTCACAGTGACGCACCCCGAGTTCAAACCCGAATGGAGCCTCGCGGTGGTGGACGAGGCGTCCGGCGAAGTGGCTGCCTACCAGCTGGCCAGTTACGATCCCGCGTCCGGGGAACTGCTGGGCCACACCGAGGGCTACACCGACCTGCTGGGAGTGCGGCGGAAATGGCGGGGCCTGCGGCTCGCCCCGGCCCTGCTGGTCGAGGCGATGCGCCGCTTCAAAGCTGACGGCATCGAGCACGCTGGCCTGGGCGTCGATACCGAGAACCCGTCGGGTGCCCTTGGCCTGTACGAACGTCTGGGTTACGAAGCCACCCACCGGGTCAGGGTGTACGAACTGCGCATCTAAACCATGGACGCGGTTGGCCCCGGCCAACCATAGCCGGGGCCAACCCTAGACCGGGGCTAACCCTAGACGAGGCTGGGTCCGATCGAGTCGACTGACTGGCTCAGGGTGACACCAGAACCGTCACGGCGCCCGTGTTCGGTGGGGAGGGCCCTGGATACTCCGGAAGCTGACGCGGCTTTTGCCGGACCGTGTCCGGCCCAGGCGAGCAGCAGGATGTCCTCATCCTTGAGGAACCGGTGGGCCCGGACCCCCGCTGTAGCCCTACCCTTGGTCGGATACTCCGCGAAATCGGTCACCTTGACCGATCCAGCCGAGGTGCCCGGCAGCGCTCCGCTCGCGGCGGCAATCGTCACGACGACGGCGGCCGAATCCTCGGCACCCACAGCGCCGAAGTGGATGACCGAGTCACCGGATCCCAGTTTGATGCCTGCCATACCACCGGCGGTGCGGCCCTGCGGACGGACGGTCGATGCGGGGAAGCGCAGCAGTTGCGCCTGGGCCGTGATGAAGACCAGCAGGTCCTGGTCACTGGCCGCGGCCAGGCCCACCACCTTGTCTTTGGGCTTGAGGGAAATGATCTCCCATTCGTCGCGGTTCAGTGGATACTCGGGGGCAACCCGTTTCACCACGCCCTGCGCACTGCCCAGGGCGATTACCGCGTCGAGCGGTGCCAACCCCACCAGGGATTCTCCGGGCAGCAGGGTCATGAACTCCTGCGCCGGTACGCCGCCCGCCAAATTGGGAATCCCGGCGGTTGGTGCGAGAGCAGGCATATCCATCACCTGAAGGCGCAGCATTCGCCCGGCCGAGGTGACCGCTCCAACCTCCGCCCTCGCCGTTGAACGAATCACCGAACTGAACACGTCGTGCTTGACCCGTTGCCCGCCCTCACCGAACGGTTCCTGGTCGGCGGTGCGTGCCAGCTGTCCCGACGTCGACAGGATCACCCAGCAGGGATCGTCAGCAATTTCCAGGGGTAATGGCGTCGTTTTCCCGCCGGGCGATATTGCCGCGGGCATCACCGTGCCCTTCAGTGGTGCACTGGACTCGGACTCCAGCAACACCGTGCGACGGGGGGTAGCGAACTTCGCCGCCACCTCTGCAAGTTCCTCCGACAGGAGGGCACGCAGCTTCTCTTCCGAGCCGAGCAGTTCCTCCAGCAGGGCAATCTCCCGGCGCAGTTCGTCCTGCTCCTTCTCCAACTCGATGCGTGAATACTTGGTCAGCTGACGCAGCCGAAGCTCAAGAATGTAGTTCGCCTGCAGCTCGGTCAGATCATAGATCGACATCAGCCGTTCCCGGGCCTGGGCCGACTCATCCGAAGAGCGAATGATCTGGATGACCTCGTCAATATCGACGATCGCGATCAGCAGACCCTCGACCAGGTGAAGCCTGTCCTTCTTGCGTCCCAGCCGGTAGGCGGTGCGGCGGCGGACCACCGACAGTCGGTGCTTGATGTAGACCTGCAGCAACTCCACCAGGCCGAGTGTCCGGGGCTGACCGTCAACGAGGGTCACATTGTTGATGCCGAACGAATCCTCCATCGGCGTGTACCGGTACAGCTGGGCCAGCACGGCGTTGGGGTTGAAGCCGTTCTTCAGCTCGATCACCAGGCGCAGCCCGTGACGCCGGTCGGTCAGGTCCACAATGTCGGAGATGCCCTGGAGCTTCTTCGATGTGACGGCGTCTTTGATCTTCTCGATGATCTTTTCGGGGCCCACCGTGTAGGGCAGCTCAGTCACCACGAGGCCGGTGCGCCGGGCGGAAAGCTGCTCGATTCCCACGGTGGCCCTGGTTTTGAAGGACCCCCGGCCGGTCGCATAGGCGTCCCGCACACCCTCAAGCCCCACGATTTTACCGCCACTGGGAAGGTCCGGTCCGGGGATGAAACGCATCAGGTCATCGAGCCCGGCGTCAGGGTTGGCGATCAGGTGCCGGGCTGCCGCGATTACCTCGCCCAGGTTGTGGGGGGCCATGTTCGTCGCCATACCGACGGCGATGCCGGTCGCCCCATTGACCAGCAGGTTGGGGAAGGCGGCGGGGAGCACCTCCGGCTGCATGAGCTGGTTGTCGTAGTTCGGGACGAAGTCCACCACGTCTTCGTCGAGGTGGTCGGTCATGGTGAGGGCCGCCGCGGCGAGGCGGGCCTCGGTGTAGCGGGGGGCGGCCGGGCCGTCATCGAGTGACCCGAAGTTGCCGTGCCCATCGATCAGGGGCAGGCGCAGCGAAAAGTCCTGTGCCATGCGGACCATTGCGTCGTAAATCGCGGCGTCGCCGTGCGGGTGGAGCTTACCCATCACTTCGCCCACGACCCGGGCGGACTTCACATGGCCACGGTCCGGGCGCAGCCCCATATCGGTCATCATGTACAGGATGCGCCGCTGCACGGGTTTCAGCCCGTCCCTGGCATCGGGTAGGGCCCTGGAGTAAATCACCGAGTACGCATACTCAAGGAAAGAGCCTTCCATTTCGGAAGTGACGTCAATGTCGATGATGTTCTCGGTGTAATCCACCGGGGCTGCTGTGCTTTGGCGCCTGGCCATGATCGGATGGTCCTCGGGTTGTGAAAAAGGGTAGGTGCTGCCAAGGGTAATGACGTGAACGCCGAACGCCCACTAGGGTGAGTCTATGGCGGCTGACGGACATTACCCGGAATATTGGGAGGCCGACGTCGTGTTGCGGGACGGCGCCACTGCACATTTGCGGCCGATTTCGCCCGATGATGCGCCAGCAATGCAGCACTTCCACATGCAACAGTCCGAGAACTCGATCTACCTGAGGTTCTTCACCTACAAGTCCTCGCTGAGCAACAAAGAGCTCAAACGATTCACTGAGGTGGACCACCGGGACCGCGTGGCGTTCGTCGTCACCCGCGGTACGGACATTCTGGGTATTGGGCGGTACGACCGGCTCGATGACCCCACCGAAGCCGAGGTCGCCTTCAACGTCTCTGATGCCCACCAGGGCAGGGGGTTGGGGTCGATCCTGCTCGAACACCTCGCCGCGGCTGCCCGGGAGAACGGCATCAGCCGGTTCTCGGCAGAGGTCCTGCCGGAAAACCGCAAGATGATCACCGTCTTCGCCGAGGCCGGCTACGAGGTGCAACGGCGCTTCGACGACGGCGTGGTGATGCTGGAGTTCAACATCGACCCCACCGAGAAGTCACGCGCCGTGATGGAGTCCCGGGAACACCGCGCCGAGGCACGCAGCGTCGCCGGACTGCTCTCGCCGTCGTCGGTCGCTGTAATCGGTGCCAGCCGCGAGTGGGGGACCGTCGGGTATTCCTTCCTGGAACACATCATCGATGGCGGCTACACCGGTGACGTGTATGCGGTGAATCCCGAGGCTTTCGAACTGGCGGGCATGATTTCGTTCGCCTCCATCGGCGAAGTCCCGGGGCCGGTCGAACTAGCCGTGATCGCCGTCCCCTATGACCAGGTGGCGTCGGTCGTGGATCAGTGCGGCGTGGCCGGGGTGAAGGGCCTCCTCGTGGCGACCGCCGGGTTCGCCGACGACGGCGCCGAAGGGCTGGCCCGGCAGCGGGCCCTGGTGCATCGTGCGAGGGCCTACGGCATGCGGGTGGTCGGCCCGGCATCTCTGGGCCTGGTCAACACGCACCCGGAGGTCAGGCTCAATGCCTCGATGGCCCCCGCACTGCCGGCCGCCGGTGCACTGGGTTTGTTCAGCCAGTCAGCGGCGATCGGAGTGCTGTTGTATGCGGCGGCAGGACGCCGCGGACTGGGCCTGAGCTCCTTCGTGTCTGCCGGCAACCGGGCCGATATCTCGGGCAATGACGCAATGCAGTACTGGGAGGATGACCCGTCCACCCGCGCCGTGGGGCTCTACCTGGAGTCGGTGGGCAACCCACGCAAGTTTTCCCGGATTGCCCGCCGGCTGGCGAAGACCAAACCGGTCATCGTCGCGAAGTCCGATGTGATGGGCCTGCAACTACCGCCCGGCCACGCCGTCCGCACCACCCAGGCGCCCTCGGGGGCGCTCGACGCAATGCTGAGGCAATCGGGGGTCATCCGGGTGGAAACGACTGCCCAGTTGGTGGACATTGCCCAGATTCTCGTCAGCCAGCCCCTCCCGGCCGGTCCAGCGCTCGCCGTTTTCAGTAATTCGCTGGCTCTCGGCAAGGTGGTCGCCGACGCCGCCGCTGCCCAGTCCCTCGACGTGCGGCGGCTGGTGACGGACATCGATCTGGACACCGGGCAGTCCATTGCGCTGCCAGTCCTGCGCGCGGCAGTTCTCGACGCGCTGTCCGACGACGAAGTGCACTCGGCCGTTGTCGCCCTGCTCCCGGCGCCCGGGCTGACAGTCGAGGCCATTGCCGACTGCCTGCGGGACTGCGCCGAGACAGCCAACAAGCCTCTTGTCGCCTCCTTTGCTGGCATCCTGGACCCGGCTGTGCAATCAGATGGGCTATTGGCTTCACCCCGAAACCCGCTGGCGTCAGCCGACGGGGACGCCGCGGTGCCAAGCCAGCGTGGGGTGCCCTGCTACGCGGGACCGGGGGCCGCCGTCGCCGCCCTCGGCGCAGTGGTGACCTATGCCCGATGGCGCTCCCGGGACAGCGGCGGCTTCCACGAACCGGCTGACATCGACTCCGATGCCGCGTCTGCGGTGCTGCAGCAGGCGCTGCTCCGGGTCGACGGCGATGGCCTGACCCGGCTGGACGGGGCCGAGTCGGCCACCCTGCTCGGCCACTACGGCATCTCCCTGCTACCCGCCGTCCGCTTCGCGACAGCCGATGAGGCTGTCGAAGCCGCTGACCGGCTCGGGTGGCCGGTGGTCATCAAAACCGTCGACGAACATCTACGGCACCGCCTCGACCTTGGGGGCGTCCGGTTGAACATCGAGGACGCAGAATCCCTCCGCCAGAACATTTCGCAGATGGAGAAGGTCCTAGCACCCTTCGGAGTCAGCGGAATGGAGGTGCAGTCCATGGCGCCCTCCGGACAGGCCTGTACGCTCCGCGCAATTGAAGATCCCCTGCTGGGGCCGGTGCTGTCCTTCGGACTGGCAGGCGACGCCGTCGACCTTCTCGATGACTGGGCGCACAGCATCCCGCCGCTATCCGCCGTCGACGTTTCCGATCTGGTCCGCGGCCCGCGCGCATCCCGCAAACTGTTTGGCTACCAGGGCCTGCCGGCGACCGACATCGCCGCGATCGAAAACCTGATCAGCCGGGTGGCTGTCCTCAAGGACCACCACCCGGAGATCGCTTTGCTTGAGTTCAACCCGGTGCTGGTCTCGGCCACTGGACTGGTCATCCTCAGCACCGACATTATGGTCGGCAACCCGCAGCGTCGCACCGACAGTGCACGACGGGCCATGCGGGACTAACGACGACGCCGGCCGCCGTCCTGGGTGAACGGCGCGCCCTACCGGTCGCCGGGTTAGGTGGCGGGTGCCCGGGTGGGGGAAACTGGAGGTATGACATCGCTTTCCGCTGAACGCCGCAGCCTCGACGCCTCCCTGGAACGGGCAGGATTTTATCCGCGCCTGGTGGCAGACACGGTGCACGACGCCCTTGACGGTCGGGAACCGCTCTCCCATGTGGTGCACCTCGAAACCCACTTCGAACGCAACGAGGTTCACCGCCATATCACCGTGCTGGTTCTCACCGAGGACATGCTGGTGATCACCCACGTCGACGACCAGCAGCTGGACGAGGACGGGCAGCAGATGATGGCCCAGGTCTCCACCGAGTCCGTCCCGGTCAGCCAGATCCGCTCAGTGGTCCTCAGCTACCTCTACGCCCAGCCCCAGGACTACAAGCCTTCCGACCAGGCTCGGGAGCTGACCCTCGCCATTGCCTGGTCCGGCGGGCAGCGCCTGGACATGGGTCCGGCCGGGTGCAGCGACCCCCAGTGCGACGCCGACCACGGGTACACCGGCACCATTTCCCAGGAAGACATCGTGCTGCGCGTCAGCGCTGAGGCCGACGGTATGCAGGCGGTCCAGAACGCGAAATCATTCGCCAGGGCCCTGCGGAAGGTCAACACAGCCAACCCGGTGATGCCGGGTGCCGGGAGCACCGTCAGCCCGACGCCGCGCAGGCAGCCCGGCCTCGGCGCCCGCTTCAGCCGAACCCACCACCAGGGCTAGCCGCTGGTGGAATCCCTGACCGAACACCGGGAGCCTCTTCCGGCGGCGCCGCCCTATGGGCGCAGCACCGTCGCCGAGGTCTTCACCAGCGCGGCGGCGGCCCTGGGACTGGACTCAGCGTCCGGCCCCTTCCTCAACGCCCTGGGCTTGCCCACGGCCTCACGAGTGTGTGTGGTGGTGGTCGACGGGCTCGGCTCCTCATTGCTGAAGAAACGCGGCGGTCACGCGCCGTTCCTGCGCCGCCATCTGGACGGCGCACGAACCCTCAACTCGGCTTTCCCCTCAACAACAGCCGCATCCCTCGGGAGCCTGGGCACCGGCCTGCCGCCGGGCAAGCACGGGCTGGTTGGCTACGATGTGCTGGACCCGGAGCAGGGGAAAGTCGTCAACATGTTGGGCGGGTGGGACCCGGGAGTCGACCCGCTGCAGTGGCAACCGTATCCCTCAGTCTTTGAGCAGGCGGCCGGGCAGCTCCCGGTGGTCAGCGTGTCCCTCCCCAAATTCGCCGACTCTGCAATGACCAGAGCGGCGTTGCGGGGCGGCAGTTATGTGGCGGCGGGAACACTCCAGGCCCGGGTGCGCGGCGCCCATGAGCAACTCGCTGCCTCCGACCGGGCGCTGGTCTACCTGTATTTCAACGAGATGGATAAGGCCGGCCACCGCTACGGCTGCGGCTCGGCCGAATGGGGCAACCAGTTGGAGGATGTTGACTCAGCGATCAGGACCCTCGCGGCACGCGTACCGTCCGATACGCTGTTGCTGCTCACCGCCGATCACGGGATGGTCGACGTCGACGTCGACCACCGCCACGATTTCTCCACCCAACCGCAACTCATCGACGGGGTGGCCCACACCGCTGGCGAGCCGCGGATGCTCCACTTGTACTTTGAACCGGGCCTGTCCCCCCAAGGGCAGGAACGACTCCTGGCGGCGTGGCGGGACGCCTACGGCCGGCTCGCATGGATCTTCACCCGCGACCAGGCCGTTGACGCGGGCCTGTTTGGCGAGGTCGATCAGCGAGTGCTGCCCCGCATCGGAGACCTCATGATCGCGGCGCGGGAGCCCATCGCGTTATACGATCGCCGTCGGACCTCCGCGTCGGCCATGGAAGTGGTCGGCCAGCATGGCTCGCTCACCCGGGCCGAGCGGGAAGTCCCACTCCTGACCCTGAACCGCCCGGGAGGGAAGGGCACCCGTGGCTGAGCTGATCTTTTTCTCCGGCACCATGGACTGCGGGAAGTCCACCCTGGCGCTGCAGATGGACCACAACCACCGCGCCCGCGGCCGGGCCGGTCTGCTCTTCAGCTCCCATGACCGGGCGGGGGAGGCAATGATTTCCAGCCGGCTCGGGTTACAGACCGCAGCGGTGGAAGTCACCGACACCACCGACTTCTGGGCCGAAATTGTCAGGCGCCGGACGTCAGCTGAACGGGTGGACTACCTCATCTGCGACGAGGCCCAGTTTTATCTGGGCGAGCAGATCGATCAGCTGGCCCGTATCGTCGACGAGATGGACGTCGACGTGTTCGCGTTCGGTATCACCTCCGATTTCCGCACCAGGCTCTTTCCCGGTTCGCAGCGGCTCATCGAACTCGCCGACCGGATCCAGGTCCTTCAGGTGGAGGCGCTTTGCTGGTGCGGGCGCCGGGCAACCCATAACGCGAGGACCGTCGACGGCGTCATGGTAGTTGAGGGCGACCAGATGGTGGTCGGCGACGTTGAGCTGGCCTCGGAGCCGCGGGATCCGCTCCAGCCGGAACTACCGCTCACCGGCGGCTCGGTTGCCGAGTCCCCGCACGCACCAGTGACAGGCTATGAAACACTCTGCCGGCGCCATCACACGCGGAGGGTCACCCTGAGGACCGCTACGGCGATGAAAAGCAACGAGATGTTGCTGCCGTTCGCCTAGGAGCAAGCGGCAACCAGGAAATCCCCGGCGATCTACTCGTTCACTGCGACTAGTCGCTTTTGGTGCCGAAGACGATTTCGTCCCAGCTGGGGACGCTCGAACGCTTCGGCCGGATCTTGCGATCCGATGCTTCCTCAACCGGTTTCGCCGATCGATCTGCTGCTGATCGATCGGATGCTGAGGCGTGCTCGGGAGCGGGACCGCGATCCTCACGTGGTTCGGTGGCTTCCGGCCCGGGCTGTGCTGGCCGATTGGGGCGGGCAAAAATGCTGATTTCCCGGGTTTCGGTGCTGACCGATTCGAAGAGTCTTGGTGTGCCGTCGCTGTAGGTCGCTTTGCCCTCAATGCCGGACTCGACGTCGTCGGCAACTGACGGGGCCAGGCTCAGGCCCGCGAACTTGCGTGGCTCGACGTCGTCGTCATCAGTTGAGGCTGGGGTTTCCGTCCCATCGTCCTCCGTGGGGCGGGGATGGGCTGCCGGGATCGCCCCCTTGGCCAGCAGATGAGCCAGGGCGTCATCGCCGTCCTCGTCCACGCCGAGACGCTGGCCACGGCGGGACCGGAGGACGTCGAGCAGGTTGTCTGAGGCTTCTTCCTCTTCGGGTGCAGCCTCAGGGGTTTTCTGCGCTTCAAAGTCGAAGACATGATCAGCAACGGCGCTGAGCCGCCGTGTGGGCAGGGGGCCGTCGAGCGGTTCCAGTTCGCTGAGCAACTGGGCCCACCGGTTGGTGTTCAGGACGGTTTTCCGGCTGGGGTTGAACGTCCACTGAGCGGGAGGTTCCTCTCCAACGGTGACCCGGGTGTCTGGTGCCAGATCAAAACGTGCCACCACGTTCCAGAGTCCATCCTGGCGTCGCCAGGCATCCCACTCAACAGCGTTGGCATCGACCCCATACGCCTGCAACCGGTATGCGACCATGTCGCCGAGTTGGGCGGGGTTTTCCCCGAAGGCTGACCGGTAGCCGTCGTTCGAAGGCACGGCAGAGGAAACCTCCACCCGCTGGGCCAGAATGGCCATATAGTCGCGTTCGGCTCGCACTGGCCCTTCATATCGGAGCACCTGCGCAAGGTCCTGGCCGGACTCGTCGACGATATCCTGGGCAGTGGCACCGCTGCGGATGCGGGACTGGATATCGCGGGGTGAGAGCGGAACAATTGGTTTGCCTGCGGGGGGAGGTGGAGTGCTGATCTTGTGCTGTTCCATTGGGCGGGTGACCGCCATGCGCAGCGCTTCGTTGATCGGCAGGCTGAAGTTGGAGCCGTCCTCACCGTTCAAGTGCAGGTGTCCGCCGTCCTCGTGAACACCCACCAGCCGTAGTTCCTGCATGAAAATCCTCCGAGCCGACAATGCTTCCTTACCCTGAAACTCTGCCACCTGAAGGCCGACATGCCTACTACACCCGTGGTGTGGCGCGGAAGTTTCGACGCCGATTGGGATCAGAGTGGGTTGTTCAGCGACAATCTTTGGCGTACGGGCACAAAATACCGGCTGTCAGCGTTGGACTCGACGTTGGACAGTCCCGACTAACCAATCTCACAGCACACCGGAGAGTGAACCCCCAATTATGGCGACCGATTACGACACGCCGCGTACCACCCCCGAAGACGCCGGGGACGCCTCAATTGAAGAGTTGAAGGCCCACCGCGCTGGCCACCAGTCACCTGTGGTTGACGAAGACGAGATCGAGGCAGCGGATTCCTTCGAACTCCCGGGAGCTGACCTTTCCAGCGAAGAGATCCAGGTGCTGATTCTTCCCGCGCAGGCCGACGAATTCACCTGTGCGTCATGCTTCCTTGTCCGGCACCGTTCCCAGATCGCCAAACACGTAGACGGGCTTGCCTACTGCAGCGACTGCGAAGGCTGATCGGCCCGGCGAGGGAGGAAGCCTCAGCCGGCGAGGGCTGCCACCAGGCGGTCCGGTCGCCGGGTGGACGTCAGCCAGTAGGGAGTGGGGTCATCCGGGTCGGTGATCTCCACCCGGACAACCGGTGAGATCCAGCCGCGAATACACAGGTAGGCAATCCCATTGAGCTGCGGCCCTCGCTGCGCGGTGGCGTCTTCACCGGTGTAGGCGGCAGCGCCGCCCAGGAAGCGGCGCTCGATCGTGGCCCGCCCCACCGTCAAATGTGTTGTGGTCACCACGATCCGGGGGGTTGACAGGACCAACAGGGTGCCGAGGACCACTGCAACCACAGTCGCAGCAATGAACCCGGTGGTGAGATTGATCGGAGCAAACGTGACCACCGATGCACCTGCCGCTCCCGCCGCGACCAGCCAGATCCAGAGGGCGGGCCACAGCCGCTCCTCATAGAGGACAGTGCTGACTGATGATCCTGGCGCGGGTGTTGACATACCCCTACCTTCCCAGATTTTCCTGGGTAGTTCATCCTCGCCCGTTGGCCTGCCGGTACCCGGTGATCGTTCAGGTTTTCGCGCTAGAGTGAAGGCCTAACCCCGATCACTTTCAAGGCAGCTGGAGTATGAACGTGCTGGACCCACAGCGGAGACTTCCCGTGCAAATCAAACTGCTCGACGCCGGGATGGCCCCACCCGAATATGCGCAGCCGGGTGACGCCGGCGCTGATCTACGGAGCCGCATCGACTTCCGGTTGGCGCCGGGTGAGCGTTTGCTGGTGCCTACCGGTCTGGCCATCGCGCTACCGGACGGGTACGTTGGGCTGGTCCATCCCCGGTCAGGTTTGGCCACGAAGCACGGGGTGACGGTGGTGAACGCACCTGGCACCATTGACGCTGGTTACCGGGGCGAGATTGCTGTCACCCTGCTGAATACTGACAAAACCGAATCGCTGGCGTTTCAACGAGGGGACCGGATTGCCCAACTCCTCATCCAGCAGGTTGAGCACGCCGAATTTACCGTGGTTGAAGAACTCCCCGGATCAGTGCGCGGCAGCGGGGGCTTCGGCTCCACCGGAGGCTACAGCGTTGATGCTGCTGCCGCTCCGACTCACGCATAACCTCAAGGATATCCAGACCAGGAACCCCCTCCCGGAGGATCCACACACCCAAGGAAAGGAACCCAATCATGGTTTTTGGGCGCCTGAAGAAGAAGCAACAGAATCTCCCGGCTGAAGACACGACACCCGCTGACGCGCCGGTCGAGGTAACCGAAACTGCCGAGACCGCTGAGCCGACGGACGCCGAGCCAACGGGCCCCGCAGCCACCACGGACACGGCCGAGCCGACGGACACCGAGCCTGTCGGGACGCCTGCGGCAGCCGACGCGGAGCCGGCTGCCGGCGTAGTCGTCTCGCGGAGCAACGGCCCGTTTGACGTGTCGGAGAAGGACTCCGACGCCGGATATATTGACCTGGGAGCGCTGCGTATCGGCGCAGCCGAGGGTCTCCAGCTTCGGCTCGAGGTGGAAGAGAAGACCAAACGGGTAATCGCTGTCACCCTGGACCTCAACGGTTCCAACCTGCAGTTGCAGGTGTTCGCCGCACCACGCACCGACGGCCTCTGGGACGAGATTCGGTCCCAGATCGGCGTCTCGGTCGGCGCGCAGGGCGGAACGGTCCAGGACCGGGTCGGTTCCTTCGGCACCGAGTTGGTGGCCAAGCTTCCGGCTCAAACCCCCGATGGCCAGCCTGGGTACCGGGTTGCCCGGTTCATTGGAGTGGACGGCCCCCGATGGTTCCTGCGCGGAGTGATTGGTGGGCCGGCGGCGATCAACCGCGAGGCTGCCGCACCGATGGAAGAACTTTTCCGCAACGTTGTAGTGGTCCGGGGAGATCACCCGTTGCCGCCACGTGAGTTGCTGCAGCTTCGCCTTCCCAAGGAGACTGCCACCGCATCACCGGCCGCCGCTGCGGCGCCGAAGCCCGATCTCACCGATCCGCTGAAGCGCGGACCCGAGATCACTCACATTGGCTGACCGCCCGGGCTTCGATGGGATCGACGGGACCCCGCATTCGGCCACGGTGGCGGGGCTTCCCAGCCGGGGGCGTGCCCGGGCGCGGGGTTTCATTTCCCGGATCACCATTCTTCCGCGGGGCGCGGCGCCCCAGTTCGCTGCGGTGGTCTCCGACGACACGCCGCCGGGGGCCGCCGGATTCGAGCGTCGGGTACACGCCTCACGACGTCGGTCCGCCCAGGTGCGGCTGGTCTGGATTGGGCAACGCCGGGTTCCGGGCATTGAAGCCGGAACCCAGATTGCCTTCGAAGGAATGGTCAGCCCGGTGGACGGGATGCCCACGATCTACAACCCACGCTATGAAATCATCGGCCGTCCGGAGGCACAGCAGTGAGTACCACCCCACCCCCCAGCACCCCGTCTGGGGATAACCCGGCCCCGCGTCAGGGTCCTACCGCCGCCGAGTTGGCCGGTCAGTACGCCGCACGATCCGGGGTGCAGCGCAGCGACGACGGGCAGATCGACGTGCTGCAGTCGATTGGCGGCGTCCGTGGGCTGGCTGAGAGCATCCTGCCGGGCCTGATCTTCACCGTCATGTTCACGATCAACCAGGACCTGCAGGTCTCCCTGATCGCGGCCATCGGCGTAGCAGCCATCTTCTCGATCATTCGGTTGGTTTCACGGACACCCCTGACGCAGGCGCTGTCCGGTCTGATCGGCGTGGCGATCTGCGCCTTCGTTGCCGGCCGTACCGGGAATGCCGAGGACTTCTTCGTTCCCGGTTTCTTCACCAATGGTGGCTACATCATCGCAATGGTCATCTCCATAGCGGTCCGCTGGCCGATTGCCGGCCTCCTGTTCGGCTTCATCCGCGGCGAAGGCGTCGAATGGCGGAAAGACCCCAAACGGGTCAGAGCCTACACCATCGCCACCTGGATTATCGTGACTGTCCTCGGCCTCCGGCTCGCCGTGCAGATGCCCCTCTACTTCGCGGAGAATTTCGTGGCGCTCGGAACTACCCGGCTGATCATGGGGCTTCCGCTCTACGCACTCGGGTTATGGCTCGCCTGGCTCGTATCCCGCCCGACGGCCCAACCGCAGGAGTCCAGCGAACCCCGCGAACGCAGCTAAGGCAGGCCGGGGGCGTCGATCTGCCCGCCGTCGTCGGGATCCCCGGATTCCCCAGGAACCGCCAACAGGACACTCCGGAGCGCATCCTCCGCGGCGATCGCGGCAATCAGGAACAGCTCATCTCCGGGTTCGACGACGTCGTCCGGGCTCGGTGTAATCGACGCATCGTCCCGCAAAATTGCCACCACCGTGCAGTCCTCGGGCAGGATCAGCGAGCCCAGCGTCCGACCCACGATCGGGGACTCCTGGGGGACAGTAAACTCGACGATCGAGGTGACACCGCTCTGCAGGGTCAGTAGCCGGACCAGGTCGCCGATTTCGACTGCTTCCTCAACCAGCGCAGTCATCAGACGGGGAGTATTGACCGCGACGTCTACACCCCAGGAATCGTCGAACATCCAGTCGTTTTTCGGGTTATTGACCCGGCCCACCGTCCGGCCCACCCCGAACTCGCTTTTCGCGAGCAACGACACCACCAGGTTCACCTTGTCGTCGCCAGTGGCAGAAACCACCACGTCGGCTTCATCCAGTCGGGCATCCTTCAGGGTGGTCAACTCGCAGGCATCGCCGATCAGCCATTTGGCGCCCTTGAGCCCGCTGCGGCCAATCACCTCGGGTTTCTCGTCAATCAACAAGATCTCGTGGTTGTTGGAGAGCAGCTCCTTGGCGATCGAAGATCCCACGCTTCCCGCGCCCGCAATGACAACCCTCACTCGGACTCCTCCACTGGTTTCTTGGCGAGAATGCGCCCTATTTCGTCGGTAACGGCGGTCTGCATCATTGCATGCACAATGTCACCTTCCTGGTAGCTGGTCTCCGAGGTGGGCAGCATGCCCTCCCCAAACCGGGTGAGGTAGGCGACTCGGATCCCCGAGGCCGCTTCGATATCGGCGAGGGATCGGCCTAGCCAGCCATCGTGCAACGAGAGCTCGCCCAGGATCAGGCGGCCCGAGGTTTCCCTGAAGTCTCCGTTGATGCTTTGTTCCGGCAGGATTCGGCGGAGCACCTGATCGGCGCTCCAGCGTACGGCCGCCACCGTGGGGATTCCCAGCCGCTGGTAGATTTCCGCGCGTCCTGGATCATAGATTCGAGCCACCACGTGGGGCACATGGAATGTCTCGCGTGCCACCCGGGTGGCGAGGATATTGGAGTTGTCACCGCTGGACACGGCGGCGAAGGCGTAGGCGTTCTCGATGTCGGCGTTCTTCAGCGTCTCCCGGTCAAAACCAACCCCGGTAACCTTGCGGCCGCCAAAGGAGCCCCTGAGCCTCCGGAACGCGCGGTCATCCTGGTCGATGATTGCGACGGTGTGTCCCGACTCATCCAACGTGTGAGCGAGGCTGACGCCTACTCGGCCACACCCCATGATTACAAAATGCGCCACCCGTACTACCTGCCGTTCCAACCGATTGCCAGCCTGCTTGTCGGCGCCGCCCCCCCTGATGGGGCACTGCGTCCGCTGCACCCAGCCTAATGGAGTTGCGCGGGCGGAAACGCGCTAGTCTGTGGGCTGTGCTGACTTTCTTTGAAGCCGCCAAGCGGGTCGTGGTGGGCAAGCCGTTCCGCAACGACCGGCTACGGCATCAGACCCTGCCCAAGCGGATCGCGATGCCGGTGTTCTCCGCCAATGCCCTCTCCTCGGTGGCATACGCACCCGATGAGATCCTGCTGACCCTTGCCCTGGCGGGACTGGCCGCCGTGTCGGTTTCCCCATGGGTGGGTCTTGCGGTGCTCGTGGTGTTGCTGGTGGTGATCGCTTCCTATCGGCAGGCCGTCCACGCCTATCCCACTGGCGGGGGCGACTATGGGATTGCCCGCCGCAACCTGGGCAACTCTGCTGGCCTCACCGTCGCTTCGGCGCTGATGGTGGACTACGTCCTGACGGTCGCCGTATCGGTGTCGGCCGCCGCCCACTATGTCATAGCCCTGGCTCCCGGGTTGGCCGGGGGACAGACGGTCATGGCGGTGGCAGGCGTCGTCGTCCTGGTCTTGTTGAACCTGCGCGGCGTCACGCGTAACGCGCTGGCCCTGGCCATCCCGACCTACGTTTTCCTTGCTGCGATTCTGGGCATGTGCGCCGTCGGTATCATCCAACGGCTCAACGGGACTTTGGGCGAGGCCCCCAGCGCCCGGTTCGAAATCATCCCCGACCCAGCCCTCGACGCCGGTCTCGTGGGTCTGGCTGGGGCGCTCCTGATCCTGCGGGCCTTCTCCGCTGGCGCGGCCGCGCTGACCGGGGTGGAAGTGCCCAGCGCCAACGTGCCAAGCTTCCAATCCCCGCGCAGCCGCAATGCCGCCTCCACCCTGTTGATGCTGGGGGTGGCGGCAGGGGCGATGACTGCGGGCGTCATTTACCTCGCGAACGCGGTGAAGGTCCATGTGGTGCAGAACCCGCAGGAACAGTTGCTGCTGGACGGCAATCCGGTGCCAGAGGATTACATTCAGAACCCGGTGGTGAGCCAGCTCGCCCGCACCATTTTCAGCGAAGCAGCTGTGCCGTTCGTTCTGGTCGTCGGCGCCACTGCCCTGATCCTCGTGCTGGCAGGACACGCCGCTTTTAACGGCTTTCCGGTGCTGGCCTCGATCCTCGCCAAGGACGGGTACCTGCCACGCCAGCTCAGGACCCGCGGCGACAGGCTGACCTTCAGCAACGGCATCCTCGCGCTGGGCGCCGGAGCGATCCTGCTGATCCTGGTGTTCAGCGCCGATGTGACCCAGTTGGTTCAGCTCTACATTGTCGGCGTGTTTGTCTCCTTCACCGCGAGTCAGGCCGCATTGATCAAGCACTGGACCCGTGAGCTGCGGAGCACCGCCGATAAAAAACGCCGCTGGCGGATGAAAAAGTCGCGGGCCATCAATGCCGTCGGCTTCGTGCTGACCGCCGCCGTGCTGGTGGTGGTGCTGGTGACCAAGTTCGAGTACGGGGCGTGGGTGGCGGTGCTGGCGATGGTGGTGCTGTTCGCCGTCATGCACGGCATCAAACGGCACTACGACCAGGTGGCCCGCGAACTGGCGCTCGACGACAGCACCTTTTCCCGGGCGTTGCCTTCACGGGTGCACGCGGTAATTCTGGTGTCCCTCGTTCGTAAACCAGTGCTGCGGGCCCTGGCCTTCGCCCGCGCGTCCCGTCCGTCCAAGCTGGATGCCATCGTGGTCGACGTTGACCCGGAGGAAACCGAACGGACGCTGCAGGACTGGGAACGATACGAGATTCCCGTGCCGATCACCGTCCTGGCGTCGCCCTACCGTGACACGATCACGCCCATCATGGAGTACATCCGAAGCATCCGCAGCGACTCGCCGAGGGACCTGATCGTGGTCTACATCCCGGAGTACGTGGTGGGACGCTGGTGGGAGCGGCTGGTCCACAACCAGACAGCACTCCGAATCAAAACCCGGCTGCACTTCGAGCCGGGGGTTATGGTGGCAAGTGTCCCTTGGCAGCTCGCGTCTTCTGACGCCGCACGAAAGTTTCAGGATCTTCAGTGACAGATGACCCGGCAGGCACCCTAGAACTCACTATCGGCCCGGTAGCCCATGGCGGCCACTGCGTCGCCCGACATGAGGGCAGGGTCATTTTCGTTCGGCACGCCCTGCCGGGGGAGACGGTGCGTGCCCGGTTAACCGAGCACGACGACGGCGCCAGCTTCTGGCGTGCGGACGTGGTCGAGGTGGTCCAGGCCTCCCCGGATCGGGTCAACCACCCGTGGCCGCTCGCTGACGCCCTGTTGTCAGCCCAGCGCGGAGCTTCCCCGGTGGGCGGCGCCGAGTTCGGGCATATCGCTCTCGCCGCCCAACGAAAGTTGAAGGCAACGGTTTTCAGCGAGCAGCTTCACCGCCTCGCCGGAGTGGACCGAGAAATTGAGGTGGAGCCGGTCCCCGGCGAATCCCCTGACGGCCTGCGGTGGCGCACCAGGGCCAGCTTCGCGGTCGCACCGGACGGGCATCTGGCCATGCACGCCCACCGTTCCAATGAGCTGATCCCCGTCGCCGAGATGCCGCTGGCCATCGATGCCATCAACGAACTACAGCTGTGGACCGTTAACTTCAGCGGAATCCAGCGGGTCGAGGTCGCTGTGGGCTCCGCAGGAGACCCGCCACTGGTGCTCCTGGTGCCGGCCCCCGGCGCCCGGCGGAAACAGACCGCCGCCGTCGTCCACCAGATCGACGGACCATCGGTGGCCCTCTGGGACCCGGAAAAGGGCACCGTCGAGCGGGTGAAAGGCAAGACCTGGCTGGCTGAAACTGTCGGATCCCAGACCTACCGGATCACCGGGGACGGTTTCTGGCAGATTCACCGGGGCGCGCCCGGACTGTTGATGGACGCCGTCCTCGGCGGGCTGGCCATCCAGCCAGGGGAACGCGCCGCCGACCTTTACTCCGGGGCAGGGCTTTTCACGGCCCCCATCGCCGACGCGGTCGGGGAAACCGGCAGCGTCCTCGCCGTCGAGGGATCCCCGGGCGCCTCCCGCGACGCTAAACGGAATCTCCATGGCCGGGGTCAGGTGGACATTGTGCAGGGCAAGGTTGACCGGGTACTCCGAGACCGCAAACCCTCGCTTGACGTAGTGGTCCTCGATCCGCCCCGCGCCGGTGCAGGGCAGGCGGCCATCACCGAGGTAATTGCGGCGGGCCCCCGCGCTGTCGGGTACGTTTCCTGCGACCCGGCGTCGTTTGCGCGCGACGTCGGCTACTTTCAGCAGGCGGGCTGGGAACTGGACACCCTCCGGGTGTTTGATCTGTACCCCCACACCCACCACATGGAGTCCTTCGCGGTACTCCGGCCCAGCCAGGGATAGCGGACCGCAAACGGACTAGGATGATGTTCCCGGGTGCAGGCGAGAGGAGCCCAGCAATGAGCAGCATGGACAGCTTTGGTGCCAAGGGAACGCTTGATGTTGCTGGCGCCCAGTACGAGATCTACCGACTGAGCGCGGTAGCAGGCGCCGACAGTCTTCCGTTCAGTCTCAAGGTGCTCCTGGAGAACCTGCTCCGCACCGAGGACGGCGCCAACATCACGGCCGACCACGTGCGTGCCCTGGCCAACTGGGACCCCGAAGCTGAGCCCGACACCGAAATCCAGTTCACCCCGGCCCGCGTGATCATGCAGGACTTCACCGGTGTGCCCTGCATCGTCGACCTCGCCACCATGCGCGAGGCAGTCGTCGAACTCGGTGGAGACCCCAAGCGGGTCAACCCGCTGGCGCCCGCCGAACTGGTCATTGACCACTCGGTGCAGATCGACGTTTTCGGGAACGCCAACGCACTCGAGCGCAACATGGACATCGAGTACCAGCGCAATGGCGAGCGGTACCAGTTCCTGCGCTGGGGTCAGACCGCGTTCGATGACTTCCTGGTGGTGCCGCCCGGCATGGGCATTGTCCACCAGGTCAACCTCGAGTACCTGGCCCGCACGGTGATGACCCGTGAGGTCACCACCGACGGCACCACCGCCCTGCAGGCCTACCCCGATACCTGCGTCGGCACCGACTCGCACACCACCATGGTCAACGGGCTCGGCGTGCTCGGCTGGGGCGTCGGCGGCATCGAGGCCGAGGCTGCCATGTTGGGCCAGCCCGTGTCCATGCTGATCCCTCGGGTGGTGGGCTTCAAGCTCACCGGTGAGATCCCCGCCGGCGCCACCGCGACCGACGTCGTGCTCACCATCACCGAGAAGCTGCGTCAGCACGGCGTCGTCGGCAAGTTCGTCGAGTTCTACGGCGAAGGTGTCAGCGCTGTGCCATTGGCCAACCGCGCAACCATCGGCAATATGAGCCCGGAGTTCGGCTCCACCGCTGCCATGTTCCCGATCGATGAGGTCACCATGGACTACCTGCGGCTGACCGGCCGCTCGGAGGAGAACCTGGCACTGGTCGAGGCCTACGCCAGGGAACAGGGCCTCTGGCACGACCCATCGCGGGTCACCCGGTTCTCCGAATACCTGGAACTCGACCTCTCAACCGTGGTGCCCTCACTCGCCGGCCCGAAGCGCCCCCAGGACCGGATCGACCTGACGCGCGCCAAAGACCAGTTCCGGAAGGACATCCACCATTACGTCAACTCGGTGGACGACGCAGCGCTCGACGAGGCGCTCGAGGAATCCTTCCCCGCGTCGGACGTCCCCGCGATGACCTCCACAGTGAGGCATGCAGGGCGCTCACGCGTAATGGGCCGGCCATCAAACGCAGTCCAGGTCACCATGCCGGATGGCCGGGCGTTCGAGCTGGACCACGGCGCCGTCACTATTGCGTCGATCACCTCCTGCACCAACACGTCCAACCCATCCGTGATGCTGGCCGCTGCGCTGCTGGCACGCAACGCGGTGGACCGCGGACTCACCGCGAAACCCTGGGTGAAGACCTCGCTTGCTCCCGGCTCCAGAGTGGTCACCGATTACTACGACAAATCGGGGTTGACCCCCTACCTCGAAAAGCTGGGATTCTACGTGGTGGGATACGGCTGTACCACGTGCATTGGAAACTCGGGTCCCCTTGACGAAGAGATTGCTGCGGCGATTCAGGCCAATGGCCTGGCGGTGACAGCGGTGCTCTCGGGGAACCGCAACTTTGAGGGCCGGATCAATCCCGACGTGGTGATGAATTACCTCGCTTCACCGCCGCTGGTGATTGCCTACGCCCTCGCCGGCACCATGGACTTCGACTTCGAGTCCGACCCCCTGGGACAGGACCGGGAGGGCACCAACATCTTCCTGCGGGACATCTGGCCCGCCCCGGCGGAAATCCAGCAAACCATTGACTCCTCAATCGACCGGGAAATGTTCGACAGAGGCTACGAGGGAGTGTTCAAAGGCGACCACCGGTGGAAAGCACTCGACACCCCCCACGGAAGCACTTTCGCCTGGAATGCAGACTCCACCTACGTCCGGAAGCCCCCGTACTTCGAGGGGATGCAGGCGACGCCGGACCCGGTCGCCGACATTACGGGCGCACGAGTGCTCGCCGCGCTCGGTGATTCGGTGACGACCGACCACATCAGCCCGGCCGGATCCTTCAGGGCGGATAGCCCCGCCGGACGCTACCTGCTCGAACACGGGGTGAACCGGAAGGACTTCAATTCCTATGGGTCCCGCCGAGGCAACCACGAGGTGATGATTCGCGGCACCTTCGCCAACATCAGGCTGCGCAACACCCTGTTGCAGGGGGTCCAGGGGGGATTCACGCGGGACTTCACCCAGACCGGCGGCCCCCAGACCTACATCTACGACGCAGCCGTGAACTATCAGGCAGCCAATATCCCCCTGGTGGTTCTGGCCGGAAAAGAATACGGTTCCGGCTCATCCCGTGACTGGGCGGCGAAAGGCACCGCACTGTTGGGCGTCCGTGCGGTAATTGCCGAGAGCTTTGAGCGGATCCACCGGTCCAACCTGATCGGCATGGGGGTGCTCCCGCTGCAATTCCCGGCGGGGCAGAGTGCAGCAACCCTGGGCCTCACCGGCACCGAGACCTTCGCCGTCGCAGGGGTGACGGCGCTCAACGAGGGCAGGACCCCGGAAACGGTCCGAGTCAGTGCCGTGCCGGAGGAGGACGGCGACACGATCACGTTCGACGCGGTGCTGCGTATCGACACTCCGGGGGAAGCCGACTACTACCGCAACGGTGGAATCCTTCACTATGTGCTGCGACAGCTCACAGCCAACCCGCGTTAGAGTTAATGACCCGCAGGCGTAGGTCCGGCGGGAATGACAAATACAAGGAGGCACCGATGGGACTCTTGGAAACCATCCGCCACCCTCAGGATCTCAGCCGGCTCACCAGCGACCAGTTGGAGCGACTGGCAGGTGAAATTCGTGACTTCCTCATCACGAACGTCTCCCGGACCGGAGGGCACCTCGGCCCTAACCTGGGGGTCGTTGAACTGACCCTTGGCATGCACCGGGTCTTTGATTCCCCGCGTGACTCGATGATCTTCGACACCGGTCACCAGTCCTATGTGCATAAACTGCTCACCGGGCGCCAGGATTTCAGCACGCTGCGCCAACAGGGCGGACTCTCCGGATACCCCTCGCGGGCCGAATCCGAGCACGACGTCGTCGAAAGCTCCCACGCCTCATCCTCCCTGTCCTGGGCTGACGGAATTTCCCGCGCCCGGGTCCTCGCTGGCGAGGGCGACCGCTACACGGTGGTCATGGTCGGTGACGGCGCCCTGACCGGCGGTATGGCCTGGGAAGCCATCAACAACATCGCCGCCGACAAGCGGCGCCGCGTAGTGATCGTCGTCAACGACAACGGCAGGTCCTACGCACCGACCATCGGGGGAGTGGCCGACTATCTGGCGTCCCTGCGTCCCACCCTTGACACGGTCCGTACCCACCGCGTCTACGAGGGCACTCTCGACTGGTCCAAGCGTCGCCTCCAGAACGGCGGGCCGCTCGGCCGGTTCACCTACAAGAGCCTGCACGCCACCAAGAAGGGCATCAAGGACTGGTGGGCGCCCCAGGGGTTGTTTGAAGACCTCGGAATGAAATACATCGGGCCCATCGACGGCCACGATATGTCAGCCGTCGAGCATGCGCTCCATCAGGCACGCAACTACGAGGGTCCGGTGATCGTGCACGCGATCACCGAAAAGGGGTATGGCTACGCGCCGGCCCGGGCCCACGAAGCTGACCAGTTCCATGCGGTAGGCGTCATTGACCCAGAGACCGGCCAGCCCGTCGGGGCAGCTGGACCACAGTCCTGGACCAGTGTGTTCGCCGACGAAATCGCGGCCCTGGCCGACGAGCGCACGGACATTGTCGGTATCACCGGCGCCATGCTCATTCCCGTCGGGCTCCACAAGTTCGCTGAGAAGTACCCCGAACGCGTGTTCGACGTCGGGATCGCCGAGCAGCACGCCCTCACCAGCGCCGCGGGCATGGCTTTTGGTGGGTTGCATCCGGTCGTGGCGCTGTACGCGACGTTCCTGGGGCGCGGATTCGATCAACTGCTCATGGATGTTGCCCTGCACAAAGCCGGGGTGACAGTAGTTTTGGACCGCTCGGGCGTCACCGGCCCCGACGGCGCCAGCCATCACGGGATGTGGGATATGGCGATGCTGCAGATCATCCCCGGATTGCACCTGGCCGCTCCACGGGATGCCACCAGGCTGCGTGAGGAACTCAGGGAGGCCGTCGCTATTGGTGACGCGCCGAGCGTGGTGCGCTACTCGAAGGGCGCTGTGGGTGCCGAGGTGCACGCGATTGAACGGCTCGACGACGGCGTCGAGGTGCTGTCCCGCCGCCCAGCGGGGTCCAACAACAACGATGTCCTGATTGTCAGCGTCGGCGCGATGAGCGAACTGGCCCTCGACGTGTCCAACCGGTTGGGTGCCCAGGGGATCAGCTCGACCGTGATTGATCCACGCTGGGTGCTCCCGGTGCGCCAATCAGTGATCAGGATGGCCGCCGAACACCGGATCGTCATTGTGATTGAGGATGGCGTGCGGGCTGGCGGGGTTGGGTCACGGATCCGGCAGGAAATGCGCGCCGTCGGTGTGGATACTGCGTTGAACGAGGTGGGGTTGCCCGTCGAGTTCCTCGACCACGGCACACGCAGCGAAGTGCTGGAACGGGTTGGGCTGACCGCGCGTAAGGTGGCCCAGGATGTCGTCGAGCAGGTACTGGGTACCAGGGTGCCGGTCGCCCGTCCCCTCCCGGGACAGGACGCACCAGTCACCGGGCAGCTGCCCAAGCTCTGATCGAGTCAGCTCAGAAAGTCGGATACCAAAAGCCGGGCGCCTGAAATAGTCTGTGAGACAATGAACGTGGCTGGCAGGGGAACCACATTCCCCGGCCGGTCCAGTGACAGGCTTCCGGCTTCGCCGGCGACGCTTCTGAGCGCATCGTGAAAACATCCGTACGGATGGGATGCCGAGAATCCGCTGTGCAGGCCAACCGTTGGGAAAGCAGCGGATAAGGAAAAGCGCCACTGGTCTTCGAGTGATGCCGCACCCCACGGATGGTGCGACCTCGAAGCTCACTTAGACGACTTCCGGTAGACGCGAGGCGCCAAGGTCCGCGAACAACCGACATACTGCCCCCGGGGGCGTCGGAATGTGGCCGACGCCGCAGGGGCTGGAGCAAAACACCATATGGATACTCAGCAGAACCCGACAGAGCAAAATCCCACAGAGCAGAATCCCACCGGCCAGGATTCGACCGGCCAGGTCCAGGATGCTGCGCAGGAGCACCCCGATGTTCCAGTGAAGAAGGCCACGAGGACCCGACGCAAAAAAGCGGATCCAGTAGCCGACGACGCCGCCTCGGCTACCGCAGAACCGGCAGAACCGGCCGGACCGGCCGCCGCGCCGAAGCGTCGTGCCACTCGGAGCCGTAAGGCTGCCACCAGTGATATCGTGCTTCCCGATGCGCCCACCACGCCCCCCACCGGGGCCGATTCCGGATCTGACGCAGAAGCTGCTGCAGCGGAGCCAGCGAAGGCACCGGCCCGGCGCCGGACCACCCGCAAGGCAGGTAGCCCCAGCGGGGCGCCAACCGCCGTCGAGCCCGCGGCCACCGCGCCAGATAAGGCCGCCGCCGTCGAGACGGTTGATGCCGCTGCTGCACCACCAGCCGACGCCGTGCTGACGCCGGTGAAAAAGACCACCCGGCGCCGTTCGACTGCCGCGCAGCAGAAAGCTCCCGCGGCCGAAGAGGCAGCAGCGACTGCGCCCGCCGAGCAGGAGGGTGATGCCGGCCGGACCGCGCCGGTTCAGCAGGAAACTCCCGCCGCGCAGGCCGAGGAGACCACCCCCGTCCAGGAACCCATCTCCGTGTCAACGGCGTCCGATCCTTTCAGCATCCCCGCGTCGCTGTTCCATGCACCAGACCTGAGTGTTGCAGTAGTTGCGGCAAGGAAGGCTGAGGTTCCCGCCGCTGCTGACGCGGATGAGGACGAGGACGGCGATAGCGAATCCGGTGGGCGCCGGCGTCGTCGGAACCGCCGCAGCCGTGGCAAGGGCCGCGGCGACCAGGATGCCACCACGGACGAGAACGGCTCAAACCTCGACGCCGGCCCGGACGGGGACGCCGAAGACGGCGTGACCTCCCGCCGCCGTCGCAGGCGCCGTCGTGGAGACCAGGATCTCGAACTGACCGGTGGCCAGGATGACGATCCGCCCAACACCGTGACCCGGGTGCGCGCACCGCGGCAGGCCCAGGAAACGGCCCCATCCAACAAGGTCACCAGCGTCAAGGGTTCCACCCGGCTGGAGGCCAAGAAGCAGCGTCGTCGTGAATCCCGCGACACGGGCCGCCGCCGCCAGGTCATCACCGAAGCCGAGTTCCTCGCCCGCCGAGAGTCGGTGGACCGTCAGATGATCGTCCGCCAGCGCGATGACAGGATCCAGATTGCTGTGCTGGAGGACGGATTGCTCGCCGAGCATTTCGTGTCCAAAACCCAGCAGGATTCCCTGATCGGCAACGTGTACCTGGGCAAGGTCCAGAACGTGCTGCCCAGCATGGAAGCAGCATTCGTTGACATTGGCCGCGGCCGCAACGCCGTCCTGTATGCGGGTGAAGTCAACTGGGACGCGTCACGTCTCGACGGGCAGCCGCGCCGTATCGAACTGGCGTTGAAGTCCGGTGACACCGTCCTGGTGCAGGTCACCAAGGACCCGGTCGGCCACAAGGGCGCACGCCTGACCAGCCAGATTTCCCTCCCCGGCCGCTACCTGGTGTACGTGCCGGGCGGTTCAATGACCGGAATTTCCCGCAAGCTTCCTGATGTGGAACGCAACCGGCTCAAGCGCATCCTGAAGGACCGCCTCCCCGAGAACGCCGGTGTCATTGTGCGCACGGCGGCGGAGGGGGCCAGCGAGGAAGAGCTGACCCACGACATCAACCGGCTGCGGTCACAGTGGGAAACGATCGAGGCAAAGTCGGGCTCCACCAAGTCGCTCGCCCCCGAACTGCTGTATGGCGAGCCGGATTTGACCATCAAGGTGGTCCGGGATGTCTTCAACGAGGACTTCTCCAAACTGATCGTGTCCGGCGAGGAAGCCTGGGACACCATTGAGGCCTACGTGATGTACGTGGCCCCCGACCTGGTGGGACGCCTCGAGAAGTGGACCGGTAACGAGGACATTTTCCTCGCGAGCCGGATCGATGAACAGATCCACAAGGCACTCGACCGGAAGGTCTACCTGCCCTCTGGCGGGTCACTGGTGATCGACCGCACCGAAGCCATGACCGTGGTGGACGTCAACACCGGCAAGTTCACCGGCAGCGGTGGCAACCTGGAAGAAACAGTCACCAAGAACAACCTGGAGGCCGCAGAGGAAGTTGTCCGTCAACTGCGTCTCCGCGATATCGGCGGCATCATCGTCATCGACTTCATCGACATGGTCCTGGAAGCCAACCGTGACCTGGTGTTGCGTCGGATGGTGGAATGCCTGGGCCGCGACCGCACCAAGCATCAGGTTGCGGAGGTCACCTCCCTGGGGCTGGTCCAGATGACGCGGAAGCGGATGGGCACCGGACTGCTGGAAGTCTTCGGCGAGAACTGTGAGCACTGTGCCGGGCGCGGGGTCGTCACCCATGACGAGCCGGTGGAGCACAAGCGGCACGCCGTCGCCCCCGAGAACCACCAGCAGCATCTGCGCCAGGAGAAGGTGTCCCGCAGCGAACGCAAGCGTAACCGGAGCCGGTCCAACTCGCCCGCCGACGAGGACCAGCAGACACCCGAGGCGCCGCAGGACGACGCCGAGCGTCAGGCCCGGGCTGAAGCGGCCCGGGTGGCCCTCGCCAGCATCGCCGCAGCCACCCACGCAGCGCACGAGGCCGAGGGTCATCCAGCGACCAACGATGCCGCCGAGGTGGTACTGACCATCAACGGTGAGACGGTGAGCCTGCCCCGTGCCGAGGCCAGCGACGCCGAAGTGCAGGAAGCCCGCCGGCTCACGCTCGATAGCCTCACCCAGGCCTTCGACCGCAAGCCCGCGGCAGCCGACTCCGGAAGCGATCCAGTTGCCGGGTCCGCTGCGGAACCGGCCGTCAGCCCCGAGCCGGCTCCCCAGAGTCCACGGCGCAACCGCCGGAGGGCTGCCAGCAGCCCCCAGGGGACCGCTGCGACGTCGGCTATCGAGCGGCAGCAACCGGGCCAGGAGGAGTCAGCGGGGCAGCCGGCGGCGCAGTTCGTCGCCAGCGTCCCGGCGGCACCTCGCCGGGACGCAACGGCGACGCCTGCCAAGGATGAGCCGATGATCCTCGGTGTAGGGGTTCCAGCGTCCGAGTTGTAGCCGCAAGCCGGGCACACGACGCGCCCACACACCGGGGGATTTGCAGGAAACCGCCAAACTGGCGTAATCTTGATCTTCGGTGCGTTCGCCTTCTAACCGGTTATCCGGGGCGTCGATGCACAGCGTCAGCGGTAGGACCAAAGTAGTTCGGTTTGCCGGTGTAAGTACGCACACAGTAGTTTTCCAAGCATAGTTGTCGAGAGAAGTGAGTTCCCAAGTGGTGTACGCGATTGTCCGCGCAGGCGGCCGCCAAGAAAAGGTTTCCGTGGGAGACCTCGTAACCCTTGACCGCGTCACCGGTAAGGCCGGCAGCAGCTTTCAGCTGCCCGCCCTCCTTCTGGTCGACGGCGACAAGGTAACCTCAGCAGCAGACGACCTGGCAAAGGTCGCCGTGACTGCCGAGATCATTGAGAATCTTCGTGGACCGAAGATTGTCATCCAGAAGTTCAAGAACAAGACCGGCTACAAGAAGCGCCAGGGTCACCGTTCAGAGCTGACCCGCGTCAAGATCACAGGCATCAAGTAACCTCTTCGTTCTTTATCAAAAGGTAGGCAAAGCAGATGGCACATAAGAAGGGTGCGAGTTCCACTCGCAACGGTCGCGATTCAAACGCCCAGTACCTTGGCGTCAAGCGGTTCGGTGGACAGGTTGTCAAGGCCGGCGAAATCATCGTCCGCCAGCGTGGCACCCACTTCCACCCCGGCGCTGGCGTTGGCCGCGGCGGAGACGACACGCTGTTCGCGCTGGAGGCTGGCTCGGTTGAGTTCGGCAGCCGTCGTGGACGCCGCGTTGTCAACATCGTCGGCGCAGTCGCAGAGTAGTACCTGCGCACTAAGCATTAGGCAGTGAGGTGGGGTGAGCCGATCCGGCTCGCCCCACTTTCTTTTTAAGCCGGGATAGACTCGGCATCAATTCACAATTTACTAAGGAGTTCAACGTGGCAAGCTTCGTTGACCGAGTGGTTCTGCATGTGTCGGGCGGTACCGGCGGTCACGGCTGCGTTTCCGTCAAGCGGGAAAAGTTCAAGCCATTGGGTGGCCCCGACGGCGGTAACGGTGGCGACGGCGGCAGCGTGATTCTCCGCGTCGACTCACAGACCACCACCCTTCTGGACTACCACCACGCACCACACCGGCACGCCACCAACGGCGGCAACGGCATGGGCGACTGGCGTGGCGGCAAGCAGGGCGAAACCCTGATCCTGCCGATGCCAGACGGCACAGTCATCAAGACCAAGGATGGCGAAGTACTCGCCGACCTGGTCGGCGAAGGCGCCGAGTTTATCGCTGCCTCCGGCGGCCAGGGTGGGCTCGGGAACTCCTCGCTCTCCTCCCAGAAGCGCAAGGCGCCAGGCTTCGCCCTGCTCGGCATCCCGGGCGACGCCCGGGACATCGTGCTGGAGCTGAAATCCATTGCTGATATCGCTTTGGTGGGCTTCCCCTCCGCTGGCAAGTCAAGCCTCGTCGCAGCGATGTCCGCGGCTCGCCCCAAGATTGCCGACTACCCATTCACCACGCTGGTGCCGAACCTCGGAGTCGTCGAATCGGGCGACGTCCGGTACACGATCGCCGACGTGCCCGGTCTCATCGAAGGGGCCAGCGAAGGCAAGGGCCTGGGCCACAACTTCCTGCGCCACGTCGAACGTTGCGCCGCCCTGGTCCATGTCCTCGACTGCGCCACCCTGGAATCGGACCGCAACCCCCTGAACGACCTCGACATTATCGAGCGCGAGCTGGAGAAATACGCGGTGGACATGAGCTTTGCCGGCCCGGATGGCGACGTCGTGCCCCTGAACCAGCGCCCCAAACTGATTGCCCTGAACAAGGTCGATGTGCCGGACGGAAAGGACATGGCGTCCTTCGTCAGGCCCGAGCTTGAGGCCCGCGGCTACCGCGTGTTTGAGGTGTCCGCGTCCAGCCACGAAGGACTGCGGCAACTCGGGTTCGCGATGGGCGAGATTGTGTCCGCAGCCCGCGCCGAGCTGAAGGCCGCCCCACCTAAAATTGTGCCCCCAGTACTGCGCCCCCGTGCCGTCAACTCGCGCGGCTTCATCATCCGCAACGAGGAGAAGAACCTGCTGCCGTTGTTCCGGATTCTCGGCGAGAAGCCGGAGCGTTGGGTCAAGCAGACCGACTTCAACAACGACGAGGCGGTTGGCTACCTGGCCGACCGGCTCGCGAAGCTCGGCGTGGAAGAGCAGCTCTTCAAGAGCGGCGCCAAGCCCGGCGACACGGTGGTCATCGGTGAGGATGACGGCGTCGTCTTCGACTGGGAGCCGACCATGATGGGCGGGGCCGAGCTTCTGGCGTCGCCACGCGGCACCGACATCCGTCTCGCGGAGTTCGTCCGGCCTACCCGCGACGAGAAGCGCGAGGACTACCAGGACCGCAAGGACGCCCGAGCGGCGGCACGGCTCGACCTTGAGACTGAGCGTAAAGCCGGGATCTGGACGGAATCGGTCAACTACAAGACCCGGACCTCCCCGGGTACCACTATCGAGACATCCCAGGCTGTCCCGGACAAGGCCGGAGACGACGACGCACCGGGGGATAACCCTGCGCCAGCCTCAGATAGCGAAGAAGCCGGACGCTAAGGTGACGACGAGTATAAAACGGCCCCTGAAAACCCGGTCCGGTCTGGCGAAGGCCAAGCGGATCGTCGTGAAGGTGGGGTCGTCGTCCCTGACTTCCATCACCGGCGGCCTGTCGGAGGAAGCCCTCGTGTCGCTCTCCAACGTGCTGGCCGCCCGGAGGAACGAGGGCACCGAAGTCATCCTGGTCTCCAGTGGTGCCATCGCTGCGGGTCTGGCGCCCCTCGGGTTGAAGCGCCGCCCCAACCAGTTGTCTTCCCAGCAGGCTGCGGCGAGTGTGGGGCAGGGCCTGCTGATGGCGCGATACACCGCGGCGTTCGGGGCTCACGGCGTGACAGTCAGTCAGGTGCTGCTGACCGCTGAGGATCTGATCCGACGCGGCCACTACGCCAACGCCCACCGGGCGATGGAGCGGCTACTGAACTTCGGCGTCGTCCCGATCGTGAACGAGAACGACACCGTTGCAAGTCACGAAATCCGGTTCGGTGACAATGACCGGCTGGCCGCCCTGGTGGCCCACCTGGTGAAAGCCGACGCTCTGGTGCTGCTGTCCGACGTCGACTCCCTCTACGACGGTCCGCCGAAAGATGGTGCGCAACGGATTCCCGAGGTGCGCGGACCCGTTGACCTTGAGGGCGTCGAAATCGGCCGCACCGGCAAGGCCGGCGTCGGAACCGGCGGCATGGTCACCAAGGTTGAAGCGGCAACGATTGCGGCGAGCTCGGGTATTCCCGCCCTCGTTACCTCGGCCGAGAATGCCGCCGCCGCGCTGGCAGGGGACGACGTCGGTACCTGGTTCAGCACCAACGGCCGCCGGAAGCCCATCAGGCTGTTGTGGCTCGCCCACCTGGCGGACATTCGGGGCACACTCACCCTCGATGATGGTGCGGCGAAAGCCGTCGGGGAGCGTCGTCGTTCGCTGCTACCGGCGGGAATTGTGTCAGTTGGCGGGGACTTCGAAGCCGGTGATCCGGTGGCGATGACGGACACCAGCGGTGCGGTGGTGGCCCACGGGCTGGTCAATTACAGCTCGTTCGAACTTCCGAGGATGCTGGGCCGGACCACCCGGGAGCTGTCCAAGGAACTCGGGCGGGAGTATGAGCGGTCGGTCGTCCACGTCAACGATCTGGTGGTCCTTCGTTAGACTGGGGCAATGACTTCAGTGACCGAACAGCAGACAGATGTGACAGCCGCAGTGCACGCGATCGCTGATCGCGCGCGCGAAGCAGCCCGTCAGGTGGCGGCCGCAAACAGGGCCACCAAGGACAGGGCCCTGCTCGCGGTGGGTGCTGCCCTCGTCGCCAACAGTTCAGCGGTCCTTGCAGCCAACGCGTTGGATGTTGAAGCGGGACAGGCCAACGGGACCTCCACGGCGCTCCTGGACCGGCTCAGCCTCACCGGGGAGCGGATCGAGGGGCTTGCGACGGCGTTGCAGAACCTGGCTGGTCTCCCAGACCCCGTGGGGTCGGTGGAGCGGGGCCAGACCCTCCCCAATGGGGTGCGGATGCGCCAGATTCATGTGCCGCTCGGCGTCGTCGCCGCCATCTACGAGGCCCGACCCAACGTGACCGTCGACATTGCCGGGCTTGCTCTCAAGAGTGGTAACGCGGTTATCCTGCGCGGCGGAAGCGCCGCGGCACACACCAACGCAGCGCTGCTCGGCATCATCCGTGACGCACTGGTCAGCTCGGGACTGCCCGCCGATGCCGTGCAAAGTGTTGATGACTACGGACGCGAAGGCGCCAATGTGCTGATGAAGGCACGCGGTCGGGTGGATGTTCTGATTCCGCGGGGCGGCCGCGAGCTGATCCAGACGGTCGTCACCAACTCTGCTGTGCCGGTGATCGAGACTGGCGAGGGCAACGTCCACATTTACGTCGACCGGAGTGCCGACCCCGCGATGGCCGTGGACATCCTGTTGAACGCCAAAACCCAGCGACCCAGTGTCTGCAATACTGTGGAGACCCTCCTCGTACACCGCGATGCGGGCGCAACCACGGACGTCCTGAAGGCCTTGGCCTCTGCCGGGGTGCGGCTACATGCAGACCAGCGCACCCTGGACAGCCTGCCCGACGGCGTCACCGCCGACCTCGCCACAGACGACGACTGGGCCCGCGAATACATGGACCTTGATCTTGCGGTCGCGACAGTGGACTCGATGGAGGAGGCCATGGCACACATTCGCCAGTGGACCTCAGGACACACCGAGGCCATCATCACGAATGACCTGGGCAACTCAGAGCGGTTCATCGCCGGCATCGACTCGGCCGCAGTGATCGTCAATGCGTCAACCCGTTTCACCGACGGCGCCGAACTGGGTTTGGGTGCCGAGGTGGGCATCTCCACCCAGAAAATGCATGCGCGTGGTCCGATGGGGCTGCGGGAACTGACGACCACCAAGTGGATCCTGCAGGGTGATGGTCAGGTCCGGTCCTAGGACCACGTCGCGAAGCGCGTAACATGGTAGGGAACCTATCCACCGGTTGGTGCTGACCGGTACGCCATTACTTTGATTTCTAGGGGAGAATTTATGCTTTCTCAGCTTCTCAACGCCACACTCGTCGCCAGCGAGACTGGCGGGGGCCACGGGGGACACGTCGAACTGCCGATGGACCCGGTGTTGTACGGCGTCATCATCATGGGCGCGCTGGTTGCCTTGATGTTTGTCACTCTCGCCTTCTCGAGCCTCGGCAACCGCCACGAGGCAGTTGAAGAGCACGCCGATCCCCACAAGCAGCACCCCAACAAGCACGACCACGGCGAAGCCTCACACCGCTAGTAGCGGGGCGGGGAAGGTAGCTAAGTCGCGCCAAGTGAATCCAGCTGACAGAGCACACCCGGACGGAAGTCCGTGGCGCCTAGGCGTCATGGGCGGAACCTTCGACCCTATTCACCACGGACACCTGGTGGCTGCGAGTGAAGTCGCAGCCGTCTTCAACCTCGACGAGGTGGTGTTTGTACCGACCGGGCAGCCGTGGCAGAAGGCCGAACGTGAGGTCAGCGCCGCCGAGCACCGGTACCTGATGACCGTGGTCGCGACAGCTTCCAATCCCAGCTTCACGGTGAGCAGGGTGGATATCGACCGCCCCGGTCCCACCTACACGATCGACACCCTCCGGGATCTGAAGGCCGAACGGCCGGAGGCGGAGCTGTTCTTCATCACCGGGGCCGACGCGATGGCGCAGATTCTGTCCTGGAAGAACGCTGATGAACTGTGGTCGTTGGCCCATTTCGTCGGTGTCACCCGGCCCGGCCACGAACTCGATGGCAAGGGCAGGGATGTGAGTCTACTGGAGGTGCCCGCGATGGCCATTTCCTCCACCGATTGTCGACGGCGAGTCGCCGCCGGCGATCCAGTCTGGTACCTGGTGCCGGACGGCGTGGTGCAGTACATCGCTAAGCACGGACTGTACCGCGACGCCTCAAGGCCTGCTGAACCACTTGAACCACACGTTTCACACGACGACATAAGATCTACTACTGGGTGAGAAAGCAATGAGTAACGGCAACGAATCCGCACAGAGCCGGAGGTCACCTCGGCGTACCCGCGGGACCAACGCCGACGGGCAGACAGCCGAACTGGAAACTGGTTCGCAGTCGTCCACCGAACAGCAATCCACCGGAGAGCGCCCCCCTGAACGGGCTACTCCTGAACTGCCCCACTCCGAACCGGTCATTTCTGAGCGGCGGAGTCGTCGCGCCGCTGACGCTCCCGTCGATGCGACGCCAACCCACCCGGGTGAGCGGGTTTCGCAGACCCGCGCACGCGACCGGGAAGCGCTGAGGGCCTATCGCGCCCTGGCGGAGCAGCGCCCCCAGGCAGAGGCTGCGCCCGAGCCGTCACGGCGCCAGCGCCGCGTCCAGCAGCTTGGCACCTCCACCCCGGGCACGCAAACACTGCCGCCAGCGGCCGCCGAGCCAGCGCCCGAGGTGGACCGCCCGGTGGCCGGTCTGGGGCCGGTGCGCGAGGGCGGCAGGCGGGACCGTCGTCGTCGGATGGATGGACCGGCCGACCAGCCCGAGGGTACTGCTGCCAAGCCGACCGGGCAGACAGCCAAGCCAGTGGATAAGCCGAACGCTGTGCCAGTTCACCAGATGAGTGTTCAGCAGGCGCTGGCCGCGCGGGAAACTATCGTGCAGCAGGCCCAGGAGCAGGTTGCGCAGATGGTGGCTGCCCGCGACGATGATCCGTTCACTGTCGACCTGGAAATCCTTGCGCAGCAGAAAGCCCTTGCCGAACGTGCCGCCGTACTCAACAGCCGCGCCCAGAAGATGCAGCAACTCGCGCAGGCGAACGAGCAGCGGAAGCCGAGCGCCAATGACCCCACCACGGCGCACAACCTCTCGATCGTGTCGCCCAAGGAATTCATCCGGGTTCCCGGGGTGCCCCGTGAGGTTTCCGCAGCCGGGCCAACGGCCCCCGCCTCGGACGCGGCCGTTCCCATTGGGGCGCGCACCGCTCACGGGCTTGAACCACTCGATGCCATGACGGCGGGGCTGGCGCGCGTCAAGCGCCTGCAGCTATTGCAATATTCCATTGTCAGTCTGGGCGCTTTGGCGCTGGTCACCGGAATCATGATGATTTCAGGTGTCTTCAATTGAACAAGACGGCTGACCACACCCAAGGAGATAAGTGAGCGCTAACGAAACGTCCATCGCGATTGCCCGGGCTGCTGCACATGCAGCATCGGAGAAAATCGGTCAGGACATTGTTGCTATTGATGTCAGCGAACGGCTGGCAATTACCGACGTCTTTCTGGTTGCCTCGGCATCCAGCGAACGGCAGGTCAACTCGATCGTCGATGGTATCGAGGAAGAGCTGTCCAAGCAGGGGCTGAAGCCTGTTCGCCGTGAAGGGCGCAGCGAGGGCCGATGGGTACTGCTGGATTACCTCGACGTCGTCATCCACGTCCAGCATGAGGAGGACCGTGTCTTCTACGCACTGGAGCGCCTGTGGGGAGACTGCCCGGTTATCGACCTGCAGCTCGACACCACGCCGCCGGCTTCGGCTGACGCCGCTTCCGCTGCCGAGTGAGGTTCGCCGCCACTGAATCGGCTGGCGCTCGGAGGATCATTTTTTGGCGGCACGGGCGGACTGATTGGAATGCAAGGGGCCTGTTTCAAGGTCAGGAAGACATTCCGCTCGACGAGTTGGGCAAGCAGCAGGCCCGTGAGGCTGCCGCCGAGCTGGCTCATCTGGCGCCCACGCGTCTGGTGTCCTCAGACCTGGGTCGGGCCGCCGATACTGCGGCTGAGCTGGCCTCCCTCACCGGGCTTTCAGTTGAACTGGACCCACGGGTTCGCGAAACCTTCGCCGGTCAGTGGCAGGGGTTGGCGTTTGCCGAGATCGCGTCGCGGTTTCCTGCCGACCAGACGGCTTGGCGATCCGGTGAACCTGCGGTGCGTGCCGGTGGCGGAGAGAGCCGGGTCGACGTCGGGCGGCGGATGGCCGCAGGGACGCTCGACGCCGTCTCCAGCCTCACCGCCGGGCAGACGCTGGTGGTTGCGAGCCACGGGGGTTCGATCCGGGCCGGTCTCGCCGCGCTAATGGGTCTGCCTCCCGAATTGTGGTCTTCGCTCTCAGGCGTTTCGAACTGCCACTGGTCGATGCTGGAGGAACTCGATCAGGGTCCCACGGGCATCAGCCGGTGGCAGTTGACCGAGCACAATGTGGGCCTGTCCTCGATGCCTTCCACCCCATTGGAAGGGTAATAGGGGGCTGAAAGTGGCGTGGATGCCGCCGATTTTGCAGGGGGCGGATTGTTGACTAAACTAAACAAGTTGCTTCGGCCAGTTCGGCGGGGGTGACACCAAGGAATTGGGGCTATGGCGCAGCTGGTAGCGCACCTGCATGGCATGCAGGGGGTCAGGGGTTCGAATCCCCTTAGCTCCACCAACGATCCGCTGGAACAACTGGAAGCATCAGTTGTTCCAGCGGATTTTTTTTGGCCGTAAATGTCTGTTTAGTCCGGGTCAGCTGTCTGATTAGTCCGCATGAGCCCAGGGAAGCGCCTGTTGCGGAAGATGCTAACGGTTTGGTTGCGCAGCCTGCGATACTCGTAGACACAAGCGACCCTAGGAGAGCCATGAAGGATCCACCGGCACCGGGCAGGGGTGAATACCGTCGGCGGCTTTGGGGAGCGCTGGGCGGAGCCAGCCTGGGTTTTGTCTTGGCTTACGTCGGCTACACGCTGATCACACCGGTGCTGGAAGCCAGCCCCGGACTAATCCGTGAGTTGCAGGGCCTGTCGTGGAATCTCGTTCCTGGTCTTACTGTGCTCGGGGGCATCGTCGGGTGGCTGCTAGCAGGCCCCCGGCGAGGGCGTTGAGTGGAGGCCTCCGCCACCCTCGTGCCGGCAGGGCCGTCGTCGTTGCTAGGAGGCAGGCTCGGAGTCGCGTTTGGCTGGCCGATGTCCGGCGATTGCGGCGCGGAGGTCACCCTCTTCGTGTCCGCCCTCTTTTTTGCCGAACGGCAACACCTTGAGCAGTGGGTGCAGCACTGCCATCACAATTAGACCCCAGGCGAGTCCCAGGACGGTTGAGCATAGGGTGTTCACGAGCCAGGCCAGGAAACCGCCGACCACTGCGATCCCGACGAACGGGGCCTCAAGGGCATGGACCAGGTCGTACGGTAGGTGCCAGCCAAGGTCATACACACCCTGCAGCATAATGTGCCCGCCGACCCACAGCATGGCGATTGTGCCGATGAAGGTGATGGCGGCGAGGACGGCGGGCATCCCCTTCACGAGCGCCTCGCCGAATCGCTTGGAGCTAGCGGAGTCTTTGGTGGTCAGATGCAGGCCGATGTCGTCCATCTTGACGATCAGAGCAACGGCTCCGTAGACGATCACAGTGATCGCAATCGCCACGACGACGAGGATAATCGCCCTGGCCCATATCGACTCGTCAGCCACCTCGTTCATCGAGATGACCATAATCTCGCAGGACAGGATGAAATCGGTGGTGATGGCACCTTTGGTGACTTTAGCCTCCGCCTCGGGTCCCCGGTCCACCGCCGGCGCCTTCTCCGCATCGTGATGCCCGCGGAGCTTGTGCCAGACCTTCTCGGCACCCTCAAAGCACAGGTAGGTGCCGCCCAGCATGAGGATGAATGGGATGATCCACGGGATGAAGGCACTGATGAGCAGCAATGCCGGCAGAATGATCAGCAGCTTGTTACGGAGCGAGCCCCAGAAGATTCGCTTGATCATCGGCAGTTCGCGGGACGGGTCCGCCCCGGACATGTACTGCGGGGTGACGGCGGCGTCGTCGATCACCACGCCTGCCGCTTTGGCGCCAGCCTTGGCGGCGCCAGCAGCAACATCATCCACCGAGGCAGCCGCTATGCGGGCGAGGGCTGCGACATCGTCCAGCAGGGCGACGAGACCGCCGCTCACAGTTCAATTCCAAACTGTTTGAGAGCGGAGAACCGGGTGCGTGGGCCTCGGTTGAGGCGAGTGATCAGCATGCTTCAAGTATATGGTCCGGATGGAGATTCGGCAGGGATGGTGGCGCTCACCCGGCTCCTGGTTCAGGCGACAGCCCACGCAACCCTGTTACGCCCAAGGTTCTTCGCCTGATACAGCGCGGTATCGGCCCGGCCGAGGAGCAGCGACGCGCTGTCCTGATCCTCGGACAGGGCCGCCCCCACCGAGCAGGTCACCTGCAGATCAAGCGCTGCTGCCCGGAGACGTTCAAGGATGTCGTCTGCCTCGCTCGCGGAACAACCGGGTAATAGAACGACAAACTCGTCGCCGCCGATCCTCCCCAGGGTGTCACCGGACCTCAGTACCCTCTGCCAGGCGCCCGCAAGTTCCTCCAATAGCCGGTCGCCTGCCGCGTGACCCTGACGATCGTTCACGCTCTTGAAATGATCGACGTCGATCAGTCCCGCGACCAGCCTCTTGCCAGTTGGATCGTCCCCGCTCAGAGCCGCTTGAAGGATCCGGTCCAGGCCTCGACGGTTCATAACAAGGGTCAGCGGGTCAATCTCGCTGTGTTCACGGGCCTGGGATAGCCACATGATGACACCACCGGTGGTGGTAACGACGGTGAAAAGTGCGATCGGTTCAAAGGCGGTCAACTGGTGGGTGGATTGCTCCTGGGGGAGCACTGCGACGCTGAGGTAGGCGACGGCGGCGAATCCGATCTCCACGGCGGCCACCAGCGGATTCAGGAACAGCAGCGCAAAGATGATCACCCAGAGGTAAAAAAAGCTGAATGACACTGTCACCGAAGTACTGCCGCCGGTAGCGGTCAGCGCGGTGATGACCGCTGTGCCAGCAGCCAACAGCCACGGCAGAAGCGCCAGCGGAGTCCGGTGCCGCAGCTTGTAGACGGGTAGACCGATCACGATGAGGAACACTCCCAGTCCGATCAGAAGGCGATCATTCAACGTGCTCGGGTGGGGGAAAACCAGGACGAGGAGCATCGCCACGCCACCCACCAGATAGAACAGGGCCATGGCGGAGACAGCCACCTCCCGCGGGTAGGGGAAGGGCCGTGTTCGGCGCAACCAGTTCAGGAGGCTCGCGAAAGCAGCAGGAGAGTTGGTGCGTGGGGGTGTGTACATGGCTGAGACCTTGCTGTTCAGTAGCCCATCTGCTGGCGAACCGCTCAGAGCAGCAAGGGCGCTTATGGCCAACCTACAGCAGAAGAAAACGTTGGTTCATCCAATGCGGGTGATGTGGTTACCTCTGCGCAGGGGCACAGTGCTGAGGTACAAGCATCGGGACCCCACCGCAGGTCGTGAAAACCCGCGCACGTCGCTGAAGGAGTAAAAGTGGAAATCCTTTCAACAATCTGGGACTTCTTTTGGCTACTGATCTGGATCTATGCCGTAATCGCCTTCCTGACCCTGTTGTTCTCGGTTGTGGCAGATCTGTTTCGCGACGAGACCCTGTCCGGTTGGCTCAAAGCGGTATGGCTTGTTTTCCTGGTGTTTGTCCCGTTCATTTCGATCCTGGTCTACCTGATCACACGGGGGGACGGGATGGCGGACCGGGGCCAGCGACTGGTCACCGAACGCAGGGAGGCGCAAGCCGAGTACATCCGGTCGGCCGCCGGTCCCAGCATCAGCGACGAGATTTCCAAGGCCCACGCTCTCCTCGATGCGGGAACCATCAGCGCCGAGGAATACGAGCTCATCAAACAGCGGACGCTAGCCCGGTAACGCACTCGCGGTGCCAGTCAACATGCGACGCTCAACGGGCGTCACCTTCTCTAGGGAGTAGTTATGGATTTCTGGAACAGTTTTTGGAGCATCTTCTGGTTCCTTTTCTGGATCTACGCGGTGCTGGCTTTTGTCACAATTCTGTTCTCAGTCATCGCTGATCTTTTCCGGGACAAGACCCTCAAAGGATGGCATAAGGCAGCCTGGCTGGTCGGCCTCATTTTCTTGCCTTTCCTGTCGATCCTCGTGTATCTCATCGCCCGCGGCGACGGCATGACGGCTCGGAACGAACAGCAGACAGTCGCCCGGCATGACGCCCAGTCCGCGTATATCCGGTCGGTGTCCGGTGTCAGTCTCAGTGACGAAATCAATAAGGCGAGGGCACTCCTCGATGCGGGGACGATCACCGATGAGGAGTACACCCTGATCAAGCAGAAGGCGCTGAGCGCCTAGTCGTGGAACCGGTCCTGTCAGGGTCAGTCACGTCAGTAGTCCTCGGAGAACCGGTACATGAACGCGGCCATCGCGTCACGGTTCACTGGGGTGAGGGCACGGTAGGTTTTTGTGCCATTGGGTCCAGCCCAGCCGGTGCTGATGCCGGTGGATGCCAGCCAGGCCATCTCCAGATAGAACTTCTGGCTGGTATCCACATCGGCAAACGGTGATCTTGTTGGGGGAGTGAACGCCGGGCTGCCCGCCATGCGGTACATGAACGCGGCCATCGCGTCACGGTTCACTGCTGTCAGAGGCCGGTATGCTCGGGCCCCGTCAAATTCGGTCCACCCAGTGCTTATTCCGCTGGCCGCCATCCACGACATTTCCCGCTGGAACTTCATGCCCACCGGAACGTCACTGAATGCCTGCGGATTAACGGCCGGTGCTACCGCTTTCACTGCCGCCGCGGCATCAACCAGCCCAGTTCCGCAACCTCCGGTGTAGCAAACTCCAGGGAATGGGCGGGAGGTCGCCTTGAGCTGTGCCTCGACCTGCGCCGGGGTAAGCGACGGATCAACCGACAGCATCAGCGCCGCGGCGCCCGCCACATGGGGCGTCGCCATCGAGGTCCCCTGTAGATAGCCGTAGCTCTCGGTCTCCGGGCCGGCGGCTCCGCTGTTCAGGGTGGACAGGATTGCGCTGGAGCGGCCGGTCGACGCATCGCCGCCGGGAGCGCTTACATCGACTTCGGGCCCGTGGTTCGAGTAGTTGGCCTTGTTTCCCTCACGACCGGTGGCCCCGACCACAACTACGTTGTTGCAGTTCGCTGGCGTCGTGTATTTTGCGAAGGTGTTTTCATTGCCCGCGGCGGTTATCACGACGGCGTTCTGGCTGTTTGCGTAGTTGATGGCGGTCTGGAAGGTTGTCCCGCAAGTGCCGGCGCCGCCGAGGCTGAGATTGATGACCTTCGCCGGGGTGGGGTTCAGGGGGAGGCCTGGCACGCTGCCGCCGGCGGCCCAGAGGGTGGCGGCAGCAACATCGCTGGTGTACCCACCGCAGGCTCCAAGAGCGCGGATTGGCTGAATCTGTGAGTCGTAGGCGACGCCGGCAATGCCCTGGGAGTTGTTCGCTACGGCGCCAATCGTTCCGGCTACGTGGGTTCCGTGCCAGGACGACGGATCGGAATTGCACTGGTCGCCTTCATCGGTCGGGTCTGAATCACGGCCGTCATTATCACCGGCGATCTGTGGGCTGGTGATGAAGTCGTAGCCGGGAATGATGTTCCCAGCCAAATCGCTATGTTCCGTAATCCCGGTGTCAATGACAGCCACCGTCACCCCCGCACCAGTTGACCGCTCCCAGGCCGAATCGACGCGCATCCCCGCCTCCGCCTCGAACAGGTTCCACTGGGAGTCGTACAGGCCATCGTCCGGGGCGATCGCCGTCGGCTGCATGAAAACATCGACCTCGGCGTATTCGACATCCCCGCGCGATTCCAGAGCGGCGACGACGCCGTCCGATTGTTCGGCAGTCAGGTCCTCTGTCGCTTCCACCACCGTTGCACCATCGACGGTGACGCCTACCTCGGTGACCGGTATCCCGAGACTGTTGACGGTGTTCTGGTAGGTCGTACCCCGTTCGCTGGTGCCGTCGCCGTTGCCGTCGAACTTCACAATGAAGCGGTCAGCAGGATGGTCTGCGGGATTGGTGTCCGTAGTCGGCGCCTCGACAACCCCAGTGGTTTTGTCGGACTGTTGCCCAGCGAAGGCGGGCAGCGCCGTGATCGACCCGGCCAGCAGGGCTGCAGCAGCAGCGGAAGCGATTGATCGAGTCAGCCAGGAACTTTTCGGATGCCGGGGACTGGGGCCAAACGTCATAACAAGTTCCTTGAGAGCGAGGTCAAGGGACCACCATGACATCCCCCACCGGAATCATACAACCGATCAGCGTTCCTCTTCCCAGCCCCACTCCAACCCGGATCGAGTCAACACAAATAGCCACATTCCGGCACCAAACCTGTCATATGTGTTGACTCGATCCAAAGCGAGGAGGGGGGGGAGGTCATCCGATCGGACTAGGCCGTGCGGGGGAGTCGGGGCGCACCACCCGCTGACTAAACTGGCACTCATGATGGATCCCGCGCGCCCTGCTCCCGGAAGGCCGGACCGGTGAACCTCCTCGCCCGGCTGAAATCCCAGACGGTCGGGGACCACGACAACAACTGGGAACGCCCCGGTCCCACAAAGGATGAGCTCCGCAGGGACGTCATCGGCGTCGTCATCTTCGCGCTGGTCAGCGCGTTCGCCCTGGAATTGACCCGCGGCTTTGGGATGGTGGAGGAGGACAACCACCCGGTATGGGTCCAGCACGGAGTGCTGGCACTGATGATCGTTCCCCTGGTGCTCCGGCGCAAATACCCGGTGCTGGTGATGCTGGCGATGTCAGCCCTCTTCATCGGGCTGAGCCTGCTGTCCCCCCTGGTGTCGCTTCAGCTCTCGTACCAGGTGGCGTATTTTGCCTCCCTGTATTCGGCTATTGCGTGGGCCAAGGACCGTCGGATGTTGTGGCTGGGCATAGCGGTGGTGGTGGCGGCGATGGCCCTGTGGCTCATCCTCGCCCTGACGGTGGCCAACACCTTCGACGGTGTCCTGGCGCAGAGTGAAGACAACCCTGACTTCGTTGGCGGGATCCTCGATCCGTTGGCATCGGTGGCGCTTTACAACTTTCTGGTGAACTTCGCTTACTTTGGCGGCGCCATCCTGGCCGGAATGACCTCGTGGCGCAACGCCTTGCAGCGAACCCAGCTCGCCGAACAGGCCGCGGAGATCACCCGTCAGGCCGACGAGCTGGCGAGGCGTGCGGTGGTGGAGGAACGGCTGCGAATCGCGCGTGAACTGCACGACGTCGTCGCGCACCACGTCTCGGTGATCGGCGTTCAGGCGGGTGCGGCACGCCGGGTTATCGAGAAGCGGCCGGAGGTCGCCGTCGAATCACTGCGCACCATCGAGCAAGCGAGCCGGCAAGCCGTGACGGATATGCGGAACCTCCTTGGCGTGCTCCGATCCGAGAGCACCGATCTCGGCGACACCGACGACGGCGGGCGGCGCCCCGAACCCGGCCTGGACGATCTGGAAGCACTGGCCCGCCAGCATCGGGAGCTTGGGCTGACCGTCAAGTTTGGCATGGTGGAAGACATCCCCGGCGCACTGGCGAGAGTTTCGGCACCACTGGCCCTTTCGCTATTCCGGACGGCCCAGGAATCGCTCACCAACGTGCGGCGCCACTCGACCGCCGGTTCCGCGGTGATGACGGTGCGGACCGGACTCGTCGGCGACCAGCGGTGGGTCGAGCTCGAAACAGTGGACAATGGGATGCCGCGTCCCAAATCCGAGCCAGGGTCCGGGTTTGGTCTGCAGGGCATCCGAGAACGGGTGGCACTGCACCGGGGCACTGCCGAAATTGGACCACGCTCCGAAGGCGGCTGGCGTGTCCGCGCCAGGTTCCTCGTTCACTAACCCAGAAAGACATTCCATGGATTCGATCCGCGTTCTGCTTGCCGATGACCAGGCCCTGGTTCGGGCAGGCTTCGCCACCATGCTCTCCATCGAGGAGGACATTGAGGTGGTCGGTCAGGTCACCAACGGTCAGGAGGCGGTTGATTTCGCCCACCAGCACGAGGTCGATGTGATCCTGATGGACGTGCAGATGCCACTCATGGATGGCATCCAGGCTACCGAGCTGATCACCCGGGCCGGCCGCGGGAAAGTCATCATCCTGACCACCTTCGAACGCGATGACTATCTCTTTGACGCTATCCGCAGCGGAGCCAGCGGGTTTCTCCTGAAGAACGCCGATCCTGACGATCTGATCGCCGCGGTGCAGGCGGTTGCCGGCGGGTACGCACTGCTCGCACCCGAGGTGACCGTTCGTGTGATCGAACGCTTCGCCAGGTCCCTCGAGGCTGCGGGGGAGACCACCCCCGGTGCCCAGCCCAGCGCTGAACTCCGCAAACGGCTTGACTCGCTGACCCAGCGGGAGAAGGAAATTCTCTCCAGCCTGGCGACCGGTCTCAGCAATGCCGAACTGGCCGGTAGGTTCTTTCTGGCGGAGGCCACCGTCAAGTCGCATGTGTCATCGTTGCTGGCGAAGGTGCAGGTTCGGGACCGGGTGCAGGCCGTGGTCTTCGCCTACGAAAGTGGTCTCATCCGTCCGGGGGAGTAGCAGGTTCAGCCTTTTGACTCATCCCCCGGGCGGGGGCGTTGTCTAGGGTTGATTCCAGGGAAATCTACAGGAGGACACCACATGCTGCAGGTCCAGAACCTCACGCGACGATTCGGTGAGAATACCGCTGTCGACGACGTCAGCTTCACCATCCCGTCCGGTCAGATGACCGGATTTGTTGGCGCCAACGGTGCCGGTAAAACCACCACCATGCGGATGATCATGGGGGTGCTCACATCGCATGGTGGGCAGGTGCTGGTGGACGGCCGACCCATTACAGCCGACGACCGGTCAACCTTTGGTTACATGCCCGAGGAGCGGGGACTGTACCCGAAGCAGCCCATTCTCGATCAGCTGGTCTACCTCGGCCAACTGCATCGGATGACGGCCTCCGACGCGCGGGCGCAAGCCCAGGACCTGCTGGATCGGTTTCAGCTCGGCGGCCGCGGCAAGGACAAACTCGAATCGTTGTCCCTCGGGAACCAGCAGCGCGTCCAGATTGCCGCGTCGCTGCTTCACCGGCCCACGGTTCTGATCCTCGATGAGCCGTTTTCCGGGCTGGACCCGGTAGCAGTCGACTCGATGGTCGAACTGTTGCGGGACCGGACAGCCGACGGAGTGCCGGTGCTGTTCTCCAGCCACCAGTTGGACCTGGTGGACCGGTTGTGCGACAACCTGGTGGTCCTGCGGCAAGGGCGCCTCGTAGCGTCCGGCTCCGGCGACGACCTCCGGGCAAAAGCACCCCGGCGCCACCGGATGACGGTCACCCCCGATGCCGGCTGGGTGCGTGAGGAAGCCGGGGTGCGGGTCATCGACGTCGCAGGACAGGACGCGGTGGTGGAATTCGACGACGACGACGCCGCGCAGCGCGTGCTCGCCTCAGCGATGACCCGCGGCAGTGTGCACGAATTCAGCCGGATCAGGCCCAGCCTGAGCGAAATCTACCGGGAGGTCTCCCAATGAGCACCGAAACGCCAGTCAAAGAGCGCGACGGCGGCGCGCCGTCGCCAGCATCGGGGCCCAGACCGCAGCCACCAGGAACCCAACCGCCCTGGCTGATCGTGACGCTGCGTGAGGTCATGATCAAGGCGAAGGATCGCAGCTATGCGATCAGCACGGTCGTCACGCTGGTGTTGATCGTCGCTGGCGTTGTGTTCAACGCCTTCATGATGAACCGCGGCGACGACTTCACGGTTGCCGTGCAGTCCGATTCAGCGGCCGCTGCCGTCGTCGAGCTCGCCGATCAGGCGGGCCAGGCCGACGACGGGAACGTCACCTTCACCGCCGTCGTCGCAGCGTCCGCGGATGCTGCCGTGGAACTGGTACGTGCCGAGGAAGCTGACGCTGCGTTGCTGCGGGAAACCGACGGTAGCTGGCAGCTCACGGGAAAGACCGAGGTCGATTCGGGGATCAGCCAGCAGATTGACGAGTCGCTCAACGAGTATGTGTTGGGTCAGAACGCCGCTGCGGCAGGAACCACGGCGGAGCAGCTGCTATCGGGGGCCGACCTGGAACAATCCCTGCTGGAAGGCAGCGAAGAAAACCAGTTGCTCGCTACGATCGCCGGATTCGTCTTCAGCTTCCTGTTCTATATGGCATCAATCATCTTCGGCATGGCCATTGCCAACTCGGTGGTCGAGGAAAAGCAGAACCGGGTGGTGGAAATCCTGGCTACCGCAATCCCGATCCGCCAGCTGCTCTACGGCAAGGTGTTGGGCAACACCATCCTGGCCATGGTCCAGCTAGCCCTCTACGGCGGTGCTGCCCTGCTGGCCCTGAACCTGACTGACACAGCCGATCTGGTGGGAAGTATCATTCCGGCTTCGGGCTGGTTCCTGGTGTTCTTCCTCTTCGGATTTCTGATCCTCGCCGCGATCTGGGCTGTTCTCGGGTCGCTGGCAAGCAGGCCGGAGGATCTGAACAATAATTCGACGCCGGTGATGGCCCTGATCTTTGCGGCTCTCTTTGTCGGATTGTTCGCCTCCGGCCAACTCCTGGTGGTGGCTTCCTACCTCCCCGTGGTGTCATCGGTGGCGATGCCGATCCGGGTACTGAACTCGCCGGTGGCTCTCTGGGAGCCACTCCTATCACTGGTGATCGCCTTGGCGGCAGCCGTTGCCTTGCTGCACGTCGGCGAGAAGATCTACCGACGTGCAGTCATGCAGGGTGGTGGGGCGCTGAGCTTACGGAAGGCAATCAAGCTGGAGCAGTAGCATCCCGAGGGGAGCCGGCGGTGTCTCCACCTGGGCGGTTTACGGCGCCCAGGTGGAGACAACCTCAATGAGGGCAAACCGCTTGGCTGCCTCCGACTCCTCGAAACCAAGACCCGTAGGAATGGCCATGAGGCCGTAATCGCCGGGCGCGAGATCTGGTGCCAGGCTGATCTGGAAGGTGTAGTTGCCGTTGGCGTCGGCATACACAAGGGGGTATCCGATCAGCGACGAATCGGTTTGGGCGGGTCCGAAGTTCATCTGGATTTCCGCACCGGGTGCATAGCCGGAGCCGACGACGTTCCAGGTGGTTCCGACATGGCGGACCACCCGTAGCCCATCCCAGGTGGAGACCAGTTCGAGGTCATCGTAAGAACCCGACAACCCGGGAATCGGAGGTTCGGACGTTTCGGTGATTGGCGCTTCTGTCGGCGCTGTGACATTGGTAGCGTCCTCGGTCGGTTCGGGCACCGGTGCTGTTGACGGTTCGGTGCCCGGTACGGGACCAGCCGATTCGGGAGCGTCAGGAGTTTCCGCAGGCGACGACGAACCCTCAGGGGTCGGCGTGGGGGTGGCCGACGACGTGGCGGCGGGGGAGGCGCTCGACTCTGGACTGGTCACCTCCGCCGAGGGCTCAGTGTTGGAACCGCAGCCGGCAAGGAGCAGGGCTGCGATGGGGAGGGCAAGAAGGGGCGAGAACTTCTTCACGGGCTGTGCTTTCGTAAGGATTGGTCGGTAGATAGCTTGGACACTACCGATGCGGCGCGCCAACCGACAGCACGACTTGGTTACGTGAGCCAACCGTTATACAACGTCCTGGTGCCTCGTGGTGTGCTCCTACCCGTTGCGGATCAGTTGCTCAGGAATGTTCAGCTCGATATCAGCCAGGGATCCTATCTGCATGGCGCTGCCTACGCGACACACAGGCAGAAGGGGTGGCTCACCGGATCAAGGAAGACCCGGAAGGTTTCACCGGGCTGGTCCTCGGCCTTGGTACCACCGAGGCCGAGGACCACAGCCTCGCCTTCGTCCAGGTTTTCAACCATCAGGTCGAAGTGCATCTGCTGTGGGCTGCCCTGGTCCGGCCAGGCAGGAGGTCGGTAATCTGCCACCTGCTGAAATGAGATGCAGTTACTCCCGTCGTCGGGGCGGATATCCGCCCAACCGTCGTTGGCATCCACTTTCCACCCGAGCAGTGCCCCGTAGAAGGTTGCGAGGGACGCCGCATCGGGGCAGTCAATGACGACACTGGGATAGCGAGCGATGGCCATGCCGGAAGCTTACTGCCGCACCTGGCCAAATTGAAGGGGCAAGCCCGGTGGGTGAAACTGATTCACAAAGGTTAAAACTTCCGTAATTGTTAATTTTTTTCTCGGCGTAGGGGTTATTCTGACAGAAGCAGGCGGAACGCTAAGTACCCTTTGGTTTACTGTTTGCCACCTATCCTGCATTTCGTCTCCTCTCTCTCGCGACTCAATCGAGGTCTTTCACTGTGAACGTTTCAGCAGTGGGATCGCGATCTTGGACGCACTCTCTCGCTGCTGGAAGGCATCCATATGGGCACTACTCGAAGCCATCGTCAATCTACTCACTTTGCCAGTCCACAGACGCGGGCCGTGGTGGGTGTTGTTGCCGCTACCACCGCCGGGTTCATGGTGCTGGTGGGAGCTCTCACCGGGCAGCCGTCAGCGTTTGCCGCTGACGCACCGCTACTGGGGACTGCGGCAAACTACTCAGTACTCGCCGGATCGACTGTCACCAATACCGGAAATAGTGTCCTCGACCGCCGGCTCGGGCTAAGCCCGGGGACGTCGGTGACAGGTTTCCCGCCTGGGGTATCGGCGGGGCAGGACGTTGCGAACGCAACGGCTGTTCAGGCTAAGTCAGATCTTGGAATTGCCTACGACAATGCTGCGGGCGAACCCAGTACAGCCAGCGTGGCGCAGGAGCTTGGCGGGCTCACTCTGGTGGAAGGCGTGTATACCAACGCCACCGCCCTCGGACTCAATGGGGCATTGACACTCGACGGCCAAAACAACCCCAATGCCGTTTTCGTTTTTCAGGCCGGGTCAACCCTCACGACGGGTTCGAACAGCAGCGTCCAATTCATCAACGGCGCCCAGGCCTGCAACGTCTTTTGGCAGGTCGGTAGTTCGGCGACGATTGGTACCGGTACCGCTTTCGCTGGGACCATCCTCGCGCTGACCTCGATCAGTGTGAATGGTGGCGCGACCATCGATGGGCGTGCACTCGCCAGGGAAGGTGCTGTGACACTCGACAACAACGTGTTCACCAGCTCGCCCTGCAACATTGCGACAGAAGCTCCCACAGCAACAGCGACTCCCACGGTGACGCCAACAGTGACACCCACAGAAGCCCCCACAGTGACACCCACAGAAGCCCCCACGGTGACACCCACCGGAGTCCCCACGGTGACACCCACCGGAGTCCCCACGGTGACGGCACCGCCGACCGGAGCCCCGACGGCAACGCCGATTCCAACGGTGGCGCCAACCACTACAGCACCGGTACCCACCCCGACCATGACAACACCGGTCCCTGCTCCCACGGAAACCACTACCGCTCCGGGCCCAACACCGACCCCAACTGAAACCGAGGCTGGGTCAGGATTCGGCTCCGGCAGCGGAGTCGGCGGCGGCACAGGCAATGGTGGTACTGGTACTGGTACTGGTACCGGCGGCGGGGGTACTGGTACGGGTGGCGAAGGTGCAGTGTCCGGTGGCGAGGCAGCGACAAACCGAGGCGCCAATATTCAGTCGGCGGCTGACGCGCCCAGCTACCCGGTCCCTGTAGTCCTGGCCGGATTTGCCGCGGTTGCCCTGGCGCTCATGACGGGCCTAGCTTCAGTCACACGCCGAGCACCCCGGAAGCACTGACCCTTGACTGACAGTCGGTTGTGGGGGGGGGGGGGGGGGGGGGGGGGAAAGAGGTAGGGAGAGGGGGGGGGGGGGGGGGGGGGGAGGGGGGGGGGGGGAGGGGGGGGGGAAGGGTGGGTGTC
>NZ_JBTNDW010000005.1:0-206234 GCF_054510775.1 Arthrobacter sp. TMT4-20 | reverse complement strand
GGTGTTGGGCCTGACGGGGGACCCCCCTTCCTCCCCCCCAAACCCGCAGCGTTATCCGACTTGCCGGGCTCTGTTCACCCGCTATTGGCTTGATCTCTGCTTTGATGGAGGTCAATTAGGTTGTAAACGGTTACCGCCAGCTACCTAGAAGGTCACCATGAATTACCGGACGGCCGAACATCCTCGGCCGCAGCAGTTTATCCTCCACCTCAGCGACACTCACCTGCTCGGCGGGCCCGGGCCACTGTACGGGGCGGTGGATAGCGAAGCCCGGTTACGTCAGATCTTTTCCGAACTCGAGGGCTCTGGCGCCCGACCCGAGGCGTTGGTCTTCACCGGGGACCTGGCCGACAAGGGTGAAGCCAATGCCTACGCGAAGCTCCGCGCCATTGTTGAACCGGCGGCGGCCAAACTTGGCGCCGAGGTAATCTGGGCCATGGGCAACCATGATGATCGGGCCAACTTCAGGGTCGGTCTGCTCGACCAGGCACCAGACACAGCGCCAATCGACCGCAGCTACCTCATCAACGGGTTGCGCATCATCACCCTGGACTCGACGGTCCCCGGCCACCACCACGGCGAATTCAGCCACGAGCAGCTGGTGTGGCTCGCCAACGAGCTTTTGACCCCGGCGCCCAACGGCACGCTGCTCGCCCTGCACCACCCTCCGATTCCGTGTGTACAGGACCTATCGGTCCTGGTGGAACTCCGTGGCCAACGCCAGCTGGCCGACGTCGTCCGCGGCACCGATGTGCGCGGCATCCTGGCCGGGCATCTGCACTACTCGACCACCGCCACCTTTGCCGGGGTGCCGGTGTCGGTGGCCTCGGCCACCTGCTACACCCAGGATCTGGGGTACGACGGCGGCGGCACCCGCGGGCAGGACGGCGCCCAGGCCTACAACCTGGTGCACGTGTACGACGACACGATCGTCCACTCGGTGGTCCCGATCGGTGCCTACCGGCCCGTCGGGGAAACCGTGCCTCTCGTGGAAACACGCCGCCGGCTCGACGCCGCCGGGGTACGCATCGCCGAAGCGACCCCTCAGCGCCAGCTCACCGGAGCCTGAGCACCGGTTCGCTGGCCGACGGTCGGGTATCGCCTAAGCCCTTCTCAGCTCGACCCCCACCTCGCTCCGGCCCTCCACCTCGCGGTACCTACTTTTCCCAGGGCGCCTTGAGGGGGAAATACTTCTCCAGGAAGTCGGTGACCAGGTGCGCCCGCTCCTCCGCGGGAACCTCCGGGAAGCTCCCGTCATTAAGGCAGAAGAAGTCCGTATGCCGTTTATCCAGCAGCTTGTTCAGGCTGCGCAGCCCCGACCGCATGGTGGTGTCAATGTAGGCCACCTTGGCGGATTCCTGGGTGACGGCCCGGCCGGTCAGCAACGCGTAGTAGTGGTACAGCGAGTTGGTGACCGAAATGTTGTCCTTGGCACGGAACCGTGAGGCTGCGGTCGCGGAGAACTCGGCTGCGAACACCTCTTCCATTTCCAGCAGGACGCTGCGGCGCAAGGGTGCAGCCGTATGCTCAAGGTGTCGGGTGGTGATCCGGCCGAACCGGTCGTGCAGTAGCCTCCGGTTGACCCGCGCGGCGTTTTCGAAGCCGCTCCGTTCGGCGTCGTTGTCCCCCAACCCAATGCGGGTGTCAGCCTGGATGAACTTGGTAATCCCGCCGGGGGAGAAGAACATCTCGGGAGATACCGGACGGCCGAAGAACATGTCGTCGTTCGAATAGAGGAAGTGCTCCGACAAACCCGGAATGTGCTGCAGCTGGCTCTCGACCGCCTGCGAGTTGTGGGTGGGAAGCACCGACGTGTCCCTGAAGTGTTCCTCCGAGCGGACCAGCGTGACCGAGGGGTGATCGGCGAGCCACTCGGGGCACTCCGAATCGGTGGCGATGAAGATCCGCCGGACCCACGGCGCGAACATGTAGACCGATCGCAGGGCATATTTGAGTTCGTTGATCTGGCGGAACCTGGCCTCATGGTCGTCGCCTTCGCCCACCACTGCGTCCTTCATCCGGGCCGCCCTGGCTGCCTGGTATTCGGGCGAACTACCATCCACCCAGGAGAAGACCAGATCGATTTCGAAGTCGATATCCGTCGCATGGTCCGCGAACATGTTGTCGATGGTGGGCCACATCAGGCCGTGTCGCTCGACTGAGCCGCGGACCACCTCGGAGGAGGGGAGGGTCCGGCGGGTCAATGAATTCTCGACCGGCAGTTCGATGGTGTCGCCGTCGAGCTTCCAAAGTTCAATCTGCACACCGGCCGAGGGGCCGAAGGACAGGCCGCCGATCGGTTCAATCCGAGGGCGGAACAGTCGGAAGATCCGCGCTTTGCCGCTGTGGGAGAGGGAGCCATCGGTGACCAGCAGGGTGGTCCGGCGCTTCGTGTCGACGGTGCGCGAGTAAAACGGCTCGTTCTTGCAGGCGGTGACCAACGCCTCCCGGAGGCGTTCACGGAACTTGAGATCGATGGCGATGACTGGGCGCTCGTCATTTCCGCGCACCAACAGGTACTCGATGTCGGCGTCCTCAAGCGCGGCGCGGATGAACAGCAGGTCCTCGACCATGGCCTGGTGCGGCGTGGTGTTCTGGTTGATCAGCGTGAACCGGCGCTTGACGGTGGTGATGTCGGTGCGGTCGTTGAATCGTGCGACGGCGTCGCGCGACGCGGACTCAAGGACTTCGGCCTCATTGACCGGCTCCGGCGCGCCGAAGTAAATATCGTGTTGGGCGGCAGTGTCCGTAATGTGAGCCTCCAGAGGGTTGTCAGGTGTCTTAGCTCCATGATAAAGCCTGCCCACGACCGGGCAGACTTGTCTGGCTGGGCCTCTAGTAGGTGGAGTACAGTTCCCCGACACGCAGCTCGGTGTCCACCCGGTTGTCGATACCCGGCAGCGGGCAGGCCCACGCCTCGTCATAGGCGCACGACGGGTTGTAGGCGAAGTTCAGGTCGATGATCAGCCGTTCGCCGACAACGCCAAGGTGTGCACCCTTCACCGTGTCCAGCACGTAGCGGCCACCGCCGTAGGTCCCGCCGGCCGTGCCAGCAGACCCGTCGCGCAACGGCAGGAACAGCCCGCCGCCGTACGACGCGAGCCGCCATAGCGCCAGGCGTCCGACGCCGTCGAGCCCCACCGTGCCCAGCCGCTGGAAGGTCACCGTACCGTCCGTGCCGGTGGGGACGTCCATTTCCTCGCCCACGCCGTCGTCGTCGATCACTGCCTCGAACCGGTACTCCGGCTGGTACGGGGCCACCGCGAGACCGTCGAAGGCGGCCACAGCCGTCGCGTCGAGCGGGGAAGCGGGATGGCTGGCGAACAGCTTGTCCCGGCCCGCGCGCCACAGGTCATGCGCGGACGACGGCGAACCGGCCTGCGCGCTTTCGCGCACTTGCCCGTAGAGCTCGAATACCTGCTGACGCCAGTCAGCAATGTGCAGGGCCGTAGTAGCTGTAGGCATTTCACCAGCCTAGCGGTCGACGTCGGGCGGCCGTCATGGAAACTCCAAATACAGTTGCCCAGGCGTACTGTGTCATCTGTGGCAACCGGTATCTTCTTCATCGTTCTGTTCTCCATCCTGCTCGGAGCAATTGCCCAGCGGATCGCCGGCCTGGGTTTCGCCCTGCTCATCGCGCCGTTCCTGGTGATCATCCTGGGCCCGCATGAGGGAGTGGTGCTGGTCAATATTTGCGGGGTGGTGTCCTCGGCCCTGATTGTCGGCAGGGTCTGGAAGGACATCGACTGGAGCATGTTCCGGTGGATGGTCATCCCCTCCGTTTTCGGCTCGATTCCCGGTTCGATTGCCGCGGTGATGCTCCCCTCGGCCCCGCTGTCGGTGACGGTTGGCGGCGTTGTCCTGGTGGCGCTGTCGGTGTCGCTGGTGTTGCAGCGCTCGTCGGTGGTGGTGCGCGGCAATGCGCCGAAGGCAGTTGCGGGGTTCACCGCCGGCCTCACCAATGCAATGGCTGGTGTGGGCGGGCCCGCCGTCAGCGCCTACGCCCTGCTGTCCCGTTGGCCGCAACGCCCTTTCGCGGCAACTCTGCAGCCGTTTTTCGTGGTGATCGGGCTCATCACCCTCGCGGTCAAGCTCAGTCTTGACCCCACCGATGCCCCCGCCCTGCAATGGTGGATGTGGTCGGCGATCGGCGTTGTGATCGTCGTCGGAATCTTCGCCGGTGAGAAGCTCTCCCGGTTCATCAAGGACGACCATGCCCGGTTATTTGTGATTGTGATCGCTTTCTTCGGGGCCACGGCTGCGCTGGTCAAGGGATTGCTGGATCTCCTGCTCTAGGGCCGGGACCTGGCGCGGCTGAACCGGCGCGTGGCACCGAGTCGCTGAACGTCGGAGGCAGCTGCCGGTGGCACCATTGAAGAGATGAAACTTCCTCTCCGTGTGCCCGGTCGGCGTGCCCTGCCCATGCCCCTGTGGCTGCAGGGTGTGTTCGAGCTGGCCCAGGCAGCAGTGATTTCCGCTCTGTTGATCCTGGTTCCCCTGGCCGCCGTATGGCTGGCGGGTGGATTCGCCGATCGGACGCCTACCGGAATGCTGCAGTTGGGCGGCCAGGCGTGGCTCCTCATCCACGGAGTGCCTCTGGAAGTGACTTTCGCACCGGCCAACCCGGACGGTGTGGGAACCACCGGGATCCTCTCCATCGTGCCGTTGGGCCTGACCCTGATCCCGTTCCTGCTTGCCTGGCGGGCCGGTCGGCGTCTGGCGCGGGCCTCCTACTCCGATCAGCTGTGGCAGGCGCTCCTGGGTGCCCTCGGGATTTACGCGCTGGTGGGGGGCGGCGTTGCCTACCTCTGCGCTACGGCCGAAGCGACTGTCCCGCTTGCTGCGGGCGCCCTGATTCCCCTCTTGTCGGCCGGGCTGGGGCTGGTGATTGGCGCGTACCGCGAGGCGGGCGCGTGGAGCCGCCTGATCGGCGTCGACCGCGCCGCCTGGCTGGCGAAAACCAGCCAGAGCTCCCGGTGGGCCGGATCCTACGCCTGGGCCTGCCTGAGGTCCGGATTCCTTGCGCTGGTGGTGTCCCTGGGGTTATCGGCGTTACTGCTGGCCGTCACCCTCGGGCTGCGCTGGGCAGAAATGGCGACCGTCTATCAGCGCCTCGATGCAGGGATTGTCGGCGGGAGCGCCCTGACTCTGGCCCAGCTCGGCTTCCTGCCCAACCTGGTGGTATGGACCCTTTCCTGGGCTTCCGGTGCAGGGTTTGCGCTGGGGTCCGGCAGCGCCATTTCTCCGCTGACGACCAGCGCCGGACCACTGCCAGCCATTCCGGTCCTCGGCGCGGTACCGCCCGGCACCCTCGAATACGGGCTGGCGGCTCTCGCCATCCCGGTTCTGGCGGGGCTGCTGGCCGGCTGGTGGTTCTTCCGGGAAGGCGAGAACCACCTCGACGAGTGGCTGGAAATCAAGGTGGCAAGGCGGTGGGTTACGGCAAGTCTGTCGACCTTGGCGGCCGCCGCCCTGATCGGACTGACCGCCGGTGTTGCAGCCGGGGTGGTCGCATGGGTGTCTCATGCGTCGCTAGGCCTCGGCCGGCTGGTGGATTTGGGCCCCAACCCGCTGTGGGTGGGCCTGTTGATTGCCGGGGAGGTGGCTGTCGGCGTCGTCATCGGTTACGCGGCGGGGCCGTTGCTGGAGCGTGAAAAGCGCGCCTAGCCGGTGTCACTTCCCCCAAAGGAGTGGCTGCCCCGCAACCATGTCCCAAAAGAGTGGCTGACCCGCAACTATGTCCCAGAAAAGTGGCTGACCCGCAAATAAGTGGTGGCGCAACCACGCGGATGCGGTGCTGCCACTTTTCTGCGGCCGGCGGCGCCCAGACGGGGCGTGCGGCCGCGAGGCAAGGCCCCGGCGAGGCAAGGCCCCGGCCCGGCGTGGCCCGGCGAGGCAAGGCCCAGGCGAGGGCGGTGCCGCCTAGCCGGGACCCGCAAGGACCGGTCAGGAGTCGGGGAGGAGGCCACCCAGGTTGCTGAGCTCGTCCTGGCACGCGCTTTGTGCCGAGTGGGTCAGGGCGGTGCTCATGCATTCCTCGTACTCGGCGGTGACCGGCCAGAAGGCAACCTGGGCACCGGTCCCGAGGACCAGGAACGTCGTCGCCGCTAATCCGATCACCGTGGTGACGCGCAGCATCCCGGGAAGTTTGTCCCGCACCGCCCGCACCAGGGCGAAGATCCCGAGCACCAGGGCCGCCAGGCCGAAGACCAGCCCGAAGACCTTCCACGGCAGGGGGAGGGTCGCGGTGAGGACCGCGCCCAGCATCGCCAGCAGGAACCATCTGAAGTAGCTTCTCGTCCGGGCCAGCTCTTTTTCCTCGGGTGACCCAGCAGCGGGCGGAGCTGGCTTGGCGGGGCGGGGGCTGTCGGTCATGGTTTAACCCTAGGGTAGAGCGCAGCCTATGGTTGACCCATGCGCATCGTAGTCCTGGTTTCCGGTACCGGATCCAACCTTCAGGCGGTCATCGATGCCGTCAGCACCGGCTCCCTCGACCTCACCATCGCGGCCGTCGGCGCCGACCGGCACGGCACCTACGGGGTGGAGCGGTCAACAGCAGCGGGCATCGACGGGTTCGTGGTGGACTTCAAGTCCTTCGACCAGCGTGCCGACTGGAACGCGGCCCTGACCGAGAAGGTCGCCTCCTACTCCCCGGACTACGTGGTGTCCTCGGGGTTCATGCGGATCGTCGACCAGGGTTTCCTCGATGCGTTCCCCAACCGCTACCTGAACACCCACCCGGCCCTGCTGCCGAGCTTCCCCGGCGCCCACGGTGTCCGGGACGCGTTGGCCTACGGGGTGAAGGTGACCGGCTGTACGGTGATGATCGCCGACGCCGGCGTCGACACCGGCCCGATCCTCGCGCAGGCCGCCGTCGAGGTGCTCGACGACGACACCGAGGACACCCTCCACGAACGCATCAAGGTGAAGGAGCGGGCGCTTCTCATCGAGACCCTCCGTCAACTCGCACTGGACGATCGCTGAGATGGCCATCGTCGACAACGCTGTCTACCTGGAGGGTAAACGGCAAACAGACCCGGTTTCGCTGGCTGAAACCTTCGAGTTCATGCGATCCCTCGGCGGAATGGCGTGGATCGGTCTGTACCGGCCCGACGACGACGAGCTCGCCGCCGTCGCCGACGAATTTTCCCTCCACCACCTTGCGGTCGAAGACGCGATGGAGGGTCATCAGCGGTCCAAGCTGGAACGCTACGGATCCACGTTGTTTGTGGTGCTGCGGCCGGCCCGCTACCTCGACGCCGAGGAGAAGGTCGAATTCGGCGAGCTTCATGTATTTGTCGGTGCCGACTTTGTGGTGACCGTGCGGCACGCCGAGTCGCCGGATCTGGGCCGGGTCCGGCGACGGCTGGAGGAGACACCCGAGCTGCTGAAAATGGGGCCGTCAGCCGTGCTGTACGCGATCCTGGACGAGGTCGTCGACGAGTATGAGCCCGTGGTGAACGGACTTGAGAACGACATCGACGAAATTGAGAACGAACTCTTCGGCGGTGAGCCTGGTGTCTCCCGTCGCATCTACGACCTGCACCGCGAGGTGATCGAGTTTCAGCGTGCCACCCAACCACTGCAGTTCATGATGGAGAACCTGGAGCGCGGATCAGAGAAATATCATCTGGACCCGGAGATCAGCCGCCGGCTGGGCGACGTCCTTGACCATGTGATCCGGCTGGTCGAACAGGTCAACACGTTCCGTACCCTGCTGCAGAATGCCCTCACCGTTCACTCGACACTGGTGGCGCAACGTCAGAATGAGGAAATGACCCGGTTGACGGAGACGTCCCTGAGGCAGAACGAGGAAGTCAAGCGGATCTCCTCCTGGGCTGCGATCCTCTTCGCGCCCACCCTGGTCGCCGCGATTTACGGAATGAACTTCGATTTCATGCCCGAACTGCAGTGGGCGTTGGGCTACCCGTTTGCCCTGGTGCTCATGGTCGCCACCGGCGTGGGGCTGTATCTGGCGTTTAAGCGGAATCGCTGGTTGTAGCGCCTGCCGGCTTCACCTTATTGAGTGCAACGCCGCGGGTTTCCGGGGCGTTGCGTGCCATCCACAGCACGGCCAGCAGCACGAGCAGGCCGGTCGCCGCGAAGGTAAGCGGCAGGCCGAGGACCGGCCAGAGCAGCGAGCCGAAGATTAGTGGCACCAGGCCGGCTCCTACCCGGGACACGGTGGACGCCCAGCCGAACCCTGAGGCGCGCAGCTCGGTGGGGTACAGCTCCGACACATAGGTGTAGAGCACCGGGATGGCGACCTGGATCAGGAACCCGAACAGCAGCAGCCAGGCGGTGGCGACGGCGGGGAGTTCGACGGTGAGCGCGAAAATCACCAGCGCGACGGCGGACAGCGGACCTGACACGGCGAGGATCCACTTCCGTCCGACCCGTTCCACCAGCAACGCAGCGGCGACGACGCCGAAGAACCCCACCGCTGTCATTCCGGCGGTGGTGAGGAAAGCAACCGACTGTTCGTAGCCCGCCTGCACCAGAATCTGTGGCATCCAGGTCAGGGCCCCGTAATAGACCAGAAGGATGCTCAGGAACAGTCCCCAGGCGGCGAGGGTGATTCGCCAGTCGAACCGCCACAGGGCGGTGAGCTGGCCGGAGACCGAACCGATGGACAGCTTCGGTGTTTCTGCGGGGGAGGGTAGCCGCCAGGGGGTTGGCGTGGCGCCGGTGCGTTCCACCAGGTCGTTGATCACCGCTTCGGCCTCAGCCTGGCGGCCCTTCTGGACCAGGAAGAGCGGGGACTCGGGTACCGACCGGCGCACCCAGAACACCAGCAGGGCAGGCAGCACCATCACGAGCATCAGGTACCGCCAATCACCGAAGGCAGTCATCAGGAGCGCTGAGACCACCCCGCACAGGGCGGCCCCGATGGGCCACCAGGCATCCATGGCGGTCAGTACCCGACCGCGGTGTTTACGGGGGGTGAACTCGCCGACCAGGGCGTAGTCCACCGGGATGCAGCCGCCTAACCCGACCCCGGCCATGAACCTGAACACACAAAACCAGATGAAGTCGGGGGAGAACGCGCCCAGGACGGTGAAGATGGAGAAGATCAGCAGGGTGAGGGTGAACGCGCGTTTCCGGCCGATGATGTCCGCAATGGACCCCCAGGCGAACGCGCCGATGGCCATGCCGATGAGGTTGGAGGTGGCCACCCAGGCGGCTTCGCCGGGCGCCAGGTCCCAGTGGTCCGACAGCAACGGGATGAGGTACCCGTTCAGGGTGACATCCCACGCGTCGAACATGAAGCCGAGGCCGCCGATGAGGAAAATCTTCCCCTGTACCCTCCAGCGCCACGGCAGTTCCTGCACCACCTGGTCTCCGGTGGGTAGTTCAGTTTCGGTGCTCACGGGGAAACTGTACCGTCGGAGCCTCCCTTCACCAGAAACCCCCCTGCGTCGAGTCAACACATAGGACAGGTTTTCCGAGAAATTCCGGCTATTTGTGCCGACTCGCAGGCAGAGGCGGCCCGCAGCGCCCCGTGACTTAGAATGAAGTCGATCCCACCCGCAGCAAAAATCCTGGAGCCACCGCGTGACTTTGAACCATCTTGACCAAGTTCCCATCCGCCGGGCCCTGATCTCGGTGTACGACAAGACGGGGCTGGAGGAACTGGCCACGGGCCTGCACCGCGCCGGCGTCAGTATCGTCTCCACCGGGTCCACTGCGAAGCGCATTGCCGCGGCTGGCGTCCCCGTCACGGAAGTTTCTGAGCTCACCGGTTTCCAGGAATGCCTCGACGGCAGGGTCAAGACCCTTCATCCCCGTGTGCATGCGGGAATCCTCGCCGACCGGCGCCGCGATGACCACGTCGAGCAGCTCCGCGAGCTTGAGGTGGAACCTTTCGACCTGGTGGTCGTGAACTTGTACCCCTTCGTCGACACGGTGAAGTCCGGCGCGGCCGAGGACGACGTCGTCGAGCAGATCGACATTGGCGGCCCAGCAATGGTCCGCTCCGCCGCAAAAAATCACCCCTCGGTGGCGATCGTCGTGGATCCGGCACGGTACGGCGATGTGGTGGCTGCCGCCGACGCCGGTGGGTTCGACCTCAGCGCACGACGCCGGTTGGCTGCGCTCGCGTTCTCGCACACCGCCGCCTATGACAACTCGGTAGCGGCGTGGACGGCGGCCCAGTTCGGTGACGGAACCGACGACGGCGACACCTGGCCCGCGTACGCGGGCCTGGCCCTGGAAAGGTCGGAGGTCCTCCGGTACGGCGAAAACCCGCACCAGGACGCCGCCCTGTATGTGGAGAAGGGCGCCACTCCGGGCATCGCCCAGGCCGACCAGCTGCACGGCAAGGCCATGAGCTACAACAACTACGTCGACGCCGACGCCGCCCTGCGTGCCGCGTTCGACTTTGACCAGCCAGCTGTTGCCATCATCAAGCACGCCAACCCGTGTGGTGTGGCGGTCGGTGCGGCGGACGCGGTCGACCCCATCGCGGACGCGTACTCCAAGGCACACGCCTGCGACCCGGTATCGGCGTTCGGCGGGGTCATTGCCGCGAACCGGACGGTCACGGCAGCCATGGCCGCCGCGGTGAAGGACGTCTTCACCGAAGTGGTGATCGCCCCCGACTTCGAGCCCGAAGCGGTGACCATTCTCTCCGCCAAGAAAAACATCCGCCTGCTGACCCTGCCGGAAGGCTACCGGCGTGATCCGGCCGAGCTCAGGCAGGTCTCAGGAGGAGTGCTGGTGCAGTTGACCGACACGGTCAAGGCCGACGGCGATGCCCCCAACACGTGGACCCTCGCCGCCGGGCCGGCAGCCGACGAACGCACCCTCGCCGACCTCGCCTTCGCCTGGACCGCGTGCCGTGCCGCCAAGTCCAATGCCATCCTCCTCGCCGACGGCGGCGCAGCCGTGGGAGTGGGCATGGGGCAGGTGAATCGGGTTGATTCCTGCAAGCTCGCGGTCGAGCGGGCCAACACCCTGGCCGGTGACGGCGTCGACCGGGCCCGTGGCGCCGTAGCGGCGTCGGACGCGTTCTTCCCCTTCGCCGATGGCCTCCAAATCCTGCTCGACGCCGGGGTCCGCGCGGTAGTGCAGCCGGGCGGATCAGTACGGGACCAGGAAGTAGTGGACGCAGCAACCGCCGCGGGGATTACCATGTACTTCACGGGCACCAGGCACTTCTTCCACTAGCCGGCCCCACAGAGACAGGGCAAGGCGCATGGAGGTCGGATCGATTCTTACCCTCGCGGCGGGGATGGCACTGGCTGGGTCGGCCTTCGCCCCGGCAATCGCCCCGGGAACCCGGATGATCTCGGCCTTCCTCGGTCTTGCGTTATCCCTGCTCGCCGTCGTCACGCTGTTCCTCGGAGCCTCCCCGGGGCTGTTCCTGTGGGTCATTGCCGGCCTGTTTGCGGTCAGGAACTTCCGGGCAGCCGACCGGCACCGGAAGAAGGTGGACGCGGGCGTGGACCCGGCACGCCACCCCAACCTGAAGGACCTGCGCCAGGTCCAGTTACCCGCCTGGGCACCGAAGGTGCCCGGGCTGAGCGGCCCCGGGACCGCCGGGGTGACCCGGCAGGGGACGATGGGGGCACGTCAGCCGACCATCAGGCAGGGCCAGGCGGCTTCGTACCCCACTGCCGGGCAGGCGCCCGGGCACAATTCGGCGCCCGACACCCGCGGACTGCGGCCCGCCCCGGCCACCGACCGGTGGGGTAAACCCATTCCGCCCGGCTCCATGATGGACCGTTGGGGAAACATTGTGCCCACCGAGGGGCACCTTCCCGGTGAGCCCATTTAGGGCACCAATAGTGGCCTGTGGCATAGTTGAGCAGGATAAAACCAGTACAAATCACGGGCCGTGCTGCGTCCATCACAACGGCTGCCGGCCCACCACCGCAAGGAGACCGTGTGGCTGACGCGCCTGCAACAAAAATCAAGGTACAGGGTTCGGTTGTCGAACTCGACGGCGACGAGATGACCCGGATTATCTGGCAGTTCATCAAGGACCGCCTGATCAACCCCTACCTGGATATCGACCTCAAGTACTACGACCTCTCCATCCAGAACCGCGACGCGACCGATGACCAGGTCACCATTGACGCCGCAAACGCCATCAAAGAGCACGGCGTCGGCGTCAAATGTGCCACCATCACCCCCGATGAGGCCCGCGTCGAAGAATTCGGCCTGAAGAAGATGTGGGTTTCGCCCAACGGCACCATCCGCAACATTCTCGGCGGCGTCGTCTTCCGCGAACCCATCATCATCTCCAACATCCCGCGCCTGGTGCCGGGCTGGAACAAGCCCATCATTATCGGCCGCCACGCGCACGGTGACCAGTACAAGTCCACCAACTTCAAGGTGCCGGGCCCCGGCAAGGTCACCATGATGTTCGAGCCCGCTGACGGCTCCGAGCCAATGAAGTTCGACGTCGTCACCATGCCTGAAGAGGGCGGCGTGGCGATGGGCATGTACAACTTCAACGAGTCCATCCGCGACTTCGCCCGGGCGTCCTTCGCCTACGGCCTGCAGCGCCAGTACCCCGTGTACCTGTCGACGAAGAACACCATCCTGAAGGCCTATGACGGCCAGTTCAAGGATCTCTTCCAGGAGGTCTTCGACGCCGAGTTCAAGGACCAGTTCGAAGCGGCTGGCCTGACCTACGAGCACCGCCTGATCGACGACATGGTGGCTTCCGCCATGAAGTGGGAAGGCGGCTATGTCTGGGCCTGCAAGAACTACGACGGCGACGTTCAGTCCGACACCGTCGCCCAGGGCTTCGGCTCGCTGGGTCTGATGACCTCGGTGCTCATGACCCCAGACGGCAAGACCGTCGAGGCTGAAGCCGCCCACGGCACGGTGACCCGTCACTTCCGCCAGCACCAGCAGGGCAAGCCCACCTCCACCAACCCGATCGCGTCGATCTTCGCGTGGACCCGCGGGCTGATGCACCGCGGCAAGTTGGATAACACCCCGGAGGTCATCACCTTCGCTGAAACCCTCGAGGACGTGGTCATCAAGACCGTCGAGGCCGGCCACATGACCAAGGACCTCGCGGCCCTCGTCGGACCGGACCAGGCATACCAGACCACCGAGGAATTCCTTGCGACCCTCGATGACAACCTGAAAGCACGCCTGGGCTAGCACCCGCTCAGCAGACACGGAGAGACCCGGCGGAATTCCGCCGGGTCTCTCCGTGTCTGTGCCCGTGACTGTGCCCGGGGTGTCGGCTACGGGCCGCTACTCGCCGTCGTCGTTGGCGTAGCGCAGCCCCAGCTGGTTCCTGACCCCGTCCAGGAGCCGCATCGTGTTGAGGGTATCGGCCCAGGGCATGGTGGGTGACTCGGTCAGACCCTGCTGGATGCACCGGGTGGTTTCGCGCAGCTCGTAGACATAGCCACGACCGGCCTGCTCAAAGGTCTCCACCCGTTGCTCGCCCTGATGGGGGTGGATGGTCAGCTCCCGCGGGTTGTGCAGCACCGAGCCGGTCCGCAACCAGCCTGCCGAGCCCGACACGGTAGCCTGGCCCGGGCCGGAGGAGACGAGCGACGACGTCAGCTGAGCCTGGCCGCCGCCTTCGTAGCTGAGGGTGAGCGCGTTTTGGGTGTCGATGTTGTCGTCGTTCAGGGCGCCTGTTGCGGTCACTGCGGCGGGGAACCCCAGCGCGCCGAGGGCCCAGGTCAACGGATAGACGGTGAGGTCAAGCAGCGCCCCGCCGCCAGCAGCCGGGTCCCATAGGCGGTGGGTGCGCGAGTGGTCGGAGGGGAAGCTCAGATCGGCCTGGACCCACTGGATTTCACCGAGCTCGCCGGAATGAATGATCTCCCAGGCCCGGTTGACGCTCGGGAGGAAACGGCTCCAAAGGGCTTCCATCAGGAAAAGATTGCGGGTCCGGGCCAGGTCGATCAGCTCCGCGGCTTCCCGCGCGTTGACGGTAAAGGCCTTCTCGCAAAGGACGTGCTTGCCTGATTCCAGGGCCGCCTTGGCCACCTGGTAGTGCTGGGCGTGGGGGGTCGCGATGTAGACGACGTCGACGTCGGGGTCGTTGAAGAGCCGCTGGTACCCGGTCTCGCCGTCGGCGTCGTAATAGCTCGCCGCGAAACCGAACTCCTCAGCGAAGGCCCGGGCCGATTCCTGGGATCGGGAGCTGACCGCCTGCAAAACACTGTCCTCCAGCCCGGCAAGATCCTGGGTGACGTTGCCGGCGATGCGGCCGGTGGCGACGACGCCCCAGCGTAGTGGCTCGCCGGTGGCTGCGAACGGATCGGCGGCGTCGGGTGCGGCGCAGGGTGGCCGGGGGATTTGCTGGGCAGGTGTGTGGAGGTTCATCGTTCTATCTTTGCGTGGCTGAGGACAAAAAAGTAGCCCGGCCCATCCGGACCGGGCTACTTCAATCACATCGGTTACTCGTTGACGATCTCGGAGAGCGTTGGATCGTTCTCGTAGGCTTCGGCAGCGTTTTCCATGGTGACGATCTGTGGTTCGAGCAGGTACGCGGGAACAACCTTCACGCCGTTGTCGTAGGAGTCGGGATCGTTGATCTCGAGTTCCTCGCCTGCGCCCAGCCCCTGAACCATTTCAATGGCGTGGGAGACGAGGGCGCGGGTGTCCTTGTTGATGGTGGAGTACTGCTCGCCGGCCATGATGGAGCGAACCGACTCAACCTCGGAGTCCTGCCCGGTCACGATGGGCAGTTCCTTGCCGCTGGCCTGGACCGAGGTCAGGATGGCGCGGGCCAGGGTGTCGTTGGGGGACAGGACGCCGTGCAGTTCCTCGGAACCGTAGGTGCCGGTCAGGAGGGTATCCATGCGGGTCTGCGCGTTGCCGGCTTCCCAGCCCTGGGTGACAGCCTGGTTGAACTCGGTCTGACCGGAGGCGACGACGACGTTGCCGGACTCGATCTCTGGCTCGAGGATGCTCATCGCACCGTCGAAGAAGACCTGAGCGTTGGCATCATCGGGTGAACCAGCGAACAGTTCAATGTTGTAGGGACCTTCGCCGCGCTCGGCCATTCCGTCGAGCAATGCCTGGCCCTGCAGCTCGCCCACCTGGAAGTTGTCGTAGGCCACGTAGTAGTCAACGTCTTCCGTGTTCGTCAGCAGGCGGTCATACGCGATGACGGTGATGCCGGCTTCCTTGGCCTGGGCCAGCTGGGTTCCCAGCTGAGCGCCGTCAATGGCGCCAACAATCAGCACCTCGACGCCGTTGGTGATCATCGAGCTGATCTGGTTCTGCTGCTCGGAGACGCCACCGTTGGCGAACTGAACGTCGGGTTCATAACCGGCTTCGGTCAAGCCGTCGTTGAACAAGCCCTCAGCCAGAACCCAGTTCTCTGAAGTCTTCTGGGGCAGGGCGACGCCGATCGCTGCACCGTCCTCGAATCCTCCCTCACCCTCGGTTTCGGTCCCGGCGTCGCGACCGCAACCAGAGATGGCTAACGCTGAAATTGCGGCGATTGCCGCTAGTGATCGTGCGTACTTACGCATTGTTGCTCCTTTAGTGGACTCAATAACTTACTGCTGAAGTGTTGGTTAGGGTCAGCGGGCGGAAACGTCGTTGGAGATGACGGTCTCGGTGGCTGTCGGCAGTTCGGGTTTCCCCTTGTTGCCGAAATTCTTCATGATCATGCCGGTGATGGAGGGCTTGCCCTGGCTCTTGTTGTAGACGTCGAAGGCGACGGCGACCAACAACACGAGGCCCTTGATAATCTGCGTCAGGTCGGCGCCAACGCCGAGCAGCTGCAGGCCGTTGTTCAGGACCGCCATGACGAGCCCGCCGATCACGGATCCCACCACTGTGCCCACACCACCGGTCACTGCGGCGCCACCGATGAATACTGCGGCAATGGCATCGAGTTCCCAGCCGACGCCGTCGAACGGGCCTGACGCCGTGGAGCGTCCCACGAAGATCATGCCGGCCAGCGCCGCCAGGATGGACATGTTCATCATGACGAGGAAGTCGACCCGGCGGCTTCGGACGCCCGACAGCTTCGCTGCGTGGCGGTTGCCACCGACCGCGTATACGTGGCGGCCAATGATGGTCTTGGTTGAGATGAAGCCGTAGATGATGACCAGTGCGCCGAGGATCAGCCCGGGAACTGGGAATGAGGTGCCGGGGTTGCCGGTGGCGAACAGGTAGGTGGCGTACAGGATGACCGCCGAGAGCAGCGTCATTTTGACTACCGAGACCCACACCGGGGGAGCCTCGGCGCCGATCTTGGCGAAACGCTTGCGGGTGCGTACCTCGTTGTAGATCACCGCTGCGACGAGCGCGAAGCCGAGCAGCAGGGTGAGGTTGTTGTAGCCCAGATCCGGCCCTATTTCGGGCAGGTATCCGGCACCAATGAAGCGGAACTCCTGGGGGACGGGGACCGTGTTGGACTGCCCCACGAACTGGTTGGCGCCGCGGAAGAGCAGCATGCCGGCCAGCGTGACGATGAACGCCGGGATGCCGACATACGCCACCCAGAAGCCCTGCCATGCCCCGATCAGGGCACCCAGGAGCAGGCCGACGACGATACCCAGGTACCAGGGGAAGTCCCAGTCCCGCATCACCAGGGCGACGACAATGCCGGCGAACGCTGCGATCGAACCGACCGACAGGTCGATGTGGCCGGCAATGATCACCAGCACCATCCCGATCGCAAGGATCAGGATGTACGAGTTGCCGTTGAAAAGGTTCATCATATTGCCGGAGGTGAGCGTCTTGCCGCCGGTCATAATCTGGAAGAAAACGACCAGGGCGAGCAGGGCGAAGATCATCCCGAACTGCCGTGTATCGCCGCCAAAAAGTTGTTTGAGGGAGGTCATGGGGTGGGTCCTAAGAGCTAGGCAGTCTTCCTGCGGGCGGTCATAAGTTTCATCAACGATTCCTGGTCAGCTTCTCCGCGGGCTAGTTCCCCCGTGATGGCTCCCTCGAAGATTGTGTAGATACGGTCGGAGATGCCCAACAGTTCAGGCAGTTCCGAGGAGATGACGATGACGCCCTTGCCCTGGTTGGCAAGCTCCTGGATGATCCCGTAAATCTCGTACTTGGCTCCGACGTCGATGCCGCGGGTGGGTTCGTCGAGGATCAGCAGGTCGGGGTCGGTGAACATCCACTTGGCGAGGACCACCTTCTGCTGGTTCCCGCCCGAAAGCTTGGCCACTCCCTCGTTGACTGATGGCGTCTTTGTCCTCAAAGACTTGCGGTACTTCTCGGCGACGACAAATTCCTGGTCGTTATCTACCACCAGTCCGCGGGTGATCTTCTTCAGTGCCGCCGAAACCGTGGTGGTCTTGATGTCGTCGAGCAGGTTCAGTCCGAGTGACTTCCGGTCCTCAGTGACGTAGGCCAGCCCATGCTTGATGGCCGACGGCACCGATCTGAGGGTGACAAGCTCGCCGTCCTTGTAAATCTCACCCGAGATGAAGTTCCCGTAGGAGCGTCCGAAGATGGAGCGCGCCAGCTCAGTGCGTCCAGCACCCATCAGGCCGGCGAACCCCACGACCTCACCCCGACGGACTTTGAAGCTTGAGTCCTTGCAGACCAGCCGGTCCGCGACGGCCGGGTGGCCGACGGTCCAGTTGCGGACCTCGAAGAAGGTTTCGCCGATCTTCGGGGTGTGGTCGGGGAAGCGCGACTCAAGGGACCGGCCAACCATGCCGCGGATGATCCGGTCCTCGTCGACGCCGTCGTTCTTCACATGCAGCGTCTCGATGGTCTTGCCGTCGCGGATGATCGTGATTGAGTCAGCGATCTGTTCGATCTCGTTGAGCTTGTGGGAAATCATGATGCAGGTGATGCCCTTGGATCGCAGCCCGGCCATCAAATCGAGGAGGTGCTGCGAATCGGATTCGTTCAGGGCGGCGGTGGGCTCGTCGAGGATCAGGAGCTTCACGGATTTGCTGAGGGCCTTGGCGATCTCGACCAGCTGCTGCTTGCCAACGCCAATGTCCTTGACCGGGGTGTTCGCTTCTTCGCGAAGCCCTACCCGCGCCATGAGTTCAAGGGTCTGGGAGTTCACCGAGTCCCAGTTGATGACCCCGTTTCGGCTCGGCTCGTTGCCGAGGAAAATGTTCTCGGCGATGGAGAGTTCAGGGATGAGCGCGAGTTCCTGGTGAATGATCACGATGCCAGCTGATTCGCTGGATCGGATGTCCTTGAACTCCACTTCTTCGCCCTGGAAGATGATGCTGCCGTCATAGGTGCCGTGCGGGTACAGGCCCGAGAGGACCTTCATCAGGGTGGACTTGCCAGCACCGTTTTCCCCGCAGATCGCGTGGATCTCGCCAGCCTCGACGGTGATGGAGACCTGGTCGAGGGCCTTGACTCCCGGGAATTCTTTGGTGATGGAACGCATTTCCAGAATCTTGTGATGTTCCATACGCATCCTCCCTGGTGACGGCATTGGCTGTACCTGACCCCTAGTGGTCAGAATAGGAAGTTAACCCTGCCAAGCCGCTTGGAGTCAAGTCTTGAACACATAAGCAAATATATTGGTAGCTAAACGTTATGAAGGTGCGGTTGCGAGAGAACGACGGCGGCTCCTCCGAGGGCCTCAGTACGGTCCCCGAGGGCAGACATCAGTACGGTGGTGGACTCGCCGACCACTGGGACCGCGTTACGGAGGAGGCCCCGCCGGATCGGCTCCAGCAGGATGTCCCCAAGACTGGTGAGCGGCCCACCAATCACCACCAGTTCAGGGTTGATCAGGTTTGCTACGTTGGCGACCGCTTTGCCGAGGGCGAGGCCGGCGTCGTCAATCACTCGCAGCGCCGCCGTGTCGCCGGCCAGCACCAGGCTCAGCAGTTCGTCCACCGAGATGGGGCCGTCAGCGCGGCGGCTAAGCAGGTCGACCATGGTGCTGGTCGATGCGACCGTTTCGAGGCAGCCGCGGTTGCCGCACCGGCAGACGAGACCATGTTCAACGATGGTGCTGTGGCCGAGCTCGCCGGTGATGCCGACGTGGCCGTAGTAGACCGATCCGCCGAGGATCAATCCGGCGCCGATGCCCGAGCCGACCTTCAGGAACATCAGGTTGTCGACCGCACTGTGGGGCCCCCAGGTGACCTGGGCCAGGGCGCCGAGGTTGGCGTCATTGTCAATGAAGACGGGGAACCCGAGCCGCTCCCCGAAGGCGGCGAGGATGTTGATGCCAACCCATTCCGGGAGGATCGCACCCTGTACCACCGTGCCGGTGCGGCGGTCGATGGGGCCGGGGATGCCAACCCCGGCGCCGAGCACCGATGAGCGTGCGACGCCTGCCTTGAGGAGCAGGCGGTCGAGGAGCTGCTCGGCGGCGTCGAGCCCTTCCTCGGCGCAGTGGCCAAGGGGTAGGGCGATTGCCTCATCCTGAATTACCTGATAGTTCAGTCCGGCCAGGACAACTCGCACGTGGCGTCGGCCGATGTCGATGCCGACGGCCAGGGACCCATTGTCGTTGAGGATGACCGAGAGGGCGCGACGGCCTGAGCTGGTGGTTGGAGCTGTGGTGGCGAGGCCGGCGTCGACCATTGCCTTGACGATGTTCGAGACCGTTGCGGTGGAGAGCCCGGTTTGCCGGGCGAGTTCCGCCTGGGTCTGTGGGCCACCCACCAGGACACCGATGACACGCTGTTGGTTGCGTTGCCGAAGAGCCGACTGGGAACCCGGGCTTGGAGGATTCCCGTCGAAGTCACGCTTGGTGTTCGGGCGTCCTGCGGGCATGTACTACAGGGTGCTACATGCACCTCTTGTAGTCAAGAAGTTAACGCTGCACGGTGTGATTGAGCCAACACCTGATAGGACGAGGCATTCTCCTTGACAGCCTCGAATTCGCTGTCGGTAAGTTCACGACGCACCTTCGCGGGCACTCCCGCGACGAGGGAGCGGGGTGGCACCTGCGTCCCCTCGAGGACCACTGCGCCCGCAGCGACCAGTGAGCCAGCGCCGATGACCGCCCCGTTCATCACGGTGGCGCTCATCCCGATGAGGCAGTCGTCGCCGATGGTGCAACCGTGGACCACCGCGGAGTGGCCGATACTGACCCGGTTCCCAACGGTGGTGGGGAAATCCGGGTCAGCGTGCAGCACGACGTTGTCCTGCAGATTGGTGCCGTCGCCGACACGGATCGGCGCGGTGTCGCCCCGTACTGAGACGCCATAGAAGGCGCTGGAGTCCTGACCGAGCACCACGTCGCCGATGATCGACGCCGTCGGGGCAACGAAGCAGGACTCACTGATGGTGGGGGTTTTGCCGAAAATTTCGATGATATGGGCCATGGACCTCAGCCTAGCTGGCCGGGTCAACGGTGCCGCCGCGGTGAGCAACCTGGACAGGCTGGGTCCCGGTGAGGAGCCCCGTGTCCTAGTTGAAGACGATGGTCCGGCCGCCGTCGAGCAGCACCCGGTGCTCGGCGTGCCACTGCACGGCCTGGGTGAGGGTGCGGCCTTCGACGTCGCGCCCGATCGCCACAAACTGCTGGGCCGAACGGGCATGATCCACGCGGATGACCTCCTGCTCGATGATCGGCCCTTCGTCCAGGGCGGGGGTGACATAGTGGGCCGTCGCTCCGATCAGCTTCACTCCACGGGCGTGTGCCTGGTGGTAGGGCTTGGCCCCCTTGAAGGAGGGCAGGAACGAGTGGTGGATGTTGATCGCCCGTCCCACCAGTTCCGAGCACAGCCCATCGCTGAGAATCTGCATGTAGCGCGCCAGGACCACCAGCTCGATGTTGTGCTCGGCGATGACAGCGCGCAGGGCGTCCTCGGCCGCGTCCCGGGTGTCAGGGGTGACCGGGATGTGATGGAAAGGAATGCCGTAGAAGGCGGCGAGGTCGGCAAGCTCGGTGTGGTTCGAGACGATCGCCGGAATCTCGATCGGCAAGGTCCCTGAACGCTGCTGGAAGAGCAGGTCGTTGAGGCAGTGCGCCGCCTTCGACGCAAGAATCAGCGTCCGGGCGGGCGCGCCGTCGTCGTGCAGCGCCCAGGTCATGCCAAACGCTGTGGCAACCGGAGCCAAGTGAGCCTCCAAAGCCGTCCGCGGAGCTGCTGTGCTCATGGCTACCCGCATGAAGAAGGTCCCGGTGTCGGGGCTTCCGTACTGCTGTGATTCGGTGATGTTGCAGCCCGAACTCACCAGCGCTCCGGCAACCGCATGCACAATGCCGGGTTGGTCAGCGCAGGAGAGCGTCAGGATAAAGGAGGTCTGGGTGGTAGCGGAGTCAGTCACAAATCAAGCGTACTTCGAATGATCGGCCTGCCGGGATACACTCGGAAGTGCCGCGACTGGCGTCAGGTGGGTCACCATCAGGAAGCGGCATGCATCGTTATCTTCGGGCAATTTCTGGAAGACTCTTTCAGAAAGGCTCCGACGACGACGGCGCGCAGTGCCGACCACGGATCGCACGCCTGGGACGTCTGGTCAAGAATTTGCTTGATGACGCTTCAGTGTGGCCGGATATCGGAGCTGCTCGGAAGACTCAGCGAGTAACCTGACCTGTAGAAACGCATCCCACCCAGGAGTTCACTGTGACAACTTCGCACCTGCCCGCCACCGGATCCGCCACCTCGGCGGTCACCAACGCGCCCCTCTCCGAGATCGACCCGGAGATCGCAGCAGTCCTGACCGACGAACTTGCCCGCCAGCGCGACACCCTCGAGATGATCGCCTCCGAGAACTTCGCCCCGCGCGCGGTCCTTCAGGCGCAGGGGTCGGTCCTGACTAATAAATACGCCGAAGGTTATCCTGGCCGCCGGTACTACGGCGGTTGTGAGTACGTCGATGTTGCGGAGACCCTCGCGATCGAGCGGGTCAAGGCCCTGTTCGGCGCCGAGTTCGCCAACGTCCAGCCGCACTCCGGCGCGCAGGCCAACGCCGCTGCGCTCGCTGCGATGATCAAGCCCGGCGACAAGATCATGGGCCTGTCCCTCGCCCATGGTGGACACCTGACCCACGGCATGAAGCTCAATTTCTCCGGCAAACTCTACGAAGTTGCTGCCTACGGTGTGGAGGAAGATACCCACCGCCTGGACATGGACAAGGTCCGCGCGCAGGCGATCGCCGCGAAGCCGCAGGTCATCATTGCGGGCTGGTCCGCGTACCCGCGGCAGCTCGACTTCGCCGCGTTCCGGTCCATTGCCGACGAGGTGGGTGCACTCCTCTGGACCGATATGGCCCACTTCGCTGGCCTCGTCGCTGCCGGCCTGCACCCCAACCCGGTGCCGTACTCCGACGTCGTCACCTCCACTGTGCACAAGACCCTCGCCGGACCCCGCTCGGGCGTCATCCTGGCGAAGCAGGAGTGGGCGAAGAAGCTCAACTCTGCGGTCTTCCCGGGCCAGCAGGGCGGGCCGTTGATGCACGTCATCGCGGCGAAGGCGACGGCGTTCAAGATCGCTGGTTCCCCTGAATTCAAGGAACGCCAGGCGCGGGTCCTTGAAGGCGCCCGCATCATTGCCGACCGGTTGACCGCCACCGATGTGAGCGAGCACGGCGTTTCGGTGCTGACCGGCGGCACCGATGTCCACCTTGTCCTGGTGGATCTGCGCGCTTCGCAGCTTGACGGCCAGCAGGCCGAGGACCTTCTGCATTCAATCGGCATCACCGTCAACCGCAACGCGGTTCCGTTTGACCCACGCCCACCGATGGTCACCTCTGGTCTGCGCATCGGCACCCCGGCGCTGGCCACCCGAGGCTTCGGTGCGGAAGAGTTCACCGAGGTCGCGGACATCATCGCGACGGCGCTGAAGCCTGGCGCGGCTGCGGATGCACTGCGCGCCCGCGTGCTGGCCCTTACCGCCGACTTCCCGCTCTACCCCGAACACGAGCAGTGGTAGAAGACCTCCCGGAGGGCGCGCTGGACTCTGCTGCGGCCGCCTCGACTGACTACGACATCCCCACCAGCGAGTGCTGCTTCACCGGCTGCTGCGACCGCGGCAAAGCATTCGTCCTTGAGCAACTGGAAGCAGGCCACATCAGATGAGCCCTACCGCACAGATCCTCGACGGCAAGAAAACCGCCGCGGCCATCCGGTCCGAGCTGACCGACCGCATCGCCACGCTTAAGGAGCGCGGTATCACCCCCGGTCTCGGCACCGTGTTGGTGGGGGACGATCCCGGCAGTCACTCCTACGTCGCCGGAAAGCACCGCGACTGCGAACAGGTCGGCATCACCTCGGTCCGCCGGGATCTGCCCGCCGACATCTCGCAGGCGGACCTGGAAAAGGTCATCGATGAACTGAACGACGACGACGCCACCACCGGTTACATCGTCCAGTTGCCCCTGCCCAAACATCTCGATACCAACGCCATCCTCGAACGGATGGCGCCGGGGAAGGACGCCGACGGGCTGCACCCGGTCAACCTTGGCAAGCTGGTGCTGAACGTGGGCGCTCCGCTGGATTCGCCGCTGCCCTGCACCCCGCACGGCATCGTCGAACTACTCAGCCGGCACGGCATCAGCCTGAACGGGAAAAACGTTCTGGTGGTGGGTCGCGGGATCACCGTCGGCAGGCCCCTCGGCCTGCTGCTCACCCGCCGCGACATCAACGCCACGGTCACCCTGGCCCACACCGGGACCGTTGACCTGCCCCACCTGCTGCGGCAGGCCGACGTCGTGGTCGCTGCGGCGGGCTTCCCCGGCATGATCAAGGCGGTGGACCTGAGGCCCGAGGCGATCGTGCTCGACGTTGGCGTCACCCGCGTGGAAGACCCCGAGACCGGCAAGGCGAAGCTCACGGGCGACGTCGAACCAGCGGCCGCCTCGACGGTTGCCTGGCTCTCACCCAACCCCGGCGGTGTTGGCCCGATGACCCGCGCCATGCTGCTGGCCAACGTGGTGGAAGCCGCCGAGCGGCAGGCCGGGATCGCCGTCGCGCACTAAAACCAGGTACGCACGGCGCTGACCAGGTCGGGTGGAACCTCGGAAGAGTTCGGTCTGGTAGGAGCCCTTCACGGTCGCGGCCTGCAGCAGCTTTCCCGAAGCGTGGTGATAACCCCCGATGCCCTTTTCGTAGCCCGTTCCTGATGTCAGGCTGTGAGGGCGGTGCTGTGGGTGATTCGATCAAGGGTGGCGCCCCAACCATCTCGTGTGCCGCCATCGATGAGGTTCCGAACCTCTTCAGTTGGCAGGTGGTCGGGAAAGTTCACCGTGAACTCGAGTCGGGTGCCGTCCTGGGCATCCGTGAGGTTGACGCTCACGACGGGCGCCTCCCGCTGCTGGTCTCCCGCGAGGTCCGGCCACCCGCCGACGGCTCCCCACCGAAAAACTAGTCGTACGTCGGGAACGATTTCGAGATACTCCCCGCCGGTTGGGTAGTGAAGTTCCTCATTTACGACCATCTGTTGCCTCCATGCACCGCCCACCCGCAGATCGACCTCTATCGGGGACGATGGAGTGGGCATGGCCGGGTTATAGAACCAGGCGAGATGTTCCGAATCGGTCCAGGCTTTGAACACCAGGTGGCGGGGTGCTTGCAGATTGCGGGTCAGGGTAAAGCTTCGTTCTGTTTGTGTGTGGTGCGCCATCGGTCTTCCCTCAACTCGGATTGCAGGGCGGGAGCACTCCTAGGAGGCGACGACAAGATCTTGATGCCCGTCGAGGAGTTCACGCACGATGTCAAGGTGCCCGGCATGGACGGAGGTCTCCGTGAGTACCCGATAGATGATCTCGCGCCCATCAAGCATGGGTGGGCCTCCGTAGACATCTGCTGGGGGCACCCATCGCGGCGGGTCATCGAGGTTGACGCCAGCGAGGATTGTGTCGCTTTGAACGATCTCCCGCCGATAGGTGGTGATCGCCTCCGTCCCCGTCATCGGTTCCGCCGCCCATCCGTTATGGAGGTTTTGGATGGCTCTCCGGTCGCCGCCAAGGACGGCCGAAATCCAGAACATCTCATCATCGAATGCCAGATGATTCAGTAGCTGTCTCACGGACCAACCGGAAGGCACCATGACCCGGTGAAGTGCATCCTCTGGTAGCCCCTCGACAGCACGGAGCACATGCTCGCGGCCCGCCGTTAGCTGTGCGAGCAGTTGCGCGTCGCTCACAACCCGGGTTCATAACCGACGAGCCAGTGGAGTCCGTAGCGGTCAACGACCTGGCCGTCGGAGGCACCCCACGGCTTCGGGGTTAGCGGGTCGATGACCGACCCGCCATCAGCGAGCTTATCGAACCACTCATGCAGCACTGCCGGCTCGGCGGTACCCAACAACGAAAGCATCATCCCCTCGAACCGGACAGTCTTCCCGCCAGCCCCGGCGTCCGATCCGGCCAGAGCAACGACACCGCTCAGAACTCCGTGCGCGATAGCGTTTCCAGGCCCATCGCTACGACCGAAGTCTTCGTAGGTATGCAAGGCGAGTTCTCCACCGAAAACGTGCTTGTAGAAGCTCAAGGCTTCACGAGCGGTACCAGGGAAACTGACGTAGATCTGGGGCGCCGTCATGGGCATCTCCGAGATACGTCGAATGGGCGGGTGCGGGAGGAGTTCATGGTCTGATTCCTGACTGTCATCGGGTAGGGACACAGGTACGTCGGCGCCAATACGCACGTTTCGCCATCCTAGGCGAGGCTGATTGAGCTGAGTAGTAGGAGTTTCGATTTTTTCCTCCGCTGTGGGCGGTGGCGCGATTGCGACCCAATCATAAAGATTCTGGTTGGCTTTTCCCAATGGGACAAATCCCCTAGGCTGAGCAGGTGCCCAACTCAGTGACCCGCGATTACGTCATTTCCGCCCGACATCTCACCAAGCATTACGGTGACTTCGCCGCGGTCGATGACATTTCCTTCGATGTGCCGGCCGGTGAATCCTTCGGCCTGCTGGGACCCAACGGCGCCGGTAAATCCACCACCATGCGGATGATCGGCGGAGTGTCGCAGCGTACCTCGGGGTCACTGACCATCATGGGGCTCGACCCTGAACAGCATGGTCCCCAGGTGCGCGCCCACCTGGGTGTGGTGCCGCAGCAGGACAACCTCGACGAGGAACTCCGGGTCCGCGACAACCTGATCGTCTACGGGAGGTACTTCGGCTTGCCCCTGAGCTACCTCAAGCCCAAGGCGGACGAGCTGCTGGAATTCGCCCAGCTCACCGACAAGGCGAAAGCCAAGGTTGACTCGCTCTCCGGCGGTATGAAGCGCCGGCTCACCATCGCCCGTTCGCTGATCAACGAACCGAAGATCCTGCTGCTCGATGAGCCGACCACCGGCCTTGACCCGCAGGCGCGCCACATCCTCTGGGACCGGCTGTTCCGCCTGAAGGAATCAGGGGTCACCCTGATCCTGACCACCCATTACATGGACGAGGCGGAGCAGCTCTGCGACCGGCTCGTGGTCGTGGACAAGGGCAAGATCATGGCGGAGGGCTCGCCAGCGAAGCTGATCCGCGAGCATTCCACCCGCGAGGTGCTCGAGCTGCGGTTCGGTTCCGAGCGCAACACCACCGTCGCCGCTGAACTCCAGGGCATTGGCGACCGGCTGGAACCGTTGCCCGACCGCGTCCTTATCTACACGCACGACGGCGAAGCCGCCCTCGAGCAGGTCACCGCTCGCGGCCTGCACCCCATCACTTCCCTGGTCCGGCGGTCCTCGCTGGAGGACGTGTTCCTGCGCCTGACCGGGAGGAGTCTCGTTGACTGACCCGCCCAGCCCTGGCGCCGGCGTCGAGCCCGCCGCAACGCAGAAGGGCCCCACCAGCAAGACGGCGATCCAGCCGCCGACGACGACGCTACGCGCCCACGCACCGCAGGTCGCGGCCGACCGCGCCAAACGGTTCGGTTCCTGGTACTACGCCGAGCACGCCCTGCGGGTCATGAATGGGTACCGCTGGACCCTCCTCGCCTACAGCGTGGGCAACCCGGTGATGTACCTGTTCGCCATGGGGGTTGGCCTGGCCACCCTGGTGGACCAGAACAGTTCCGATGCGTTCGGTGGGGTCAGCTACCTCGCATTCATCGCACCGGCCCTGCTCGCATCCGCCACCATCATGACCGCCGCCACCGAGTTCACCTACCCGGTGATGGACGGTTTCAAGTGGCGGCGGGTCTACTACGGGCCGCATGCCTCACCACTCGGCGTCCACCAGATTGTCAACGGCTACATCATCGCCATCAGCCTGCGTCTGATCCTCATGAGCGCGATCTACTTTGGGATTGTCGCCGCCTTCGGTGCCTCGCCGTCGGGGTGGGGCTGGGTGGCCGTGCCGGTGGCTGTGCTCTGCGGTCTGTCCTTCGGGTTGCCGCTGATGGCGTATTCGGCCAGTGTGCAGGAAGACAAGGGGCAGTTCGCGTTAGTGATGCGGTTCCTGGTGACGCCCATGTTCCTGTTCTCGGGCACCTTCTTCCCACTCGACACGCTGCCGATCTACCTGCAGTGGATCGGCTGGATTTCCCCGCTCTGGCATGGGACGCAACTGGGCCGGATGCTCACCTACGGCTTCCCGGTGCCGATCTGGCTGGCCGTGATTCACGTGGTGTACCTGGTGGTGCTGGCCGTCCTCGGCTGGCGTCTGGCCCGCAGGACCTACGCACGGAGGTTGGGCAAGTGACCGAGAAGCTGACCCATTCCGCAGCGCCGTCGTCGGCTGACCCGCTGACCGACGCCGACTACCGCATCACCCCGCAGACCCGACGCTTCAGCGCCCTCTACTCCCGCAACGCGAAAGCGGTAATCGCGCGCGGGCTGCGCGCCACGAAAAGCAGTAACTGGCTGATCATGGTCTCGGGCTTCTTCGAGCCGGTGCTGTACCTGATTTCGATGGGGGTGGGCCTCGGCGCACTGGTGGGGACCGTCGTCGGGCCCGGCGGCGAGGAGATCAGCTACGCGGCCTACATCGCACCGGCGCTGCTGGCTGTCTCCGCGATGAACGGCGCCGTGTACGACTCCACCTGGAACGTGTTCTTCAAGATGAATTTCGCGAAGCTCTACCAGGGCATGCTGTACACGTCGCTCGGGCCGCTGGATGTGGCGATCGGCGAGATCTTCCTGGCGCTCCTGCGCGGCGCGATGTACGCCACCGGGTTCACCGCGGTGATGGGCATGATGGGCCTGATCACCACGCCGTGGGCGCTGCTGATGGTCCCGGCGTCGGTGCTGATCGCGTTCGGGTTCGCCTCCTTCGGGATGGGGATCACCAGCTATATGAAGACGTTTCAGCAGATGGACTGGATTAACTTTGTGATGCTCCCGATGTTCCTGTTCTCGGCGACGTTCTACCCATTGAGCGTGTACCCGCAGGGCATCCAGTGGTTCATCCAGGCGTTGCCGCTGTGGCATGGCGTCGAGCTGCTGCGCCAAATCAGCGTGGGCACCTTCACCGCCGCGACGAGCATCCACATCCTCTACTACCTGGTGATGATCCTGGTCGGCATGGTGCTGACCACCAGCCGGCTGCGGAAGCTGTTCCTGAAGTAGCAGTTTGCTGCTCGAAGGGGTTCCATCCCGGAGGGAGGCTGGAACATACTGGAGCATGATTGGAAAGTGGCAAGCCACCGTTTTCGACTGTCCAGACACCGATCGGCTCGCGTCGTTCTACGAGGACCTGCTCGGCATGATCAGGGTCCAGCACGACGACGACGGGTGGATCTCCATCGGCGATGCGCCGGACCGGCCCGCGCTCGGCTTCCAACGGGTGAGCGACTACACGCCGCCCCGCTGGCCCAGCCAGGACCTGCCGCAGCAGGTGCACCTCGATGTTCGGGTCGATGACCTGGACATTGCCGAGGCGAAAGTCCTGGCCTTGGGCGCCGTGAGCATGAACTCAGGCTCCAAAGCCCACCGGGTCTTCCTCGACCCGGCCGGGCACCCGTTCTGCCTCGTCAGCTGGTAACCAGGCCACCGAACTGGCTTACGGTACGAGAGTCGCGTAGACCACGTAGTTGTCGTCAAACTCGCCGGTCTCCGGGTTGTAGCCGTCGCAGGTGATCAGGCGCAGCTCGGCGGCGTCAGTATTTCCGTAGACCTCAAGGGTGGGGAAGTCGTCTTTCTGGTACTGCTCGCCGCGGTCGACGGCGAACACGGCAGTGCTCCCATCCTCGCGGACCACGTTGATCTCGTCGCCGGCCTGCAGGGCGCGCAGGTCGGCGAACACGCCTGGGCCGCCACCGGTCGCATTGACATGGCCGAGCAGGACGGATGGCCCCCGTTCGCCCGAGGTGGGGGACTGGTCATACCAACTCGCTGGCGCCCCAGGTCCATCGGGCGGCACCTCAAGGGAGCCGTTATCCCGGAGCCCGAGATGCAGCAGCTCGGATTCAGCGGCGATCGTGGGAATGTTGAACGACACCGGCTTGGACGCTTCAAGGACCGCGGGCAGCTCCGGGGTGGGAACTGCACTGGGGGCCTCTGACGCAGCAGAGGTAGGTGCCGGGCTGGAAGGCGTGGCGGTCGAAGGCGCAGCCGAGGACGACGCCGAAGGGCTCGGCGCGGCAGGCCCCGTGCCTTCAGGGGGTGTGTCGGCACCGCAGGCGGTAAGAATCAAAAGGGCGGTCGCCGCCGAGGCCACAAAGCCTCGACGACGACCGTTTTTAGCGCTGATCATGAAATCAGACTATTCCTTATGCGTTGTCTGCAGCGTTGCGGCGAACAACGTAGGTGCCACCAACGGCAGCAGCCAGAACGAGGCCACCTCCGAGGGCGAGCATGCCCATGTTGTTGGTTGACGTGGACTGTGCAACACCGGTGTCGGCGCCGCCCTCAGGCATTTCACCCATCTGTGAAGCGGTCACAACACCACAGAGTGCTGGTGAGGTGGCGCCCAGTGGAAGTGAAGGCTCGAGGTCCGAGGGAGCGTTGAAGGCCTCTTCGGAGCTTGACGTTGCTGGGTCCAGGCCGTGGATGACGACGACGGCGGTGCCGGCTTCGATGGCGTCGAGGGTCTCGGCGTTCATCTCGAAGGTGCGCTCGATGGAGTAGTTTCCACCCTGGCCGGCGAGCTCAAGGTTCAGGCCGGCAGCTGGGCTGGTGTCGCCGCTGGTGCCCAAAGTGGTCTGGATGCCACCGTAGGCGGCTGCGCCTTCGGTGGTGGAGAGGATGCCGTCACCATCGGCGTCATCGGCCATGGTGGGGCAGGTGCCCTGGGCGCCACCGTGGATGTGCTGTACGTGTGGGTACGGCGCATCCATGAAGGTTTCGCCGAGACCGGAGACCTGAAGGTTTACGGTGGCAGTCTTGTCATCGATGTCCATCGCGAACGTAGCGGTACCGGTGGTGCCGCTGAGCTGCTGGAAGTCGACCGTGTATGAGCCGTTGGCGTGGTCGGCCATTGCTGGCGCACCGGCCATGGCAACCATACCGAGGGCGAGGGTGGGGACTGCGAGAAGACGCAAGTTCTTATTCATGTGATTTTTCCTCCATAGAGCGAGTGTTAGCGCGCAATGATCAGCACACATACTAATACTTCGGAGTGGTGCCGATCACGGATGGGTGGGGAATAAAAATAAACTTTCGAGCCTGAGCGTTCGCCAACGGTGGAAGGTCATTCCTTCCCTGCCCCCATTTGCGAGAATGGGGGTATGAAGCCTCTTGGGAACCAGAAACCGTTCGAGTCCGGCACCCCAGCGGGAGCGGGTCGAGGCCTGAGCCTGCGCATGGGCACCATCGGGATGAGCATTATGTTGATCGTCTTCCTGGTGGCTGTGGTCTTTGCCGCCAACCAGAACGACGTCGTCGGATGGCTGGTTGCCATCATCTCGCTGGGCTGGCTCCTGGTCTTCAGCTTTGTGGTCTTCAGCCTCAGGACGGCAGCCCGCAATGCGGCGGCGCGGATCAACGAGGCCCAGCAGCAGTTCAACCGTGCCAACGGCATCCAGGATTCCACCAGCACCGGGGTGGTCGATGAGGCCACTTTGGCCCGCGACATGAAACTGGACCACAGCTTCAAAATTGTTCAGGTTCAGGTGCGGGTAATCCGGGACCATCTGGCCGCGGGGAAGTCCAGCGACGAGGAGACGGTGGGGCGGGCGCTCGAGACCATCGAGATCACGTCGCACAACGCCCGGTCGATGATGAAGAAGAACGATGACGGACCGGTGGAGGGCACCGTTGTCGACTGACAATGGCAACCAACGCCGCCTCTTTTTCGCCCTCATTCGTCAGAGCGCTCGGGTAGGGTGGAGCGGGTGAGTTCCACTGCAGCAACGACAGCTTTCACCGACGGGTTGTCCCGAGCCAACGGGTCACTCCTGCGCGTCGCCACGGTCAACGTCAACGGTATCCGTGCGGCCTACAAACGAGGCATGGCCGACTGGCTCGCGGAACGAGAGATCGACATCCTCTGCCTCCAGGAGGTCCGTGCACCCGACGACGTCCTCAGAGGGCTCCTTGGGGAATCGTGGCACATCCTGCATGCCGAAGCCGAGGCCAAGGGCCGCGCCGGAGTCGCGATCGCCTCGCGAATCGCACCGACCGCAACCCGCACCCATATCGGCGACGACTACTTCGCCAGCGCCGGGCGGTGGGTCGAAGCAGATTTTGATCTTGGGGGAGTAACCCTCACCGTCGTCAGCGCGTATGTGCACTCGGGTGAAGTCGACAGCCCCAAGCAGGACGATAAGTACCGATTCCTCGACGTGATTTCGGAGCGGCTGCCGGAACTGCGCCGCACCCGGGACCACACCCTGCTGGTGGGTGACCTCAACGTGGGGCACACCCAACTCGATATCCGCAACTGGAAAGGCAACGTGAAGAAGGCGGGTTTCCTGCCCGAGGAACGCGCCTACTTTGACCGGTTCTTTGATGACGAGTTCGGCTTCGTTGATGTGCACCGCCGCCTCGCGGGCGACGTCGACGGCCCCTACACCTGGTGGTCCTGGCGCGGTCAGGCGTTCGACAACGACACCGGTTGGCGGATTGACTACCACCTCGCCACCGAGGGCCTCGCTGCCGCTGCAGCAGATGCCGTCGTCGACCGTGCACCCTCGTATGACACGCGCTTCTCAGACCACGCTCCGCTGGTAGTCGATTACCGGCTCTAACTTTCAGGATTCTGTAACCATGACGACTACCACTAACGGTGCACGGCAGCGGGTGCTCTCCGGCATGCAGCCTTCGGGCGAGTCCCTCCACCTGGGCAACTACCTCGGGGCGCTGGTGCACTGGGTGCGGATGCAGGACGAGTATGAGGCAATCTACTTCATTCCCGACCTGCACGCGATCACGGTTCCGCAGGAACCGGGCGAGCTTGCAGAACGCACCCGCCGCACCGCCGCGCAGTACATTGCCGGCGGCGTCGACGTTGATAAGTGCACCTTGTTTGTGCAGTCACACGTGCCGGAACACGCTCAGCTCGGGTGGGTGCTGAACTGCATCACCGGGTTTGGCGAGGCGTCACGGATGACCCAGTTCAAGGACAAGTCACAGAAACAGGGCGCCGATGCGGCGAGCGTGGGGCTGTTCACCTACCCCATCCTTCAGGCCGCCGACATCCTCCTGTATCAGCCGGAGGGCGTGCCAGTAGGGGAGGACCAGAGGCAGCACGTCGAACTCAGTCGCGACCTGGCGCAACGGTTCAACTCCCGGTTCGGCGAAGCGTTCGTGGTGCCGAAGCCCTTCATCCAGAAGGAATCGGCGAAAATCTACGACCTGCAGAACCCCACGGCGAAAATGTCCAAGTCGGCCAGCTCGGCGACGGGACTGATCAACCTGATGGATGACCCGAAGGTGACGGCCAAGCGGATCAAGTCGGCGGTCACTGATACCGATACCGAGATCCGCTTCGATAAGGAAGCCAAGCCGGGCATCTCGAACCTTCTCACCATTTACTCGATGCTCACCGGCAAGACCATTGACGACGTCGTCGGGGACTTCCAGGGGCGGATGTACGGGCACCTGAAAACCGAGTTGGCGGACATCGTGGTGACCCGCCTTGAGCCGATCCGTCTCCGCACCGAGGAACTGCTTGCCGATCCAGCCGAACTGGACAGGCTCCTGGCCCGCGGTGCCGAGAAGGCACGCACCATCGCGTCAGCCACCCTCGCCGACGTGTATTCGAAGGTCGGCTTCCTCCCACCGCTGGGCGGTGCGCGCTAACCGCATGGACCAGCCGATCAGCTCCACCACTACCAGCCACCAGCAGGCACCGCCCGAGGGGATGGCCGTGCCACCGGCAGCCGGCGCCTCGCAGAGCTGCGTCGGTGTGGTCATCGCGGTACCTGAGCCGCTGGCGGCGGAGCTCGGACGCTGGCGCGCATCCTTTGGCGATCCGATGGCTGATCTCATTCCGGCCCACATCACCCTCGTGACAACCACCCCGGCAACGGACTGGGACGCAACCATCGAGCACGTCCGTGAGGTTGCCCGCGGACAGCACGCCTTCACCGTGACGTTGAAAAGTACGGGAACGTTCAGGCCCGTCTCCCCAGTGGTGTTCCTCAACCTGGAGGATGGCTTCGAGGATTGCGTGGACCTGCACACCAAACTCCAGCGCGGGCCACTGGAGCGGTCGCTGGAGTTCCCTTTCCACCCGCATGTGACGGTCGCCCACGATGTTAGTGTGGCGAGCATGGACGGCGCAGAGGCCCGGTTGAAGGGGTTCGAGGCTTCCTTCATGGTCCGTACTATGGGGTTGTATGAGCACGATTCGTGCGGTATCTGGCGACTGAGGGAAGAGCTAAGCTTTGGCCAAGATCAAAACCAGGGCGATCACCCCGGCTGAGACCGACTTCTACAACGAGCCTCGTCCGGCCGAGCTAACCCACCTCAAACTGAAGGTGATTGACGCCCGCCGCGATCTGGGCAAGGTGAAACGGCGGGGCACAACGGGTTTGCCACTGATAATGGCGACCATCAACTACCTCCTGGCGCGGATCTTCGTCCTCCGGCCAGTGCGGGTGTTCCATCTGTACGCGGTCCGGCGTGGTCCGCTCATGGCAGCGGGTATTGCGTACAGGCTGTTCTTTTCCATGGCATCACTGTTACTCGCCGGTTTCTCGATTCTCGGCCTGGTGGTCTCCGGGAATGCACCGCTGCAGAACCTGATTGTCGAAACGGTGAATTCGGCGGCACCGGGCATCCTCAAAATGGAGGAGGACGGTCCCGGTCTGGCCACCCCCGAACAGCTTTTCAATGCAGGGGATGGTTTGACCCTGACCCTGATCGTCTCCACGATCATCACGGCAATCACCGCCTTGGGCTGGATTGCCGGTGTCAGGCAGGCGATGAGAGGCATTTTCGCCCTCCCCCCAATCCCTAGACACCCCATCCTGATCCGGGTCCAGGACCTGGGGACGCTGCTCGTGTTGGGGGTAGCGATGATCCTCACCACGGTGGTTGGCCTGGTTGCCAACACCCTTCTGGACGTGGTGTTCGACTGGCTGGGGTTCGGCGACACCGGGCGGCCTTTCACGCAGCTCGCCGGGGTAGCCATCATGCTGGTCCTGGACTTCGCCGTGGCCGTGATCCTGTTCCGTCGTGCCTCGGGAATCAATCAGACACGGCGCCTGCTCATCCAGTCGTCGCTGGTCACCGCGGTTGGAAGCACCGTGCTGCGGACGTTCAGCACCCTGCTCCTCGGCAGCGTGGGTGGAGGCAACCCACTGTTGGCGCCCTTTACCGTCGTCGTCGGATTGTTTGTCTGGTTCTTCCTGCTCAGCCAGGTCTACCTGCTTGCTGCGGCGTGGGGCGCCATTGGCGCCGCCGACGCCGAAGCGGGGCTCGCTCCACGGCATGGCCGGTCGCTAAAGCAGCGCAGCCGCGTCGCAGGACGGCGGAAAGACTAGCGAGCCTGCGACGGGGGAGGAGGCCCCGTTAACCAGAAACGTCGGCCCGGTCACGCTGGGTAGCGCGACCGGGCCGACGTCGACGATCACCGCATAATGCGGGAGGTGACCAACTAGATCTTGCGGCTCAGAATGGCCTGCTTGACCTCAGCGATGGCCTTGGTGACCTGAATGCCACGGGGGCAGGCTTCGGTGCAGTTGAACGTGGTGCGGCACCGCCACACACCTTCCTTGTCATTCAGGATCTCGAGGCGCATGTCGCCGGCATCGTCGCGCGAGTCGAAGATGAACCGGTGGGCGTTCACGATCGCTGCTGGGCCAAAGTACTGGCCATCGGTCCAGAAGACCGGGCAGGACGAGGTGCACGCGGCGCACAGGATGCACTTGGTGGTGTCGTCGAAGCGTTCGCGCTCCTCGGAGGACTGCAGACGCTCCTTGGTGGGCTCGTGGCCGCGGTTGACCAGAAACGGCATGACCTCACGGAATGACTGGAAGAACGGTTCCATGTCGACAATCAGATCCTTCTCCACGGGGAGGCCCTTGATGGGTTCCACCAGGATGGGCTTCGACGTGTCGAGATCCTTCAGCAGGGTCTTGCAGGCCAACCGGTTACGGCCGTTGATCCGCATGGCGTCGGAGCCGCAGACCCCATGGGCGCAGGAGCGCCGGAAGGTTACCGTGCCGTCATGCTCCCACTTGACCTTGTGAAGGGCATCGAGCACGCGGTCCGTGCCGTACATGGTGAGGTTCCACTCGTCCCAGTGGGCCTCGTCCGAGACCTCGGGGTTGTACCGGCGGACCTTGAGCGTGATGTCGAACGTCGGAATTTCTCCGCCGCCGCCGATTCCCGGCGCGAGCTCGATTTTGGAGGCTGGTTCTCTTTCGACTGTTTCGGTGCTCATTAGTACTTACGCTCCATGGGCTGGTAACGGGTAAAGACAACCGGCTTGGTCTTCAGACGCACGCCGGATGTTTCGGTGGCCGTTGGATCTTTGTATGCCATCGAGTGGGTCATGTAGTTCTCGTCGTCCCGCTCGGGGAAATCTTCGCGGAAGTGGCCCCCGCGGGATTCCTTCCGGTGCAAGGCAGCGGCGGTCATGACCTTGGCCATGTCGAGCAGGAAACCCAGCTCGACGGCTTCCAGCAGGTCAAGGTTGAAACGCTTGCCCTTGTCCTGGACGGTGACGTGCTTGTACCGCTCTTCGAGACCATCGATGACGCTGAGTGCCTCCAGCAGGGTCTCCTCGGTGCGGAATACCTGGACATTGGCGTCCATGATGTCCTGCAATTCCTTGCGGATCTGCGCCACCCGTTCGCCACCCTCGGAGCTGCGCATCGTGTCCAGCAGCGACTGCGTTTCCGTGAGGGGGTTCTCGGGGATTTCGATGAAGTCGGCGGTCAGCGCGTATTCGGCCGCGTAGATCCCGGCACGCTTACCGAACACGTTGATGTCCAGCAGCGAGTTGGTGCCCAGGCGGTTCGAGCCGTGCACCGACACACACGCCACTTCACCGGCGGCGTACAGGCCCGGCACCACGGTGTCGTTGTCCTGCAGCACCTCCGCCTTGATGTTGGTGGGGATGCCACCCATCGCGTAGTGGGCCGTGGGGAACACGGGGACCGGCTCGGTGTACGGTTCCACACCCAAATAGGTCCGCGCGAACTCGGTGATGTCCGGAAGCTTGGCATCAATGTGAGCGGGTTCCAGGTGGGTGAGGTCCAACAGGACGTAATCCTTGTTGGGGCCGCAACCGCGGCCTTCCCGCACCTCGTTGGCCATGGAACGGGCCACAATGTCGCGGGGTGCCAGGTCCTTGATGGTGGGGGCGTAGCGCTCCATGAAGCGCTCACCCTCCGAGTTACGCAGGATCGCGCCCTCGCCGCGGGCAGCCTCCGAGAGCAGGATGCCCAGACCGGCCAGACCGGTCGGGTGGAACTGGAAGAACTCCATGTCTTCCAGGGGGATACCGCGGCGGAAGGCGATGCCCATGCCGTCACCGGTCAGGGTGTGCGCGTTGGAGGTGGTCTTGTAGACCTTGCCGACGCCGCCGGAGGCGAAGATGATCGACTTGGCCTGAAACACGTGCAGCTCGCCCGTGGCCAGATCGTAGGAGACAACTCCGGCAACCCTGGTCTGCAGCTTGGTCACGCCGTCGACAGTCACTTCCTCCTGAACGGTCAGGAGGTCGAGGACGTAGTACTCGTTGTAGAACTCGACGTTGTGCTTGACACAGTTTTGGTAGAGCGTCTGGAGGATCATGTGACCGGTGCGGTCAGCCGCGTAGCAGGACCGGCGGACGGGGGCCTTGCCGTGGTCACGGGTATGACCGCCGAAGCGACGCTGGTCGATCCGGCCTTCGGGTGTGCGGTTGAACGGCAGGCCCATCTTTTCAAGGTCGAGCACGGCGTCAATGGCTTCTTTTGCCATTACCTCCGCAGCGTCCTGGTCAACCAGATAATCGCCACCCTTGACGGTGTCGAAGGTGTGCCATTCCCAGTTGTCTTCCTCAACGTTCGCCAGGGCCGCGCACATGCCACCCTGCGCCGCGCCAGTGTGGGAGCGGGTCGGGTACAGCTTGGTCAGTACTGCCGTCTTCGCGCGCTGACCGGATTCGATGGCGGCGCGCATACCGGCGCCGCCGGCACCCACGATTACGACGTCGTACTTGTGGACCTGCATACGTGTTGTTCTTTCTGTTGTTACCGAACGGCCGCGCCGGCGGCCGGAAGCGTCGAGAGCCCTACGGGGCCGGGCAGTATGGCGCTACATGCGCCACGCCGTCGATCACGGGGCACGGATCGAAGGTGAAGATCACCAGGGTGCCGAGCACGATGATAACGACGGTGGAGGCGTAAAGAACGCTCTTGAGCCAGAACCGGGTGGAGTCCTTCTCGGCGTAGTCGTTGATGATGGTGCGTACACCGTTGGTGCCGTGCAGCATGGCCAGCCACAGCATCACCAGGTCCCAGATCTGCCAGATGGGACTTGCCCACTTGCCTGCGACGAAGCCGAAGTCGACACCCTTGATGCCGTCGCCGTCGATCAGCGAGGTCCACAGGTGGACGAAGATCAGCACCACCAGGATGACGCCGGAGACCCGCATAAACAGCCAGGCCACCATTTCAAAGTTGCCCTTGCTGGCACCAGTGCGCGTGTACTCGGGCGCAACGCGTCCCGAGCGGGGACTTTCAATTACTGGGTTAGTCATGGCTTAACCTCCGAAGACAACCGCGAGATGACGGATGGAGAACGCGACCATGGTGACTGCCCACAGCCCGACGACGCCCCAGAGCAGCTGACGCTGATACTTGGGGCCTTTTTTCCAGAAGTCGATCAGGATGACGCGCAGACCATTGAACGCGTGGAACACGATCGCTGCTACCAACCCAAGTTCGCCCAGGCCCATGATGGGGTTCTTATAGGACTCGATCACTGCGTCATAAGCCTCGGGGGACACGCGCACCAACGAGGTGTCAAGCACATGGACCAGGAGGAAGAAGAAGATCACTACTCCGGTAATACGATGGGCTACCCAGGACCACATGCCTTCACGGCCGCGATAAAGGGTGCCTGCTGGTGTCTTCGACACTGAAATAACCTCCCCTGCAACGCCCGGCGTTTGCGTGTCTGCCACGCAGGTAAGACGCCGATGCGAAAGCACTCTTCACTTGATCCTAATGTAGGCTCCGTCACCTGCGCAGACAATTTAGGCTTCCCTACGCTGTGACATTCTTAACAGGGGCTATGGTGGCGGGCCTCTTGACAGGCGCCGACCGGGTTAACGCACGCCGCGAACGCGTTGAGCCGCGAGAATTTTGTGGAGTGCACTACCGTGGAAACGATGACTACGCAAAGGGCTGGTGCCCAAAATCCAGACGAGGCGCTCCGACGTTTCTACGGCGTAATACCCGCCGGAGGGGTCGGGACGCGTCTCTGGCCGCTGTCGCGGGCCGCTGCTCCCAAATTCCTGCACGACCTGACCGGATCCGGCAGTACCCTGATCCGTGCCACCTACGATCGGCTCGGGCCCCTGACCGGGGACCGCATCATGGTGGTCACCGGGAAGGTGCACCGTCGCGCAGTTCTGAAGCAAATCCCGGAAATCCAGGACGCTAATCTGGTCCTGGAGAGTGAGCCCAAGGACTCCGCGGCGGCGATCGGCCTTGCTGCAGCGATCCTGTACCAGCGTGACCCCGAGATCATCATGGGCTCTTTCGCAGCCGACCAGGTCATCACCCCGGTCGAGGTGTTCCAGGAGGCAGTCCGCGAGGCGATCCACACCGCAGCGCAGGGGTATATCGTCACCATTGGAATCAAGCCCACCCTCCCCGCCACCGGATTTGGGTACATCAGGGCTGGCAGGAACCTCCACATCGAGGGTGCGCCCAGCGCCCACGCCGTCATTGAGTTCGTCGAGAAACCTTCCGAAGAGGTGGCGCGCGGCTACCTTGAGACCGGAGATTACAGCTGGAACGCCGGGATGTTCGTCGCCCCGGTGGCACTGATGCTCCGCCACCTGGAAGCGAACGAGCCCGAGCTCTACACCGGCCTGACCGAGATTGCCCGGGCCTGGGATACCCCATCACGGGTCGAGGTTGCCCGGCGGGTCTGGCCTACCCTCCCGAAGATCGCCATTGACTACGCTGTCGCTGAACCGGCCGCCGCTGCCGGCGACGTCGCAATGATTCCCGGGAACTTCAGCTGGGACGACGTCGGGGACTTCGCCGCCATCGGTCGCCTGAACCCGGCCATCGAAAACAGCAAGCTGACCGTGATGGGCGAAGGGGCCAGGGTGTTCTCCGACAACGCCTCGGGCATCGTCGTCTCGGATACCAAACGGGTGATCGCGTTGATCGGAATCGACGACGTCGTTATTGTCGACACCCCCGATGCCCTGCTCGTGACCACCAAGGAGCACGCCCAGGAAGTGAAAAAGGCCGTCGAGCACCTGCGCGCCAGCGGCGAAACCGACGTCCTGTAGCTCCACTGGGGTGCATCCGGACGCTTCATGCTGCCACACAGTTCTATGGTGTGGACCGGCTGTGGCTAGGCTGGAGTGGTGCAAACCAACCGCAGTGCGCCACCCGTTCCGTCAGCAGCCCCTCCCATCGGCGTGTGGCTTGCCCCCATGCTCGAGGAGCTGACCCGGTTCCGACGCGATCTGCACATGCACCCCGAACTTTCGCACAAGGAATACCGCACCACAGACCAGCTGGTCGAACGCCTGGCGGCGGCAGGGTTGGCGCCGCAGCGGCTCGAATATACGGGCCTCTACGTCGACATTGGTGAAGGCCCCATCCGCTTGGGGCTGCGCGCCGACATTGACGCGCTGCCGGTACTTGAAGAGACAGGGCTGCCGTACGCCTCGGCGTCGACCGGCATCGCCCACGCCTGCGGGCACGACATCCATGCGACGGTGATGCTCGGCGTTGCGCTGGTCCTGGCGAAAATGCACGACGACGAACCGCTGGGCGGCCGCATCCGAGTCATCTTCCAGCCTGCTGAAGAGATGATGCCCGGTGGTGCGCTGGAAGTCATTGAGCAGGGAGTGCTCGCCGATGTGCCCCGCATTGTTGCGTTGCACTGTGATCCCCACATCGACGTCGGCCTCGTGGGTACCCGGATCGGCGCGATCACCTCCGCGTCGGACACCGTCCGGGTGGAGCTCACCGGGAGGGGCGGGCACACCTCACGCCCCCATCTGACCGAGGACCTGGTGTTCGCGCTGGCGAACATTGCCGTGAACGTTCCAGCCGTACTGTCCCGCCGAATCGACGTCCGCAGCGCCGTCTCGGTGGTTTGGGGGCAGATCCACGCAGGCAGCGCACCAAACGCGATCCCCGGCCACGGTTTCATGTCCGGCACCATGAGGTGCCTGGACGGGGAGGCCTGGGAGGCTGCCGGTGATCTGTTGGACAGTACCGTTCGCCAGATCGCCGCGCCCTTCGGCGTCGACGTCCACCTGGAACACACCCGCGGAGTGCCGCCGGTCATCAACACCGAGGCGGAGACCGGCCTGCTCGAAGCGGCGGCCCGGGCAGAACTGGGGCCGGAGGCCGTCGTGCTCACCCCGCAGTCGATGGGCGGCGAAGACTTCGCCTGGATGACCCAGGCAGTGCCCGGCGCCATGATGCGTCTTGGCACACGGACCCACGGTGGCGAGACCTACGACCTGCACCGTGGCGATTACAATCCCGATGAACACGCCATCAGCTGCGGGGTCCGGGTGATGGCCAACGCGGCCCTCCGGGCCATCCGCGGCGTGAGGTACTAGGCCCCCTGGGATCGGGCCACCACCCGGGATCGATCCCGGGTGGTGGGGCCGGACGGAATAGAGCCGGTACGGGGCGGGTTACCCCCATGTGAGTACATCAGTGAATACCCGTCCGCCCCTGTCAGTCCTCGATCTCGCCACAGTGGGCGTCGGAAAGTCCTCCGGGCAGGCACTAGCCGACAGCACCACCCTTGCGCAGGCAGCCGACCGGTTGGGGTTCAGGCGCTTCTGGGTTGCCGAACACCACAACATGCCCGCCGTTGCGTCCACCTCCCCGCCCGTCCTGATGGCGCATCTGGCGTCAAGGACCGAGCGGATCCGGCTCGGCTCCGGGGGAGTGATGCTCCCCAACCATGCGCCATTTGTGGTCGCCGAGCAGTTCGCGCTGCTCGAAGCGCTCTACCCGAACCGGATTGACCTGGGCATCGGCAGGGCCCCCGGCACGGACCAGGCCACGGCGATGGCGCTGCGGCGGCAAGCCGGTGGTCTCGGCGTGGAAGAGTTCCCCCAGCACGTCCTCCAGGTAATGAGCCTGCTCGGCGACCACCGATCGCCGGATCAGGCGCTGAATCTGGTTGCAACGCCGTCGGCAACCAGTTCCCCCGAGGTCTGGCTGCTGGGCTCCAGCGGATATTCAGCGCAGCTCGCCGGCATGCTCGGCGTCCGGTACAGCTACGCCCATCACTTCGGCAACGAGGACCCGGCAGCCATCATGAACCTCTACCGGTCCAACTTCCAGCCCTCCCCGGTCCTCGATGAGCCGCACTCCATGCTGGCCACGTCGGCGCTCACCGCCGACACCGAGGAGGAAGCTCAATACCTGGCCGGCCCCGCCCGGATCATGGCGTTGGCTCTCCGTTCCGGGCAGCTGGGCCCGATCGTCTCCCCTGAAGCCGCCGCGGCCCGCGTTCTCACGGACCAGGAACTTATGGTGCTCGATCATCTCCCGGCCATCAAGGCAGTGGGCACACCGGCACAGGTGGTCCAACGCCTCGATGACCTGGTCCAGCGCACTGGGGTGAACGAGCTGATGGTCACCGGAACCACGTACGACGTCGCCTCCCGGATCTCCTCGTTGGAGGCGCTGAGCGCCGCGTGGTCCGAGAGTGTTTCCAACGCAATACCCGTTGGTAACAAATCCTGAACAATGTGATTTCCGTCGCCTGATTTGGTAGGTGCCGGGGCCGGCACGCCGCTAGAGTATGCTCATATCGTGCCGGCCCCGGCACGGCCCAGTGCCTACGAAAAATCAGTGAAAACAGAGCTCTGCACACGTTCGCGTGGTAACGGGCGGTCACTCATTGAGGTCTTCAGCCGTGGGGCCCATTTCTTTCTGGAGGAATTTTGAAGAACTCACAGCGCACCACTACGCGCCTCAACAACAAGACGGCCCTCTCAGCCGCGATGCTCGGTGTTTCGGCACTGCTGCTCGCAGGTTGCGGCGCGGCACCTGAAGACACCGCAGGCTCGGATGAGAGTGCCGAAGCAACTGCAGCCTCGATCGACTACACCGGTTGCATCGTCTCTGACCAGGGCGGTTTCGACGACGAGTCGTTCAACCAGTCCAGCTACGAGGGCATCACCGCTGCCCAGGAAAACCTCGGCATTGAGGTCCGCCAGGCCGAGTCGCAGGCCGAGACTGACTTCGGCCCCAACGTCAACTCGATGGTCACCGAGGGTTGCGACATGATCGTCACCGTCGGATTCCTCCTCTCAGCAACCACCGCCGAGGCAGCCGAGGCAAACCCTGACACCAACTTCGCCATCGTCGATGACAACCAGATCGAGTTGCCGAACGTCAAGCCCATCATCTACGACACGGCCCAGGCCGCCTTCCTCGCTGGCTACACGGCCGCTGGCACCACCGAGACCGGAACTGTAGCCACCTACGGCGGCATCCAGATCCCAACCGTCACCATCTTCATGGACGGTTTCGCCGATGGCGTTGCCTACTACAACGAGCAGAAGGACGCCGACGTCCAGCTGCTCGGCTGGGACAAGGAAGCTCAGACCGGCACCTTCACCGGCGACTTCGAGTCCCTCGCCAACGGCAAGACCAACACCGAAAACTTCATCAACGAAGGCGCCGACATCATCATGCCGGTCGCCGGTCCTGTTGGTGCAGGCACCATTGAAGCAGTCGAGGAAGCCAACGCCGACGGCGCCGACGCCAAGGTGATCTGGGTTGACTCCGACGGATTCCTGACCGTCAACGCCGGTAACGAGTACATCCTGACCTCGGTCATGAAGCTCATGGGCGAGGCAGTTGAAGAGGTTATCAGCACCGACGTTGATGACAGCTTCGACAACACCCCGTACGTTGGCACCTTGGAAAACGGTGGCGTGGCCCTCGCGCCATTCCACGATCAGGAGGACGCCGTGTCCGAGGAACTGATGGCCGAGTTGGAAGAGATCGAAGCCGGCATCATTTCAGGGGACATCGTTGTGGAATCTGAAGCCAGCCCACAGCAGTAACAGCTCCGGCATAACGCGCCGCCGCTCCGCGTGAGGATATACCGCACACGGACCGGTGGCGCGTTTTGCGTTTAGGCTGGTGACCAGCGAAATCTTATCGACCAGTTCAGCGGCTCCCTCCGCTGTTATCTGGTCCTGACCCAGAACAGGTGGTTGGAGTCCGTTGCTGCTCGAACTGCAGGGAATAACAAAGAGGTTTGGCACCCTGGTGGCCAACGACTCCATCGATCTGATCGTCAAACCGGGCGAAGTGCACTGCCTGCTGGGCGAAAATGGCGCAGGCAAGTCCACTCTGATGAATGTCCTCTATGGACTTTACGAACCTACCGAAGGCAGCATTCTGCTCGACGGCAAGGAAGTGACCTTTAATGGTCCGGGCGATGCGATGGCCGCGGGAATCGGCATGGTGCACCAGCACTTCATGCTGGTCCCGGTCTTCACCGTCGCCGAGAATGTGGCGCTCGGGGACGAGTTCACCCGCGCCGGTGGGATCCTCGATCTGGAGAAAACCCGTGCCAAGATCCGGGACATCTCCGAACGGTACGGGTTCGACGTCGACCCCGACGCCCTGATCGAGGACCTCCCCGTCGGCGTCCAGCAGCGGGTCGAGATCATCAAGGCCCTCGTTCGCAACGCGAGCATCCTGATCCTCGATGAACCCACAGCAGTCCTGACCCCCCAGGAAACCGACGAACTCATTGAAATCATCGGGCAGCTCAAAGCAGCAGGCACAGCCATTGTGTTCATCTCGCACAAGCTGCGGGAGGTCCGCGCCGTCTCCGACGTGATCACCGTGATCCGCCGCGGCGCGGTGGTGAGCAGCGTTGCACCGAGCACCAGCACCACCGACCTCGCGAACATGATGGTCGGCCGCCAGGTCAGCCTGAGCCTTAACAAGGCACCAGCGACCCCGGGAGAACGCACCTTCCAGGTCCGGAACCTCACGGTCCTGTCCGCCACCGGGCAGCGCCTGGTCGACGACGTCACGTTCGACATCGCCGAAGGAGAGATCCTTGCCGTCGCGGGCGTCCAGGGCAATGGGCAGACCGAACTGACCGAAGCGATCATGGGCCTGCAGCCCCATACCAGCGGCTCAATCACGCTCAAGGGCACCGAGCTGATCGGGATGAAAGCCAGCCAGGTGATCCGGCAGGGCGTCGGCTTCGTTCCCGAGGACCGCACGGTCGACGGGCTGGTCGGGAGTTTCTCCGTCGCCGAGAACCTGATCCTCAACTGGTACAACGAACCCCCCTTTGCCAAGGGCCTGGCCATGAAACCCGCGGTGGTGCAGGCCAACGCCACAGCGAAGATCGAAGAATATGACGTGCGTACCCAGTCAGCCGACTCTGCTGTGGGCACGCTGTCCGGCGGAAACCAGCAAAAGGTGGTGCTGGCACGCGAACTTTCACGGCCACTGCACCTGTTCATCGCTTCCCAGCCCACCCGGGGCGTCGACGTCGGTTCCATCGAGTTCCTGCATAAGCGCATTGTCCAGGAGCGCGACGGCGGCACCCCGGTGATGATCGTGTCCACCGAGCTCGACGAAATCAGTGAACTTGCTGACCGGATCGCCGTGCTGCATCGCGGAAAGCTGATGGGTGTGGTCCCCGGAGACACCACTCGTGACATCCTCGGATTGATGATGGCCGGAATGACGGCGGACGAGGCGTTTGGCCAGTCCGCAAAGGAGAAAAAATGAGTTCACAGTCGCAATCCGGCGATGCCTCACGCAGCGTCCTGCACCGGCTCATGGGCGGAAGCACACTGGTGGCACTGCTGTCGGTAGTGCTGTCGATCGTGCTCGGTGGGCTACTCATCGCAGTGACTGACGAGCGGGTCGCCGAGACGTCGTCGTACTTCTTCAGCCGCCCCGGCGACATGCTTTCGGCGGCCTGGGAAGCGGCCAGCGGTGCCTACATTGCCCTGTTCCAGGGCGCCGTGTTCAACCCTCGTGCCGATACCTTGGCCGGATCGATCCGGCCATTCACCGAAACACTCACCGTCGCGACCCCGCTGATCCTCGCCGGCCTCGGCGTGGCCATCGCGTTCCGCACCGGACTGTTCAACATCGGTGCCCAGGGCCAGATCATCATCGGCGCGACCTTCGCGGCCTGGGTAGGTTTCACCCTCGAACTGCCGCCAGGTATTCACCTGTTGATAGCAGTGCTCGCCGGGTTCATTGGTGGCGCGCTGTGGGGTTTCATCCCGGGCATTCTCAAGGCCCGCACCGGTGCCCACGAGGTGATTGTCACCATCATGCTCAACTATGTTGCCGTGTACCTGGTGGCCTACCTGCTATTCACACCGGCCTTCCAGAACCCCGGGTCGTCCAACCCCATCAGCCCCCGACTCGATGACTCGGCAATGTTCCCGCTGATCCTGGGATCCGGCTACCGATTGCATCTCGGTTTCCTCGTCGCAATTGCCGCGACCTACGGCGTGTGGTGGCTGCTGAACCGCTCAACCACCGGGTTCGAACTCCGTGCGGTCGGCGCCAACCCGCACGCCGCCCGTACCGCCGGTATCAGTGTGACCAAAGGGTACGTCGTGGTCATGATGCTCGCCGGCGGGCTTGCGGGACTTGCTGGCGTCGCCCAGGTCGCTGGCACCGAGAAGGTCCTCACGGGCGGTATCGCCGCCAGCTTCGGCTTCGACGCGATCACCGTCGCGCTGCTGGGCCGGTCCCACCCCTGGGGTGTCTTCTTCGCCGGGTTGCTGTTCGGCGCGTTCCGCGCCGGCGGGGTCCAGATGCAGACCCAGACCGGCACCCCCATCGACATTGTCCTGGTGGTGCAGTCACTGATCGTGCTGTTCATTGCGGCGCCGCCCCTGATCAAAGCCATCTTCAGGATCGACCAGAAAAAGAAGAAAAAGAAGTCCAACAAGCCTGACCGGTCCGAGGACATCACCACCCCAACTGCAGCTGGAGGCCTGGCGTGAGCACCGCAACAGAAGCGCGGCCCAAGAAGCAGGCGCCAGGCGCAACAGTGAGGAACTGGAAAGCGCCCATCGGGTTCGGTATCGGCGCCCTGGTCGCCCTGCTGGTGTTTGCCGCGGGTAGCCCCGCCCAGACGGCGGTCTTCCGTATCTCCGACGATTCGGACCGGTTCCGGCTGGCCGATGTCGCGTTGCCCGCAACAGCGGTGGGTTGGTTCACCGCCGTCGCACTGACCCTGCTCGCGGTCTACGCGTTCCTGCAGGTCAGGAACGGCCGAAAGCTCAACAAGTGGATCCCGATCATCTACGGTGTGCTGTTCATGATCGGTTTCCTCACCTGGGTGGTGGGAAGCGCCAACACTCCCAGCATCTCGCTGTCCGGCCTGATTGCGGGGTCGGTCACCCTCGCCATTCCGCTGATCTTCGGCTCCCTCTCGGGTGTCCTGTGTGAACGCGTGGGGGTAGTGAACATTGCGATCGAGGGTCAGCTGCTGTCCGGCGCGTTTGCGGCGGCAGTAGCAGCCTCGATCTCCGGCAACGCCTACGTGGGGCTGATCGCCGCTGCTTTCGCCGGAACCATGGTTTCCCTGGTCCTCGCGGTGTTCAGCATCAAGTATTTCGTGAACCAGATCATTGTCGGCGTGGTTTTGAACGTGCTGGTTTCGGGCCTCACCGGGTTCCTCGCCTCGACTCTCCTGAGCCGCGACCCCGGCGCGTTCAACTCGCCGCCCAGCTTGCCGGACATCAGCATCCCGCTACTCTCCGAACTTCCGATCATCGGTGCGATCCTGTTCAAGCAGAGCATCGTCGGCTACCTCATGTATGTGGCAGTGATTGTGATCTACATCGGGCTCTTCCACACCAAGTGGGGGCTGCGCGTGAGGGCCGTCGGCGAGCACCCGCAGGCAGCGGACACCATGGGCATCAAGGTCAACTCGACCCGATTCTGGAACGTGTTGCTCGGCGGAGCAGTGGCCGGGTTCGGTGGAGCCTTCTTCACCCTCGTCTCCGTGAGTGCTTTCTCCAGGGATATGACGGCGGGCGCCGGCTATATTGCCCTGGCCGCACTGATCTTCGGGCGGTGGAACCCAATCGGAGCGTTCTTCGCAGCACTCCTCTTCGGCTTCTTCACCAACCTGCAGTACGTGCTATCCATCGTCGGCACGTCAGTGCCGAGCCAGTTCATGGCCATGCTCCCGTACATTGTCACCATTCTCGCCGTCGCTGGACTCGTCGGACGTTCCCGGCCCCCGGCAGCCAGCGGCACCCCGTACATGAAGGAGTGATCGTGACCTCGACGGCCCCTGAACCGGACCGGATTCCCTGGGACCAGCTCACCCAGGCCGCAACCGAAGCGATGCGCCGCGCCTATGTGCCGTACTCCAGGTTCCCGGTCGGTGCAGCAGCCCTGACCGATGACGGGCGTATTGTCTCCGGGTGCAATGTAGAGAACGCCTCCTACGGGTTGACCCTCTGCGCTGAGTGCTCACTGGTGAGCCAGCTGCAAATGACCGGCGGCGGCAAGCTCGTCGCATTCAGCTGTGTTGATGGCGACGGCAACACCCTGATGCCCTGCGGGCGCTGCCGGCAGCTCCTGTACGAGTTCCGGGCGCCCGGAATGTTGCTCCTGACTGTCAGCGGCATCAAGACCATGGATGAGGTGCTCCCCGACGCGTTCGGCCCCGAGCACCTTGCCTGAAACTCACCCAGCGGATCCCATGCCCACCAAGACTTATGAAGTAAAGGACACCCCCACTCATGTCTGAGCAGTTCGACGCCGTCGACATCATCCGGATCAAGCGGGACAAAGGCACCCTCAGCCCGGCGCAGATCGACTGGACCATCGACGCGTACACCCGCGGTGCCATCGCCGATGAGCAAATGGCCGCCCTCAACATGGCAATCCTCCTTAACGGCATGAACCGTGAGGAAATCAGCCAGTGGACGACGGCGATGATCGCCTCCGGTGAGCGGATGGACTTCTCGTCGCTCGGCAAAGCCACCAGCGACAAACACTCGACGGGCGGCGTCGGCGACAAGATCACGCTCCCACTGGCACCCCTGGTCGCGGTCTTCGGGGTAGCAGTCCCGCAGCTCTCGGGGCGTGGACTGGGCCACACCGGGGGCACCCTGGACAAGCTGGAGTCCATCCCCGGCTGGCGCGCCGACCTGACAAACGACGAAATGATGCGCCAACTGGCCGACGTCGGAGCCGTGATCTGCGCTGCGGGAGCCGGTCTGGCGCCCGCCGACAAGAAGCTCTACGCGCTGCGTGACGTGACGGGTACGGTCGAAGCGATCCCGCTTATTGCCTCCTCAATCATGAGCAAGAAAATCGCCGAAGGCACAGGGTCGCTGGTGCTCGACGTCAAGGTCGGTAGCGGCGCGTTCATGAAGAATCTGGAGCAGGCCCGCGAGCTGGCGCGCACCATGGTCGCCCTGGGCCAGGACGCGGGCGTCAACACCGTTGCGTTGCTCACGAACATGGCGACCCCACTGGGCCTCACCGCAGGCAACGCCATCGAGGTTGAGGAATCGGTTGAGGTGCTGGCCGGCGGCGGCCCGCAGGACGTCGTCGAACTGACCGTCAGACTTGCGGAGGAAATGCTTGCCTGCGCCGGGGTGAAGGACGCGGATCCGGCCGCCGCGCTGCAGGACGGGCGCGCCATGGACGTGTGGAACAAAATGATCGAAGCCCAGGGCGGCGATCCCCGCGCAACCCTGCCGGTAGCCAAGGAATCCGAGACTATCTTTGCTCCCGCTGACGGGGTTCTGGTGGAACTGGATGCGCTGTCCGTTGGGGTTGCCGCCTGGCGCCTCGGCGCGGGACGTGCCCGTAAGGAAGATGCAGTGCAGGCAGGGGCCGGAATCCGGATGCACGCCAAGCCCGGTGCTCTGGTGCGGGCTGGCGAGCCGCTGATGACCCTGCTGACCGATACCCCCGAGAAGTTCGATCGGGCACGCGAGGCGCTCGACGGCGCCGTCGTCATTGCGCCCGAAGGATCCAGGCCCAATTATCAGCTGATCCTGGACCGTATCGCCGAGGCGTAACAGCCGCGCCGAGCGCGCCGCCGCCGGACTGTCCTGGCGGTGATGTCCCCCTGTGGGTGGATGCGGGCAGCCCAAAGATCAGCCGAACGGGCGACGCGGTCCGGGACCTCCTCGCCCTAACGTTGAGGTATCACGGCGACCGAACAACCTGGCCCGACCAACCTGGCCCGACCAACCGGGCATTGACACAACCGGGCCCTGACGCAACCGGCCTCAGCCCTGAGGGAAACAGGGGTTGTGTCAGGGGATCCACCCATGGCGGCGACCCTCGGCGGATGGCATCGTGATAACTGTCGGACAGTCAGCGAGGGCGGATAAGGGGGTAGATCGAACATGGACGCTGTCATCACAGCCCTGAACGCGGTCAGCACCTTCATCCTCAGCACCGCCGAGCAACCCTGGGTCTACCTCCTGGTGTTCATCTGCTGCACCGTCGACGGGTTCTTCCCGCCCTTCCCCAGCGAATCGGTGGTTGTCGGGCTCGCCTCACTAGTGCTCACCCAGGGTGTTCCCAACCCCTGGTTCCTGATAATTTCGGCGGGTCTCGGGGCGTTCATCGGCGACAACATTGCGTACGCGATGGGAAAAGCGATCGGCACCCGACGGTTTCGTTGGATGCGCTCGGCCCGTATGCAACGCTCCTTTGCCTGGGCCGGATATGAGCTGCAAAAGCGCGCTGCCTCACTGATCCTTGTGGCACGGTTCATCCCCATCGGGCGGGTGGCGGTGAACCTCACGGCAGGAGCCACCGGGTATTCACGCCGAAGCTTTGTTGGGCTCACCGCACTCTCGGCGGTGGTGTGGTCGACCTACTCGGTCGGCATTGGCGTCCTCGCTGGCTCCTGGTTCGAGCACAATCATCTGCTCGGCGTCATGGTAGCCATCGGGATCGCCGTCATTCTCGGGATCGTTGTGGACCGCATCATTGCAGCCGTCCGCGGCTCAACGCCGATGCGTCCCGAGCCGGCCAGGGTTCCCTCGGACAGCCAGTAACGGTGCCGTTCCTGAACGGGCGCCTCAGCGCTAGTCCCCACAAAGCACCTCGCGTAAGGTAAGTGAAGTGACTGAGCCAATAATCTCCCCAGCGACCGACCTCTCCTTCGACCTGCGGAGCCTGCCCAAGGTGTCCCTGCATGACCACCTCGACGGCGGCCTGCGCCCGTCCACCATCATCGAACTAGCCGAAGCGGTTGGCCACCAACTGCCGTCCACCGATCCGGTGGCATTGGGCGAATGGTTCAGGGAATCAGCCAACTCCGGTTCCCTGGTCCGCTACCTCGAGACCTTTGACCACACCATCGCTGTCATGCAGACCCGCGAAGGCCTGATCCGCGTAGCCCGCGAGTTCGTTGAGGACCTGGCCGACGACGGCGTCGTCTACGGCGAGGTGCGCTGGGCACCGGAACAGCACACCGCCAAGGGCCTCAGCCTTGACGAAGCCGTTGAAGCTGTCCAGCAGGGCCTCGACGAGGGCGTCGACGCAATCGTTGCCGGCGGCCGGGCCATCCAGGTGGGTCAGCTGATCACCGCCATGCGGCACGCAGACCGCGGCCAGGAAATCGCTGAACTGGCCGTTCGCCACCGCGACAAGGGCGCCGTCGGGTTCGACATTGCCGGCGCCGAGGACGGATTCCTGCCGTCCCGGTTCAAGGACGCGTTCACCTACCTGGCAGAACACCAGTTCCCGGTGACCGTCCACGCTGGCGAGGCCGCTGGTCTGGACAGCATCGTTGACGCCCTGGTTCACGGGCACGCGCTACGCCTCGGGCATGGGGTCCGGATCGCCGAAGACATCGAGATTGAATATGACGAGGACAGCGACGAGCCCGAACTCGGCGTCGTCACCCTCGGCCAGGTGGCCGCCTGGGTACGCGACCGCGGCATCGTCCTTGAGGTGTGCCCCTCCTCGAACCTCCAGACCGGAGCCATCGCAGCGTTCGGTGGGGACATCGCCAGCCACCCCATCGACCTGCTGTTCCAGCTGGGATTCAAGGTGACCGTCAACACCGACAACCGCCTGATGAGCGGTGTCACCCTGACCGACGAGTTCGAGCTACTCTCCGAAACCTTCGACTATGACCTGGACGATCTGCTGGAGCTGACCCTCAACGCGGTCAACGCAGCGTTCCTGCCACTCGAAGACCGCGAGGCGCTTGCCGACTACGTCACCGAAGGTTTTCTTCGCGCTGATGCCTGAGTCACCGCCGGGCTCCGCCTCGCCAGAAGGCCAGCATCCGCTGGACCGGCTGGTCGAGGTGGTAGCCCAGCTCCGGGAACACTGCCCCTGGATGGCTGAACTCACGCACGCTTCACTCGTCGAGTATCTGGTAGAGGAGTGCTACGAGCTGGTCGATGCGCTCGACGACGCCTCAAGCAGCGCTGCCAGTCTTGACTCAGCGGCCAACCTGCGCGGGGAACTGGGTGATGTGTTGCTGCAGGTGGTACTCCACGCCCAACTGCAGCGGGAGCACGGTCGTTTCGACCTCACCGACGTGATCGACGGTCTGACACGCAAGATGGTCCGTCGCAACCCCCACGTCTTCGCGCCCGACGGAACGCTGCGGCAGAGCTTTCCCTCCTCGATCGAATCGATCGTTGAGACCTGGCATCAGGTCAAACGTGCGGAGGAGCCCGGTCGGGTTGATCCGTTCCACGGAATACCCACGCACCTTCCCGCTCTGGCTCTGGCGGCCAAAACCCTGCGTCGGGCCGCTGATCCGCTGCCTGAGCCAGCCGCAGCGTTGGCGGGCGCCGAACCGCAAACCGAAGCCGAACTGGGGGAGCAGTTGCTCGAGGTGGTGCAGCGAGCCATCGCGAGCGGGCTCGACCCGGAGCGGGCGCTACGCTCAGCGGCACTCCGATTTCAGGAGCGCTCACGCACCAGTCTTCCGGAGGACATGAAAGGCGCTGCGACAGACGTTTCCACTAGGCTGGGATCGAACCCATCAACCGGTCAGGTTAGCCCTGACCGGACGCCTTGAGATTATTCACCCTAGAACCAAAGGAGCAATACATGGCCATCATCGACGCCATCCACGCGCGTGAAATCCTCGATTCCCGCGGCAACCCCACCGTCGAGGTGGAAGTACTGCTCGACGACGACACCTTCGGCCGTGCGGCTGTGCCCTCCGGTGCTTCCACCGGTGCTTTCGAAGCCAACGAACGTCGTGATGGCGATAAGGCCCGCTACCTCGGCAAGGGTGTTCTGCAGGCCGTCGAAGCAGTGATCGAGCAGATCCAGCCGGCGCTCCTCGGCTTCGATGCCACCGACCAGCGGGCCATCGACCAGGCCATGATTGACCTCGACGGCACAGAGAACAAGTCAAGCCTTGGCGCCAACTCGATGCTCGGCGTTTCCCTGGCCATCGCCCGCGCCGCCGCGGAGTCCTCCAAGCTGCCGCTCTACCGTTACCTCGGCGGCCCCAACGCCCATGTACTGCCCGTTCCGCTGATGAACATCCTGAACGGCGGCTCCCACGCCGACTCCGACGTCGACATCCAGGAGTTCATGATCGTTCCCCTGGGCGCCGAATCCTTCTCCGAGGGTCTGCGCTGGGGCGTTGAGGTCTACCACGAACTGAAGTCCGTGCTCAAGGAAAAGGGCCTTGCCACCGGGTTGGGCGACGAAGGCGGATTTGCGCCAAACCTGCCGTCCAACCGCGATGCGCTCGACCTGATCACCACAGCCATCGAGCGCGCCGGCTACACGCCGGGTCAGGACATTGCCCTCGCACTGGATGTAGCGGCTTCGGAGTTCTACACGGACGGCGCCTACCACTTCGAGGGGAAGACGTTGTCCTCCGCCGACATGAACACCTACTACGGTGAACTGGTGCGCGATTACCCGTTGGTTTCCATCGAGGACCCCCTGGATGAAGAAGACTGGGACGGGTGGAAAGCCCTCACCGAGCAGGTCGGCTCAAAGGTTCAGCTGGTTGGCGACGATCTCTTCGTCACCAACCCAGTGCGTCTCGCCCGCGGCATCGAAGCAGATACCGCCAACTCGCTGCTGGTCAAGGTCAACCAGATTGGAACACTGACCGAGACCCTCGATGCGATCTCCATGGCGCAGCGTGCTGGCTACACCACCATTACCTCGCACCGGTCAGGCGAAACCGAGGACACGACGATTGCTGACATCTGCGTCGCAACCAACGCCGGCCAGATCAAGACCGGCGCTCCGGCACGATCCGAGCGGGTGGCGAAGTACAACCAGCTCCTACGGATCGAAGAAGAGCTCGACGACGCCGCCCGGTACGCAGGGCGAGGCGCCTTCCCGCGTTTCAAAGCCTAGTTAGCAGCAGCGGCGGCTACCCTCGTAATAGGGACGGCTCACAGGCCACCAGTCCCGATACAGAGGATTTTGAGGAGTTTTGATGTCTACCCGCCGCCCCAAGGTGCCGCGCAGCGCTGGTCCTCAGGCGCCGCCGGCACCAGCACCCATCGACCGGCATGGGACACACGCCACGCCTACGGCGCGGCGAACACCCAAGAAGCCTGTCGCGGGTGCAGGCAAGTCCACCGCAGCCAAACCGGCTACACGCGGTGCGGGTCCGACCGGGAAACCGGCAGGACCCGCACCGCGTCCGGCGCCAACACCTCTGACCCCGTCAGAGGAACGGGCGAAGCAGCGGCTGCAACTCGCTGGCACCATCCGGCGGGCACGCCAACCGTTCCGGCGTGAAGCGCCAGCAATTGTGCCGGCCGAGGATGCCAAGCCCATTCCGGCCAAATCCTTCTCCGGTCGGCTCTTGGCGCTGGCGGTAGTGCTGGTGACCATCACGGTCCTCCTGGCGCCATCGGTGCGTACCTACCTGGTCCAGCAGGGCGAGCTCAACACTCTGCGGGACGAGATTGCCGCCCTGGAGGAAACCCAACTGGAATCCCAGCGGCAGCTCGCCCGCTGGGAGGACCCCGCCTATATCAAGGCCCAGGCCCGCGAACGAATTTTCCTGGTGATGCCCGGTGAGACCCGCTATGTGGTGGTCGGCGACACCGAACCAGGCGAAGAAGCAGTCGGCTCCTCCGGCGACGCCCCGCAGGATCTCCCCTGGGTCGATGCGCTCTGGGACTCCATTGAGCGGTCTGCAACAGACTCCTAGCGCCCGCACCCGCGCTCATCATTCCCGGTGCAGGTCCCGGAACACGGCACCTCATCTCCCTCCACGAACTTCAACCACGAAAGGTTGGGCCCCGATATGGACGCTGCACCCGGCACCGAGCTGACCACATCCGATCTGGAAACGCTCAGCCGCCAACTTGGCCGTCCCGTGCGCGACGTCGTCGAAATTGGTGCTCGCTGTGTCTGCGGCAACCCGCTGGTGGCGACCACCGCCCCCCGGCTGTCCAACGGCATCCCCTTTCCCACCACCTACTACCTGACGCATCCGGTGATCACTGCTGCGGTCTCCCGCCTTGAAGCGTCGGGCTTGATGGCCGAGATGACGGCACGGCTTGAACACGACCCGGGGCTCGCCGAGAAGTACCAGTCGGCGCACGAGCAGTACCTTCGTGTCCGTAAAGCCATCGGCGACCGGTCAGGGACGGGTCCTGTTCCGGAGATCGACGGCGTGTCAGCCGGCGGAATGCCCACCCGGGTCAAATGCCTCCACGTCCTGGTGGGACACTCACTGGCGGCCGGCCCGGGTGTCAACCCGCTCGGCGACGAAGCGGTTGAAGGTATTGCCCAGTGGTGGACCCGGGACACCTGCTACTGCTCCGGTGCCTGGGACACGGCCGGCTCGGCGCCGGACCGCGAACTCAGCCGGCACACCCGCACCCAGAACCTCAGCCCAGAGGAAATCGACGCGAAACGCGCCTCGCGTCGTGCGGCTGCCGACGCAGCTGAAGCGACGACGGCCAGCACCGGCACAGCACCCACCGGCACCGACGCAAACACGCCGGAGAAACCATGATCCGCACAGCCGCCATCGATTGCGGCACCAATTCCATCCGACTGCTGATCGCTGACGTGGACGACGACGGCAGGTCCCTCACCGACGTCGTGCGTCTCATGCGCGTGGTCAGGCTCGGGGAGGGAGTGGATACCACCGGGCGGTTGTCCGCGGCCGCGCTCGAACGCACCTTCACCGCGGTCCGCGAATACGCTGAACTTATCGGCCTGCACGGAGCCGACCGGATACGGTTCGTCGCCACCTCGGCGACCAGGGATGCCGAGAACCGCGAAGAATTCACCTCGGGCATCAGCGCGCTGCTGGGGGTAGCGCCGGAAGTGGTCAGCGGGGCTGAAGAAGCCGCACTGTCATTCGATGGTGCGCTGAGCGTGCTTCCCGCGGCGGCCTCCCCGGCCGATGAGTCGCTGGCGCTCGTCATCGATCTGGGCGGCGGAAGCACCGAATTCGTCGTCGGCACTTCTGCAGGGGTGACGGCCTCACGCAGCATGGATATGGGGTGCGTGCGATTCACTGAGCGATACCTGGCCGCAGACCCGCCCACTGTTCAGGAGATCGCGACCATGGAAACCGAGGTCCGACGCCTGATCGCCGAGGCTTCACAGGACGTGCCATTTAACCGGGTCAGCCGGCTGATAGGGGTGGCAGGAACCATCACCACCATCACCGCTCATGCGTTGGACCTGCCGGAGTACAGCTCGGCGGACATTCATGGCGCAGAACTGGACCAGGAGCGGGTCTGGCGGGCCTCCACCGAGCTGCTGGCAATGAGCAGGGAATCCCGCGCCGCCCTGCCGTACATGCACCCCGGCCGGGTGGATGTGATCGGTGCCGGCGCATTGATTTGGCGCACCATCACCGCCCACCTTGCCGATGCCACCGGGGGCAGGGTGAAAACCTCTGTCGCCAGCGAGCACGATATTCTTGACGGAATTGCCCTCAGCCAGAACAGGAAAACCACCCAGTGACCAACCCCAGCGGAGCTTTCAGCTCCCGGTTGCGAGCCACGGCTTGCCTGCTCGGTGTGGCTGTCGCAGCAGCACTCCTTCCTGCCCTCCCGGCTCAGGCAGATGACCTGCGGGAACGCGAATACTGGCTGGAAGACTACGGGATCGTCGAAGCCTGGGAAACCACCAAGGGCGAGGGAGTCCGGGTCGCTGTCATCGACAGTGGCGTAGACGGTTCACATCCCGATCTTGAGGGAGTGGTGGTAGGCGGCAGCGACGTTTCGGGGTCGGGGCAACCCGACGGTCAGCTCGGCATCGGCGAGGTTGCTGAGCACGGCACTCTCGTCGCCAGCCTGCTGGCCGGCCGCGGGCACCTGCCCGATCCTCCGCCCAGCCCCTCACCATCCGACGATGAAGATGCCGCTGACGAGTCGCCGTCGCCCGAACCGGTCGCTACGTCCGGCCCCGATACCTACGGTCGGGGATCGGACGGGATTGTCGGAGTGGCACCTGAGTCAGAGCTGTTGGCCGTGTCCGTCTGGATTGAAGGCGAAACCAAGGGACCCAATCCAGCGGGCATCAGTATCGACACCCAGATCCCGAACGCTGTGCGCTGGGCGGTGGACAACGGAGCCCAGGTGATCAACATGTCGCTTGGAAGCACCTCACCGACCTGGCCGGAGAGCTGGGACGAGGCCTTCCTTTACGCCGAGCAAAACGACGTCGTCATCGTCGCCGCCGCGGGTAACCGTGCGGGAGGCTCCCTGCAGGTGGGTGCTCCGGCGACCATGCCCGGCGTTCTCGCCGTCGCTGGTCTGGACCGGGAGGGCCAAGCGAGCCGCGAATCCTCATCCGAGGGAATCAGTATCGGGGTCGCTGCTCCTGCCGAGAACCTGGTGGGAGCCCTGCCGGGTGGGGTATACGCCGACTGGTCGGGCAGCTCGGGAGCTGCGCCTCTGGTCGCTGGAACCGCCGCGCTGATCCGTTCGAAGTACCCTGACCTCTCCGCGGCCCAGGTCGTCAACCGGATTTTGTTGACGGCCCAGGAGGCCGGCGCCGAGGGCGAGGAACGCGACACTATCTACGGCTACGGGATCCTCGACGTGGCAGCGGCGGTTAATGCCGAGATTGCCGTCCCCGAGGAAAACCTCCTGGGTTCGATGGCCGAATATATCGAGATCTACCGCAGAGGAGCTCCAGCACCCCCACCCGAGGCCGATGCTCCAGCCAGCAAACCCACGGCGGCTGATATCCCCGAGCCGGAGGTGCCGGTGGCCGAAGATGGCACTGGCACCTCCGGCGGGCTTCCCGCGTCGATCGTGCTGGGTTTTGGCGGCCTGATAGTGGTGGTCCTTGCCGCTGGGACCTTCGCAGTCGTCCGTGCGCGGAGGGCCGCTTTGTCCAACCCGATGGACGAGAATACCGACACGGATTCTCTGGAAGCGGCCGCCGAACCTCGGCCCTAGACACTGATCCTGTTGGCCGGGCTCAAGGCTCAACGTAAACTTAGTGAACTTTTTCACAAAGTCCGGTACCATCGAGGCATGGCACTGAATCAACAGTTCTCCGATCGTCCGCGCATTCTTGTAGTCGGTGGCGGCTACGTAGGTCTCTATGTGGCCCACAAGCTACAGAAGAAGATCAAGTCCCACGGTGGCATTGTCACCCTGGTGGACCCGCTGCCCTACATGACCTACCAGCCGTTCCTCCCCGAGGTGGCCGGTGGCAACATTGAAGCCCGCCACGCAGTGGTTTCGCACCGCACCCACCTCAAGCAGACCGAGCTGATCACCGGCAAGGTCACCGGCATCGACCACGCCCGCCGTACTGCAACGGTCGCCCCGGCTGACGGTAGCGAACCGTTCGAGCTGACCTACCGCGATGTCGTCGTCGCCGCCGGTTCCATCACCCGGACCTTCCCGATTGAAGGGTTGAAGGACCAGGGGATCGGCCTGAAAACCATCGAGGAAGCTGTCGCACTGCGCAACCAGATGCTGGAGCGGATCGAGACCGGCTCGCTGATGGCGGCCGGACCGGAGCGCGACCGTGCCCTGACCTTCGTTGTGGTTGGCGGCGGATTCGCCGGTATTGAAACCATCACCGAAATCGAGGACATGGCCCGGGCGGCGGTCAAGAAAAACGACCGGCTTGAGCACTCGGACCTGAGGTTCGTCCTGGTGGAAGCCATGGGACGGATCATGCCCGAGGTAACTGAATCCCAGGCGGTGTGGGTGGTCGCCCACCTAAGGTCCCGAGGAATTCAGGTCAAGTTGAATACCTCGTTGGCTAGCGCGGTGGATGGCCGGCTGAAGCTGATCAATATGCCGGACAAGACTCCAGCGGACGAGTTCGAGACTGACACCCTGATCTGGACCGCTGGGGTTCAGGCCAACCCGATGGTCAGGTCCTCTGACTTCCCGATCGACGAGCGTGGCCGTATTCGCGCCAACGCCGAACTGCGGATCACCGGTGACGACGGACCCCTTGAGGGTGCGTGGACCGCCGGCGATGTCGCCGCAGTTCCAGACCTCACCGGCGGCGGCGTCGGCGGATTCTGCGTTCCCAACGCCCAACACGCTGTGCGCCAGGCCAAACTCCTCGCGAAGAACATCTACGCGCAAAACAACGGCGTCGGCAGGGTCAAGGAATACAAGCACAAGAACCTCGGTGCTGTGGCTGGCTTCGGGCAGTACAAGGGTGTTGCCAACATCATGGGCTTCGGCATGCGAGGACTCCCCGCGTGGTTGGCTCACCGTGGCTATCACGGGATGGCGATGCCGATGTTCGAGCGTAAGTTCCGAGTGGTCTTCAACTGGATTCTGAGCTTCGTCTTCGGACGGGACACCACCCAGCTGATGGATTTGCAGACGCCCAAGCGTCAGTTCCGTGAGGCCGCGACGCCGCCGCCGAAGAAGGCTGAAGCTCCCTCCAGCGCCGGTGCAGCGAAAAGCGATTCCTATAGTGAGCCAGCCAGGAAATAGGTTCAGCTGACTGACTGGAACTAACGGCGGCACCGGCTCCTGGAGCGGGTGCCGCCGTTACTTCTTAACGGGAAGCGTGTGGAGGACGACCCCGCAGTTACGTGACCAGTCGCCGGGATGGATTGGCTCTGCTCGGACCACGTGTGGTGCAACGATCACGTAGGCTAGAGACGACGATTCAGCCCGTCACGCCCCAGTAGCCCAATGGCAGAGGCACCAGACTTAAAATCTGTTCAGTGTCAGTTCGAGTCTGACCTGGGGCACCATGAAGCCGCGTGTGCGAACGCGAAACTCCGGGTGGTTGTACCCCTCTGTGGCGAGCGTTACAAGGATGTGACCGTTTTTGCTTATTTTTGACACATTTTTGCATTAGCTTTTCTACATACCAGGAACACCTGGTGATCGCATCAAAGGCACAGAATGCCTTTCGGTCGAGGAGAAAACATACATGACTGCAACACGCAACTCCGTGCGGTTCGGCATTGGAAACAATGCACCTCGCGCGGCAAAGGTCGCTGCCTTGGGGCTGGGCATCGCGCTCTTTGCATCTGCCTGCGGCGGATCCACTCCTGAAGGAGACGGCGGCGAAACCTCAGCCGCCCCTGCCGCTGCAACTGGGCTCAGCTGCCCGGAGAGTCAGGGTGGCGAAGCGCCCGAGGCCAACCCGAAGGGGGACCCGTCCGCTGTTCCCGAGGCGACTACCACCTCCGACACACCACTGGTCCTGGGAACGCTCCTTCCAACCACAGGTGCTCTAGCGTTCCTCGGTCCGCCCGAAATTGCTGGCACCAACCTCGCCGTTCAGGAGATCAACGAGGCTGGCGGCGTGCTCGGCCAGGACGTCGAGATCATCCACCGCGATTCGGGTGACACGACCACCGACATTGCCACCCAGTCTGTGACGGATCTGCTGTCTCAGGACGTCAGCGCCATCATCGGCGCCGCATCCTCAGGTGTTTCACGAACCGTGATCAACCAGATCACCGGAGCTGGCGTGATCCAGATTTCGCCTGCGAACACTGCTCCCGACTTCACCGACTGGGATGACAACGGACTGTACTGGCGCACCGCACCTTCAGATGTGCTGCAGGGCCGCGTGCTCGGCAACTACATCATGGAATGTGGCGCCCAGACGGTCGGCATGGTCACCCTGAACGATGCCTACGGCACCGGGCTTCAGGGCTTCATCAGCGAGGCAGTTGAAGGAGCTGGTGGCCAGGTGGTCGCCAACGAGATGTTCAACGAGGGTGACTCACAGTTCAGCAGCCAGGTCGACGCAGTGGTAGCTACCGAGCCGGACGCCATCGTAGTCATCAGCTTCGACCAGGCAACCAGCATTGTGCCGCTCTTGACGGCCCAGGGCATTGATCCAAGCACCCTGTTCCTGGTGGACGGCAACACGGCCGACTACAGTGCAGATCTGGATCCAGGAACCATGGAAGGTGCTCAGGGAACCATTCCTGGCCCCTTCACCGGTGACGCCTTCCAGGAGGCATTGCTGGAAATCGATCCCGCCCTCACCAGCTGGAGCTATGCAGGTGAAAGCTACGACGCTGCGAATGTTGTCGCGTTGGCAGCTGAAGCAGCAGGTTCAACCGATGGTGCAGCAATTGCAGCCGAACTTCAGGGTGTCACCGGCGAAGGCGAGAAGTGCTACGACTTCGCGGCTTGCGTGACCCTTCTGCGCGACGGCGAAGACATCGACTATGACGGTATCTCCGGCCCGATCACCTTTGACGAAAACGGTGACCCAACCGAAGCCTTCATCGGGATCTATGCATTCGACGGCGACAACGTCCCGCAGCCGAGCCGTTCCGAAACCGGACAGCTCTAAGCGGTCTAGTCAGCCCAACTGATTCACTCGCACCACCAACGGCCGTTGCAACTCCCAGAACCTGGGAATTGCAACGGCCGTTTTGGTGAGCAACCCGGACAGCGGGGCATGTTTTCTCGCTGCCCACCGGACCGCCGCCAGCCGTCAGCCTGCAGCCGACCGTGTGGCCACCCGAACGACCCCAGTGCACTATAGGGAAGCCGCCTGTGCCCTACAGGGAGGCGTAAAGCTTCCCGGTGGAGGTTCGCCAGCCTCGACCGTCAAGAGGGCCGAGTTACCCATCTTCGGGTCTGTGATCGCCCGGGTTTTCCAGGCGAATGGCTCCACATAGGGCATGGCCCGCATGCCGGCGACGGTGCCCCGCATGAAGTCCTCGGTCTGCGCACTCGTGCAGGGCCCTCACCTTGCCGAGACAGCTGTCCACGTTCGCCCAGCCGTGACAATGCACGGTCATGAAATCCACCCGGAGCCCCTTGGCCTTGGCTATGGCCCAGAACTCCCTCAACAGGTGAGGACGCGCCCAACGCAAAACGCCCGGCTGGATTCCCAGCCGGGCGTTTAAGGTCCTGAGGAGCCTGCTAAGCCGTGTCGGCGAGGGTGCCCAGGTACAACTGGATCACCTTCGGATCCTTCATCAGCTCGCGGCCCGTACCCGTGTACGCGTCCTTCCCCTGATCGAGCACATACGCCCGGTCACAGATCTGGAGACACCGGCGGGCGTTCTGCTCGACCATGATCACCGAAACTCCCGCCCGGTTGATCTCATGTACCCGTAGGAACGTCTCATCCTGTTTCACTGGTGAGAGACCGGCTGAGGGCTCATCGAGCAGGAGTACTGCCGGGTCCATCATGAGCGCCCGTCCCATCGCCACCATCTGGCGTTCGCCGCCCGAGAGCGACCCGGCCCGCTGTGCCCGACGCTTCCCCAGTTCGGGGAACAAGTCAGCGACGAAGTCGAACCGCTTCTTGAAGTCCTTCGGCCGCTGGTACATACCCATTTCGAGGTTTTCCTCGATGGTCAGCGAGGCGAACACGTTGTTGTTCTGTGGGACGAACCCGACCCCCTGGCTAACCAGCTTGTTGGCCTTGAGCCCGGTGATGTCTTTGTCCCTGACCACCACAGTGCCGGAATGTACCTTCACCAGCCCAAACATGGCCTTGAGCAGCGTGGACTTGCCAGCGCCGTTGGGGCCGATGATGCCGATCAGCTCACCCGACCGTGCCTCAATACTGCAGCCGTTGAGGATGTTGACGCCCGGCAGGTAACCAGCCACCAGGTTGGTGACCTTGACCACCGATGTGCTGTTGTCCTCGCTCATTGTCGGGTCTCCTTGCTGTCCGGTGCGGTATCCGCCGTTGTGGCGGGACCAGTCTGGCCTGTGGGAGTGGTTTCGACTGGCGTGCCGTCCAGTTGGGTGCCACCGGGGTGAGCGAGGATCCCGGCGTCGGCGGTGCCGACGACGGACTCCTCGTCCTGGGCGAGCTCAACTTCAAGCATCTCGACGCCCTTTGAGTCGCCGAGGTCGACGTCGTGATGCGCGCCAAGGTAGGCATCGATCACGGCCTTATCCTTCATCACTATCTCGGGCGGCCCTTCGGCGACGATCCTGCCCTCGGCCATCACCACCACCCAATCCGCGATGTGACGGACCATGTGCATGTCGTGCTCGACGAACAGCACCGTCATTCCCTCGGCCTTGAGGTTCTTGATGTGGTCCAGCAGGGACTGAGTGAGTGCTGGGTTAACTCCAGCCATCGGCTCATCGAGCATGACGAGAACCGGTTTGACCATCAGGGCCCGCGCCATTTCGAGCAGCTTACGCTGGCCTCCCGACAGTGACGCCGCGTAGTCGTCCTTCTTCGCATCCAGTTTGAACTTGGCGAGGAGCACGTCTGCCTGCTCGGTGATTTCCTTCTCCCGCTTACCCCATAGCCCCTTGAACAGGGCCCGGGCGAGGCTCTCACCGGGTTGTGCCGTGGCGCCCAGACGCATGTTCTCCATGACGGTCAGCTTGCCCATCACCTTGGTGAGCTGGAAGGTACGCACCATCCCCATCCGGGCCACCTTGTAGGACGGCACCCCGGCGATGTCACGGTCGTCGAAACGCCACTGCCCGCTATTAGGGGTGTCGAAGCCGGTCAACAGGTTGAAGAGTGTGGTCTTGCCAGCACCATTGGGCCCGATCAGCGCAGTAATTTTGTTGCGGGGGACCTCGAGATAATCGACGTCGACGGCGTTCATCCCGCCGAATTGGCGGGTCACCTTCTCCGCGACCAGGATGGGGTCCCGTTTTTTGCAGCCTGGACCGGTCTGCCCGGTGGTGATGTCGCGGGAATCGGTCATGTAGTCCACCGGGGTTGAGCCGGCGGGTGCTGACTCCACAGCTCCGGGGGTGGCCGCACTGTGTTTGGGTGGACGCCCGTCCCCGGTGGTCGGCTGCGTCTCTAGTGGTTCAGTCATGCGAACGCCAGCTCCTTCTTGTTACCCAGGACGCCCTGGGGTCTGAACACCATTAGCAGCATCAACGCGACGCCAACGAGGATGTAGCGCAACTGACCTGCCTGCACGTTGGACAGGAAGGTGATGGCACCGATTTCAATTGCGCCGTAGAGCAGCCCCTGGGTCAGTGACAGCACCACCCAGAAGATCATGGCCCCGATCACCGGTCCAAGAACTGTGGCCATGCCACCGAGCAGGAGACAGGTGTACAGGAAGAACGTTAGCTCCGTGGCGTAGTTGGCAGGCTGTACCGCGCCGCGGGGGAGGGTGAAGATCATGCCCGCCAGGGAACCGAGGAGGCCACCGATAACCAGCGCCTGCATCTTGTACGCGTACACGTTCTTGCCCAGGGCACGAACAGCGTTCTCGTCCTCCCTGATCCCCTTGAGCACACGGCCCCAGGGGCTGCGCATGAGCAACCAGACGGTCAGGCAGGCGAGGGCCACAATGGTCCAGCCCACGATTCTGATCCACAGGTCACGCTCGTTCATCGCGATGGGTCCCACGTTGTAGGACCCCGGGGCCAACGGATTCAGCGCGAAGAAGCCATTCTCGAAGTTGGCGAGGCCGTTGGCTGAGCCCGTCACCTCGGTCAGCCCGTTGGTGGTCACGATGTACCTGACGATTTCCGCTGCGGCGATAGTGACGATCGCGAGATAGTCGGCTCGTAGGCGCAGGGTGGGAATGCCCAGGATGAGAGCGAAAAGCACGGAGGCCGTCAACGCCACCAGGACGGCGACTGGCAGGGGAGCGTCGAAAGTCAGGGTTGAAATTGCGTAGCCGTAGGCACCCACGGCCATGAAACCGGCCTGGCCGAAGTTCAGCAGTCCTGAATAGCCAAAGTGCACGGCGAGACCGAGGGCGGCCAGAGCATAAGCGGCGGTGGTGGGGCTGATCATTTCGCCGAAGGCGAGTGCAAGAATATTTCCGAAATCCATGATGTGAGCCCCTAACCGACGCGCTCTTTGCGGCCGAGGATACCCTGCGGCCGGAACAGAAGAACCAGAATCATGATCAGAAGCGCTCCCACATACTTAAGGTCGGCTTCCAGCCAGATGGTCGAGATTTCCACGAACAGTCCTACGATGATCGACCCGATGAGGGCACCGAACACGGTGCCCAGTCCACCGAGGACAACGCCAGCGAAGATGAGCAGCAGGATCTGCTGACCCATGTTGAAGGAGACGCCCGGACGGTAGTACGCCCAGAGGATTCCGCCGAGGGCTGCCAGCGCCCCGCCGACCATCCAGACAATCCGGATGACCCGGTCCACATCGATACCTGAAGCGGCAGCGAGGGCTGGGTTGTCCGACACCGCGCGGGTGGCTTTGCCGAGGCGGGTGCGCAGGAGGAGGAACCCAACCAACAGGATGATCACCAGGGAAATCAGCAACGAATTGAGGTTGTTCTGTGAAATGGAGACCGGTCCGAAGTCCAGCCGAGCGCTCTGGGCGCCAGGCAACTGCTGCGTGGCACCACCGAAATTGAACTGAATGATGTACCGGAGCGCCAGGGCGAGCCCAATGCTGACGATCATCATGGGAACCAGCCCGGTTCCGCGACGGCGCAGGGGCTTCCACAAACCAGCATCCTGGACCCACCCGAGGAGAGCACCAGCGACCACCGCCAACGGTATTGCCACGAAGATGGGCAACCCCAATGCGGCGAATCCGAAGGCAACTACCGCGCCAAAGGTAACCATCTCGCCGTGGGCGAAGTTGGTGAGCCCGGTTGTACCGAAAATCAACGACAGCCCGACGGCGCTCAGCGCGAGCAGCAGGCCGAAGCTGAGACCGGCGAGGGAGCGCTCCGCGAGGGTGTCCCAGAAGCTGGTGGTGGTTGTGACGATCCCCTCGCCGAACAGAAACAGTGTGGTGACGTTGGATGTGCCAGCAAAGGTGACTGTGCGCGGATTGGCCTGGCCTTCAGCCAGGGCCGCACCCTCGGGGAGGGTGTCAACTTCGAGGGTTACCTCGTAGGCACCCTGCTCGGGTACCCCGACGGACCAGGACCCGTTGGCTGCCGAAGTAGTCTCACCATCGAACCCGTTGCCCGATACCGAGATAGTAACGTCCGCGAGAGGGCCGTCGGCGTTCCGGAGAACACCACTGATCCGGTCAGTGAACTCCTGGGCAACGATCTGCCCGGGGAGATGCGTTGCGGCCAGTGTGCTGGGAGCTGTCGCGGGGGCCCCTGGGTGGTAGCCCTGGGCTGCGGGGGCGCTAAGCATGAGGACGGCGATGAGGCCGGTCGCGAAAACCAGCAGCCTCCTGATCCACGCAGGCGTCGGTCGGGTTATCAAGTTATGAACCTCACTATGGGGTGCCCCACCGGCGATCCGGTGGAGTAAGGACGGCTTGTGGCATACGTCTGGTGCCACATGTCTTGTGACACATGTCACCGAGTGTGAGTTCATGTTACCCGTGCCATGTTTCGACGGATACCCAAACGGCTACCGGCGGGTAGCGATTGGGTAACGACTGCTGGCGCCGCTGGCGCTGCAGGGAACAAAATGTCGGAAAAAGCGTTGACATTGATAAGGTTAAAATCACATTCATCCCCCATTGGAGGACAAGTTCACATGGCACTTGGCGGTAACCCGGTATTCAACGGAAAGAACTTCCGTACCGCTGCTCGCGGCAACACTCCGGCAGGGCAAGGCGCAACTGCGCTCGCCGGCCAAAGCGCAATGAGCACCACCCAGATGGAAGACCTGTACAACCAGCCATCAGCGGGGCCCTCGCAGACCGGACGGATGACCTTCGACGACGTGATCGTCAAGACAGTCCTCTCGATCGGCGTTGTACTGGTCGGTGCTGCTGTGCCAGCCTTCCTGCTCCCAGGGCTCGTGATGCCGCTGATGATCGTCGGTATGGTCGGCGGGCTGGTACTTGGACTGGTCAACGCTTTCAAACGGGAACCCGTCCCGGCGCTGATCCTGGCCTACGCATTCCTGCAGGGTCTGTTCGTTGGCGGGCTGACCATGGTGTTGGAGGCTCAGTTCCCCAACATCGCGCTGCAGGCCCTCGTGGGGACGCTCACCGTCTTCGCCATCACTTTGGCCCTGTTCAAGAGCGGCAAGGTGCGTGCCACACCCAAGGCGATGAAAATCTTCATGATCGCCATCCTCGGGTACGCAGCGTTCAGCCTGGTCAACCTCGGTCTGATGCTCTTTGGCGTTAGCGAAGACCCCTGGGGCCTGCGCACCGGAATCGAAATCGCCGGTATCCCACTCGGTGTCATTATTGGTATTTTCGCGATCGGGCTCGCCGCCTTTTCCCTCGTTATCGACTTCACGTCGATCAGCGACGGAGTGCGAAACGGTGCACCCCAGAAATACTCGTGGACCGCGGCCTTCGGCCTGACCGTCACGCTGATCTGGCTCTACGTGGAGTTCATTCGCCTCATCGCGATCCTGCGCGGCAGCGACTAAGTCCTCAGCATTTCGTAATCCTTCGACTTATGCCCGCAGCGATTGTTGCGGGCACAAGTGTTTAACAGCCCCCTGGACAGTCCGCCCAGTGCCGTTCGATTGGCAGTGGGCTGACCTTTAGTCACACGGGTCCAGCAGGCTGGACCCAGTGCTGAACGATCAGTGACGTGTGGAAAGATTGCACCATGATTCGCCCCCCTCAGCGGCAGACCCCGTCGGGTATTCAGGGCGCCCGCGAACAGGCCATGGGGCGGGCCCTCGTCAGGGATGTACCGTACGCGCTGAGCCTCTCGGCTGCGTGGGCATGGCGGGTCGGCTTGATCATCGTCGTGGCCGGGATGCTGATCTGGCTCCTCGGACACATCTCGCTACTCATTATCCCGCTCCTGCTCGCAGGGTTGTTGGCCAGCCTCCTGTTACCCGTGATGGGTTTGCTGCGGAAGGCGCGGGTCCCGAACGGTCTCGCCGTCGCCCTCACCGTCGTAGGGTTCCTGGGAGTGGTGGGCTCGATGGCAACGCTGGCGGGCCGGCAACTGGCTCTCGGATTTACCGATCTCTGGGATGAGGTGGTGGAGGGGATCCGGCAGGTCCAGACCTGGCTCCACGATGGGCCGCTGGGTCTCACCGACTTCCAGATAGACCAGTTCATCAGTGAGGGTGCCAGCGCCGTCCAGAACAACAGCGGATCGATCGTGACAGGCGTGATCTCTCTTGGGAGTAGCGCCGGCAGCTTCGCGGCCGGGGCGCTGCTGGCGGTCTTCGCCCTGATCTTCTTCCTCTTGGAGGGGGAGCGGATCTGGCGCTTCGTGGTTGGGCTGATGCCGCGTGACGCCCGAACAGCTGTCGACGGCGCCGGACGCCGTGGCTGGTCCTCAATGGCCAACTACGTTCGGGTGCAGATGCTCGTAGCGTTCGTTGATGCTGTGGGTATCGGAGTCGGTGCCGCCCTGATCGGGGTGCCGCTGGCGCTGCCGCTCAGTGTCCTGGTCTTCCTGGGATCCTTCATCCCCATCGTGGGAGCACTGTTCACCGGTTTGGTAGCGGTCCTGCTCGCACTGGTAGCCAACGGCTGGGTCAACGCGTTGATCATGCTCGCCATTGTGCTGGTCGTGCAGCAACTGGAAGGTCACGTCCTGCAACCGCTGATCATGGGACCCGCAGTGTCCCTCCACCCCCTGGCGGTGGTCCTCGCCGTCGCTGGCGGAACACTGATCGCTGGAATCCCCGGAGCGCTCTTTTCGGTGCCCCTCCTCGCGGTGGTGAACACAGTGGTGCGATATATTGCCGCGCGCTCCTGGGAGACAGACCCGGTCGTCGGCGGGATCCCGCCACCACCCGACGGCCTTCCGGAGCCTCCGGAGGACCCTCCCCTCAGCGACGACAACACCAACAACCACCCGACCCACACCACCACCCCAGATGACACACGAAAGGCCAACCAGTGACTGATCTTTTGGATCTCGCCGTGACGCTGGATGACGTCCAAGCCGCGCAGAAACTCCTTGACGGAGTCATCGCCCGCACCCCGATTGAGGAGTCCAGGGCGCTGGGGCGCCTGATTGGCGCCAATGTGTCGCTGAAGTGCGAGAATCTGCAGCGGGCGGGATCCTTCAAGATCCGCGGCGCTTACGTGCGGATGGCACGGCTCTCCGACGCCGAGAAGGCCAGGGGAGTGGTGGCCGCGTCGGCAGGCAACCACGCCCAGGGGGTGGCGGTTGCTGCCGCCCGGCTCGGCATCAAGGCGCGCATCTACATGCCATTGGGTGTCGCGCTCCCCAAGCTCGCTGCCACCCGCGGCCACGGCGCCGAAGTGGTCCTTCACGGGCACAACGTCGATGAAGCGCTCGCGGAAGCCAAACGGTACGCCGAGGAGACCGACACCGTATTCGTCCACCCCTTCGACAACGTCGATGTGGTCGCCGGTCAGGGGACCATCGGGCTGGAAATCCTCGAACAAGTGCCCGACGTCGACACCATCCTGATGGGGGTGGGCGGCGGTGGTCTGCTGGCTGGGGTCGCCGTCGCTGTCAAGGCCAGAGCGAGGGAGCTGGGCCGGGAGATCCGGATTATCGGGGTGCAAGCCGAAAACGCTGCGGCCTACCCGCCGTCGTTGGCGGCTGATGCGCTGGTACCGCTGACCAAGGTATCGACTATCGCCGACGGCATTGCCGTGGGCCGCCCCGGTCAGCTGCCCTTCTCGATCATCAAGGAACTGGTCGACGACGTCGTCACGGTCACCGAGGATTCACTGGCACGGGCGCTGATCTTCTTGCTCGAACGGTCAAAGATGGTGGTGGAGCCCGCGGGCGCGGTGGGGGTGGCGGCCCTGCTCGACGGCAAGCTCACCGAGAACGGCGCTTCCCCGGGAAATACGGCGGTCATCCTGTCGGGCGGGAACATCGACCCGATGCTGATGCTCAAGGTCATTCAGCGAGGACTCGCCGCCGCGGGCAGGTACCTGGTGGTGCGGATGCTCCTCGATGACAGGCCAGGCTCACTGGCCACGATTTCCCGGATCATCGCCGAATCCGACGCCAACGTGACCGGTGTCGATCACACCCGGGTGGGTGGATCCATCAGCATGGGAGATGTTGCGATCACCATCAATATGGAGACCAAGGGTGATGAACACTGCGATCTCATCCTCGGTAACCTGCGGGCCGAAGGATTCCAGCCCATGGTTATCGAAGGCTGAGTATGCTCGCCGAACGCGCCCGCAAAGGACTACTCACGGTCGGTGTGTTCGCGGCGCTGCTCTGGGCCATCCACCTGGTCAATGTGCTCACGGGCGCCCGACTGGTTGGCTGGCTGGGGATTGACCCGCGGGAGGTGTCGGGCCTCGACGGCGTCCTGTTCGCGCCGCTGCTGCACGCCGGGGTGGGACACCTCCTGAGCAACACGCTGCCGCTGCTGGTGCTCGGTTTCCTCACATTCCTTGAGGGAACACGTCGGTTCGCCATTGCCGTGGCGGCTAGCTGGTTGGGATCCGGGATCGGGGTGTGGATTTTCGGCGGCGGACTTACCATCGGCGCCTCCGGCGTGGTTTTCGGCCTGTTTGCCTACCTGATGGTCAGGGGCTTCTATAACCGCAGCCTGCGACAGATCCTGCTCGCGCTCGTGGTCTTCCTGATGTATGGCTCGATCCTGTGGGGAATCCTGCCCAGCGCGGGCTCCAACATCTCCTGGCAGGCTCACCTGTTCGGGGCGCTCGGCGGGGTGCTTGCTGCCGTGATACTGAAACGGCGGCCCGCCCCTGGTGGGACGGACCGCCGTCGGCAGTCAAAAGCCCGTTAAGGGCGTCAGAAAGGTCTTACCCTACGTACGGCTTGGCCGACAGGACCTCAACCTCAATCTCCTTGCCATTCGGCGCCGTGTAGGTGACTTTGTCACCGGCCTTCTTACCCTGGATGGCAGCTCCCAGCGGAGACTTCTCGCTGTAGACGTCAATGTCGGTGTCACCGGCAACTTCGCGGCTGCCGAGCAGGAACGTGGCGTCGTCGCCTGCGATCCTGGCGTGAACCAGCATGCCGGGTTCCACAATTCCGTTGTCTTCCGGGGCTTCGCCAACGTGGGCGTTCTCCAGCAGCGCAGTGAGCTGACGGATCCGGGCCTCTGACTTGCCCTGTTCTTCCTTGGCGGCGTGGTAGCCACCGTTCTCCTTGAGGTCACCCTCGGACCGTGCCTGTTCAATCCGGGCAACAACTTCGGTCCGGCCGGGACCGGACAAATGCTCCAGCTCGGCCTTGAGGCGGTCATAGGACTCCTGGGTAAGCCATGCGACAGGTGCACTGTTGGTGGACACGGGCATCTCCTTAGCTATGTCCGAAACCCGTTGATCGAGCGGTTTCGGCATGGTGACAGCCTGCACAACGAGATGTAAGCAGGCTTAGCAACAAATAAAGGCTCCACCCTTGGTGACCACATACACAGTTGATCACCGGTTGGGGAGAGCCGAACGTATTGTCCCCAGTGTAGACGCCCTGCCTCGGTAATCCCAAGGTAGGGCACGGGGGTAAAGGCCGAAATGTAGTGAAATCGAGACGTTCGGAATCTCCGGCAGGCCTATGCGGAACCGTTTTCCTCGATGACCCAGCAAGCGTTGACCCCGCCTGAGACACCCACGGATTCGGTGCGGATCTGGGCACGATGAGCTGTGGTGCGACCGCCGTCGGTCCCTTCATCGGCGCTATTGGGACCGATCTCCACGATTTCCCAGCCCACCACCGCGTAGGTTTCGCTCAAGACCTGCACGGCGCACTGCACCGTTGCGTCGGGGGCTTTGGTGACATCGAAGTCAACGTTGGCGTTCCCGGCGTCCTGAATGTTGAACCCGACGTCCTTGCTGGTTACCTCCGGGACGGAAGTCTGTACGGTGAACACACCGATGGTGACCACTGCTACGGCGAGGGCGCCCCAGATGATCCGCTTCTTCGTCCGCCCTGGTAATCCCGGCTTGGGGGTGCCGTAGCGATTGGCTACTCTTGATACTGGCGGTTGGTTGGTGTTCATCGGAAACCATTTTATCCCCGCCGGAATCTATTGCCTAAAGCGATAGCCGAACCCACAGGAGCAGTAGTTGCCCAGCCCGGAAAACCGTCCATCATTCAGCGCGTCGGCTCCTGGCGAGGGATTCCGGCTACTGGCAGTCCACGCCCATCCGGACGATGAGTCAAGCAAAGGCGCAGCCACCATGGCCCGGTACGCCGCCGCCGGCGTCGACGTGCTGGTTGCCACCTGCACCGGAGGGGAACGCGGGGACATCCTCAATGAGAAGGTCGCTGGCGATCCCCGAGCACTGCGGGACCTGGCTGGCCTGCGGCGGGTGGAGATGGCCGACGCGGCGCGAGCGCTGGGAATCCGCCAGCGCTGGCTGGGCTTCACGGACTCCGGTCTGCCCGAGGGCGACCCCTTGCCTCCGTTGCCGTTCGGGTGCTTCGCAGTGCAGCCACTGGAGCGTGCGGCGGCACCACTGGTCAAACTGATCCGTGATTTCCGCCCCCACGTCATCCTGAGCTACGACGAGAATGGTGGGTACCCACACCCGGACCACATCATGGCCCACAAGGTGGCCGTCGAGGCCTATCATGCAGCCGCCGACGCCGATCGGTATCCCGGCACCGGGGCCGCCTGGGCGCCGTCGAAACTGTATTACGACCGCGCGTTCAATCCCGAACGATTCCATGCACTGCACAACGCCCTCGAAGCTGCCGGCCTGCAGTCACCCTATGCCGCTCGGATCGCGGCGTGGCTTGAAGCCGACTCGGAAGGCCATCAGGCCCCGGCACCCACGCACAAGACCACTACCCAGATCGAGTGTGGAGACTTTTTTGAGCACCGTGATCGGGCGTTGCTCTCGCACCGGACACAGGTTGATCCGGATGGGTTCTTCTTCGCCGTGTCAGCAGACCTGCAGCGCGAAGTCTGGCCGTGGGAAGACTACTCATTGATCCACTCCCGGGTGGAAGCCAAACTGCCCGAAGCTGACTTCTTCGCTGGCGTAGAATAAGGAGGTGGGCCTTGCGGCCCACCGTTCCTTTCGAAAGTGGTGCATTGTGAATTACCTGCTCAACCTGGTGTCAACCGTGAGCCCTGTCCCCGATCAGGAGGATGGGCTCAGGCCGGGGCTGGATCCCAGCCAGGTGACGCCCGGTCTGCTGGGCTTCGTTTTCACCCTGTTGATGGTGATAGCTGTCATCTTCCTTATCCGCGACATGTCCAAACGGATCCGGAGGGTTCGGTACCAGGGGATGATGGACGAAGCCGCCGGTTCAGGCGGCCCCGAAACCGGTCCCAACGACGACCGTGTCCCTGGGGAACGTCGCGCCAATGACTCCGACTCGCGACCAGAGACGACGCCGGGAAACCGCTAGACCCTGTCGGCCTGGGTACTTGGGAGCCGACCCGCCGTCGTCCGGCCGGATAAACCGGTCAAGGCCCCTGGAGTGGATTCAGGACTGCGATGACGATAGCGATGAAATGAACGGTGAAGGCGGCAATGGTGAAGGCATGAAACAGTTCATGAAAACCAAACCATCTGACACTGAAGTTGGGGCGCTTGAGCGCATAAAAGACCGCGCCGGCAATATATAGGGCGCCGCCAATGATGATGAGTACTGTCGCAGGAACGCTCGCGGCCAGGAAATCCGGCAGGTAGAAGAGGGCGCCCAGTCCCAGCGCCACATAGACGGGCACATAGAGCCAGCGTGGTGCGTTCACCCAGAGCACCCGAAACAGGACACCAGCAATGGCGCCGGACCAGATCACCCACAGCAGGACAGCCGCCTTGTCGGGTTCCAGCAAGGCCCAGGCCAGCGGGGTGTAACTGCCGGCAATCACTAGCATGATGTTCGTGTGGTCAAGCCGCTTCAGGACCACCCTGGTTCGGTCGGTCCAGGTGCCGGTGTGATAGACGGCGCTGACGCCGAAGAGCAGCACCCCGGTCAGAGCATAGATGGCTGACGTGATCTTGCCGCCCGCCGTCGGGGCGATGGCAACGAGCACGATGCCGGCGGCCAGTGCCAGAGGGGTGGCCCCCGCATGTAGCCAGCCGCGCAACTTCGGTTTGAGGGTGCCTGGGAAGCTCGAGGTCATTGCATAATCCTAGCTGTCGACTCGCTATGTTACTCGACGGTAACCAGGCTGCGGTGAGGGATCTCGTAAACCACCCCGAGGCTGTTATCGGTGGAGCTGGTCCGTGGCTGTACCTTAGGAGTAGAGCTATCAGATTGGCGACCAACGGAAGAAGGATAGGTGAACCACCCAGTGAAGTTTCCAGGATTCGCCTATAACTTTTACGAACGCAAGCTCCAGCGGTCGCTGGATCCCGAAAGGATTCCGCATCACATCGGTGTAATGGTCGACGGCAACCGGCGGTGGGCCAAGTTAGCGGGCGCTCCGACCCGGGATGGACATCAGGCCGGTGCCGACAAGATCCACGAGTTTCTGGGCTGGTGCGAAGAGCTGGGCGTCGAGGTGGTGACGCTTTACATGCTTTCCACCGACAACATGAGCCGTTCCCCCGAGGAAATAGCGCAGCTATTGGACATCATCGCCAATACCCTCGATCGGCTGCGGGAGGGCAACCGGGTACGGGTGCAACCCGTCGGGGCGCTTGAACTGCTGCCCGACAACCTCTCGGACAAGCTGTGCTCGCTGGCCACACAGACCAGGGAAATTGACGGTCTGCACGTGAATGTCGCGGTGGGCTATGGGGGACGCCGGGAAATTGTCGACGCCGTCAAAGAACTACTGCTCGCCTCGGCAGCGCAGGGGCAGTCGCTGGAAGACGTTGCCACCGGTCTCACCGACCAGCAAATCTCCTCTTTCCTGTACACCCGCGGACAACCTGACCCCGACCTGGTGATTAGGACCTCGGGAGAGCAGCGGTTGTCAGGGTTTCTGATGTGGCAGAGCGCCTACAGCGAGTTCTACTTCTGCGAAGCGCTCTGGCCCGACTTCCGCCGGGTGGATTTCCTGCGTGCGCTCCGGGATTATGGGCGGCGCCAGCGGCGATTCGGCGGCTAAGGATTCAAGCGGAAGTTCACCTCGAATTATTCTTCGACACGCCGCGCCAAACTCTCGTGGGCCCGATGCCGGGCGTATTCTCGACACCATCAGGAGGCACCAGGGCCTTCTGATCGGGAGGCTACCGATGCAGCGAACAGTGCTCACCAGCACAGCGCGACGTCAGGGGAGGCCGTGCCAGGCCTCGCGGCCTCACTGTCTCACCCACCCCTTAACAAGTCGGGGATTGCACGCCCCGGAGTGGAGTCCACGTGGCCATATCTGACCCAACACAGAGTTCATTCGATTCAGGCCAGACCCTCCCCCCAGCACACGCCACCAAGGCTCGCAGTAGCACGGATGAAGAATTGATCCTTGCTGAGGCGGGCCTTTCGTCTGTTGAAAGCCTTGGTAGCCGAAGCTACGTCGTCGACACGTCGGTGCTGCTCTCGGACCCGCGCGCCATTATGCGGTTCGCCGAACATGAGGTGATCCTGCCGATCGTGGTGATCAGCGAACTGGAGGCCAAGCGTAACGACCCCGAGCTTGGCTATTTTGCGCGCAAGGCGTTGCGGTTGCTTGATGATCTGCGGGTCCAGCATCATGGCCTCAACCAGGCGATCCCTCTCGGGGAAGAGGGCGGAACGCTGCGGGTGGAGCTGAACCACATCTCGCCGGAGGTGTTACCAGCAGGATTCAGGAGCGGGGACAACGACTCGCGGATCCTCGCGGTGGCGAAGAACCTCTCCGATGAGGGCAGGAACGTCACAGTGGTGTCGAAGGACCTGCCGATGCGGGTCAAGGCATCGGCGATGGGTCTGAAAGCGGACGAGTACCGCAACGAGTTGGTGAAGGACTCGGGCTGGACCGGGGTAGCTGAGCTGGACGTCGCTGAAGCTGACGTCAACACGCTCTACGACCATCAGCCCGTGTTCCTTCCCGAAGCCGCTGAAATGCCTGCCAACACCGGTCTGGTCATGCACTCGGTCCGGGGGTCAGCGCTGGGCAGGGTGGGGGCGGACAAACAGGTGCGACTGGTGCGTGGTGATCGTGATGTGTTTGGACTCCATGGGCGGTCCGCCGAACAACGGTTGGCCATCGACCTCCTGATGGATCCCGAGGTGGGGATTGTTTCGATGGGCGGGCGAGCCGGCACCGGCAAATCGGCACTGGCACTGTGCGCCGGGTTGGAGGCGGTCCTGGAACGCCGCGAACACCGCAAGGTGGTGGTGTTCAGGCCGTTGTACGCCGTCGGCGGCCAGGAACTGGGCTATCTGCCCGGCAGCGAGAGCGAAAAGATGAACCCGTGGGCGCAGGCGGTCTTCGATACGCTGGGCGCGCTGGTGTCGCAGGAGGTGGTGGAGGAAGTGATGGATCGCGGAATGCTTGAGGTGCTTCCGCTAACCCATATTCGTGGGCGAAGTCTTCACGATTCGTTCGTCATCGTCGACGAAGCCCAGTCGCTGGAAAAGAACGTGCTGCTGACGGTGATGAGCAGGATTGGGCAGAACTCGCGCATTGTCCTGACTCACGACGTCGCGCAGCGCGACAATCTGCGGGTGGGGCGCCATGACGGGATCGCAGCAGTGGTGGAAACCCTCAAAGGTCACCCGCTGTTCGGCCACATCACCCTGACCAGGTCCGAGCGCTCGCCGATCGCGGCTCTCGTCACCGAGTTGCTTGAGGGCGCCGAAATCTAGTCAGTTCCCGCTGGGGGCAGGCGTCAGGCAGCAGCCGGGTCAGGACACGTTCCACGGGATGTGGGCGCTGACATCGGTGAGCTGGTTATCGGAGTCAACGAAGAGATCATCAACCATGTACTCGTCCACCCCGAGGACCCGCAGCCAGTGCCCACCCCCAGCGAACGCCCCGTCCAGGGCGAGGGTCGACACACAGATTCCTGTTCCGAGGTCAACTTTCACCTCGGTGCGACCACGACCGATCAGCGGGTAGCCGTCAGTGTGGGGTTTGTAGGTGAGGTTGGGGGTGGCAACGGCGCTGAGGACTGGCCGGCCCTCAAACTCCTCTTCGACGATGTTCTCCAGCTCCACCCGGTTGGCGAAGGGGGACTCGAAGGCCACCGGCGCGTCCCCAGCAAATTCGACCGGGTCCAGCATCGCGGCCCACCGCGGGTCGCCGAAGGCGGGTTCACCGTACGCGGCGTCCGGGCGGCGCAGCACGAAGCCGGCGTCGTTGTAGACGGGGGTGATCAGCCGTGGGGCAAGGAGCCAGGATTTCCTGGTGGCGCTGACGTAGAGGGCGTCCCGTGAGCCGGCAGTGCCAGTGGTGCTGTGGAGGAGGACGCCGTCGTTGTCCTCAACCCGGAGCGCCGCCGGCCGACGCAGCCAGGCCTTGAGTGGCCGGGTCTCTCCCTCGGATAGTCGCCACGCCACAGTGAAGCGCAGGGTCTCCCACTTCCAGGGGGATGACCTGCAGAGCGACCGGAAGGTGGCTGCTGGTGTTTCACTGTGAGTTGCTGACATGTCCACAGTCTAACCGCCGCCATTGGCCGGTTCGCAGGGGTCCAGTAGCTTGGATCCCATGACCGCCATCCTTGCCGGGTACTTCCAGGACCGACCCGTTGCCGGGCTCCTCCTTGGACTGGCGCTGGTCGTTTTTGGCGTGGTCGGAGTCCGGCTCAGCGTTGTCGATTTCCGTAGCCATCTGCTGCCAAACCGGATCGTCTTTCCGGCCTACCCCCTCACTGGTGTGTTGCTCGGCTCTGCGGCCCTGCTGGCCAGCGACGCAGGGCGGACGCTCACGATGGTTGGCGGGGCCGCCGTCCTCTGGCTGGCGTACTTCCTGTTGCGGGTGGTGTACCCGGCGGGGATGGGATTCGGGGACGTGAAGCTCGCCGGTTGGCTGGGGCTCTACCTGGGTTTTGTGGGCTGGGGCCAACTGCTGTGGGGGACCTTCGCAGCGTTTGGGCTCGGAGCGCTCTGGGGACTGGTCTTGATCCTCAGCCGCCGGGGCACACTCAAGTCGGCAATCCCGTTCGGGCCGTTCATGATTGCCGGAGCTGCGTTGGTCCTGGCCGTCCCCTCGCTAGGCTGATCTCATGCCTACCCCTGACTATGTCCTGTCCCTCCGCGAGAAGGTCGGGCATGAGCCCCTCTGGTTGCCCGGCGTCGGCGGCGTGGTGTTCGACGACGACGGGCGGGTGCTGCTCGGGAAGCGTTCCGACAACGGACAGTGGACGGTCATCACCGGGATGCTTGAGCCAGGTGAGGAACCGGCGGCCGGCATTGTCCGGGAGATCTTCGAAGAGACCGGCGTGCGAGCCCGGGTGGAGCACCTGATCCGGGTGGAGGTGGTGGGGCCCGTGACCTTCCCCAACGGGGACATCTGCACCTTCCTGACCACCGATTTCAGCTGCCGGTACGTCTCGGGAGAGGCCCTGGTGAACGACGACGAATCCACCGACGTCGGCTGGTTCCCCCTCGATCAGCTCCCGGAACTGAACGAACGCCACCGGCAGCTCGTCGAGGCGGCACTGACCGCCGACGGCGTCCCCCACTTCATTCGCTAGGGCGGCCAACCGGCGCAACAGAAACTGCCCCGAGGGTTAGATCCGCCGACTGCAAATCGGCGAACCTGACCCTCGGGGCAGTTTATGGCGTTCGGGGGTGGTGCTGGGCTACTGCGGAGGGCGGGTCATGGAGAGCACATCGAGGGAGTCGTCCAGCTGCTGCTCGGTGAGCTCCCCGCGTTCCACAAACCCGAGGGCGACGACGGCCTCCCGGACCGTGAGGCCCTCGGCGACGGCCTTCTTGGCGATCTTGGCTGCGTTCTCGTAGCCGATGTATTTGTTCAGCGGGGTCACGATCGACGGCGATGCCTCGGCCAGGAATCGGGCCCGCTCCTCATTGGCGGTGATGCCGTCGATCATCTTGTCGGCCATCACACGGGTGGAGGTGCTCAGCAGCCGCACCGATTCCAGCACGTTGCGGGCGATGACCGGGATGCCGACGTTAAGCTCGAACGCTCCGTTGGTGCCGGAGATGGCCACCGTTGCGTCATTGCCCATCACCTGGGCGCACACCATGATGACTGCCTCACAGATCACCGGGTTGACCTTGCCGGGCATAATCGACGATCCCGGCTGCAGATCGGGCAGCGCGATCTCGCCGAGGCCGGTGTTGGGCCCCGATCCCAGCCAGCGCAGGTCGTTATTGATCTTGGTCAGTGACACGGCGATGGTACGCAGCATCCCCGAGACCTCAACGAGCCCGTCACGGTTGGCCTGGGCCTCGAAGTGATCGCGTGCCTCGGTGAGGGGGAGCCCGGTGTCGCTGGCCAGCAGTTCGATGACCCGTGCAGGGAAACCGGCCGGCGTGTTGATGCCGGTGCCGACGGCCGTGCCACCCAGCGGTACCTCGGCCACCCGGGGGAGGGAAGCCTGGATGCGCTCGACGCCGTACCGCACCTGGGCGGCGTAGCCGCCAAACTCCTGGCCCAGGGTCACCGGCGTCGCATCCATCAGGTGGGTGCGACCGGACTTGACCACGGTCTTGAACTCGTCGGCTTTCCGTTCCAGCGATGCTGCGAGGTGTTCCAGTGCCGGGACCAGGTCCTTGGTCAGTGCCGACGCCGCGGCCACATGGACGGACGTTGGGAACACATCGTTGGACGACTGTGAGGCGTTGACGTGGTCGTTGGGGTGCACCGAGGTTTCGCTGCCCGCGGCGGCAAGGGCGCGGCTCGCCAGGGTGGCAATGACCTCGTTGATGTTCATGTTCGACGACGTGCCGGAACCAGTCTGGTAAATGTCGACGGGGAAGTCGCCGTCGTAGAGTCCCTGGGCCACCTCTTCAGCTGCGGCCTCGATGGCACGGGCGCGCTCGTCGTCGAGCACTCCCAGCTCGGCGTTGGCGGTCGCCGCAGCCTTCTTGATGCGGGCCAGCGCTTCGATGTGCGCGCGCTCAAGGCGGGTGCCGGAGATGGGGAAGTTTTCCACCGCGCGTTGGGTCTGGGCACGGTAGAGCGCGTTGACCGGAACCCGGACCTCGCCCATCGTGTCGTGTTCAATACGGAATTCGGCGTCGGATCCAGGCGATTGAGTCATGCGCCAATTCTCGCCGGTGGGGCTACAAGGCACCAAATCCTACAAGGCACCAAATCCGGAAACGATCTCAGCCTTGCCGTCCTCAAGCCGGTAGGTGACACCTATCACGGCTGTGGTGTCGTTCTCGACGGCGTCGGCGATGACCCGCGACGAATCGACCATGCGCTTGGAGGTCTGCTTGATGTGCTCAACGACCGTCGCGTTGATGTCCGTAACCCCGTTGCGTCGGGACGTGAGGACGGAGGGAGTGATCCGTTCCACCAGTTCGCGCAGGAAACCGGCGGGCATCTCCCCGGAGTCGATTGCGTCAATGGTCGCCGAGACGGCTCCGCAGCGGTCATGCCCAAGGACCACGATCAGCGGAACATTCAGCACGCTCACACTGAATTCCAGGGATCCCAGCACCGCGTCGTCGATGACCTGCCCCGCGGTACGCACCACGAAGATGTCGCCGAGGCCGAGGTCGAAAATGATCTCGGCGGCCAGCCGGGAATCCGAACAGCCGAAGATGACAGCGAAGGGGTGCTGGGTGTCAACCAAAGAGGCACGATGCAGCGCGTCCTGATTCGGGTGCGAGGAGCTGCCCGAAACAAAACGCAGGTTTCCGTCACGGAGGCGGGACCAGGCATCAACGGGGGTCAGTTCGTTATCCACGGCACAACCTTACGCCGGATCCAGCCCGCGATTGGACTCTAAGACGCGGCTAGATCGTCGAGGATTGCAGCGCCGAGTACGTCGAATTCAGCGAGATCGGCGGTACCGTTCAGAATCAGGGTGTACTCACCGGTCTCTGCGGTGAGGAAGGTGTCACCCGACGAACTGTCCAGCAGTTCCCAGTCGAGGGTGTCGATGGTGCGTTGGCCCGACACCTGGGCGCCGTCGAGCCGCTGCGCCGTCCAAGTGGGGTTGGCGTTGTCGGTCTGGGTGAGCTGGATGAACTGCCGCTCGGGGGTGAGATAGCCCACCTCCCAGAAGGGGACGCCGTCGCTGCCGCCGGTGTTCCAGCGGGCGAAGTTCGAGGTCCACCCTCCCGGCAGGTCGGGTGCCAGTGGAACATAGCCGGCAATATCCGCTGCCTCGGACGACACGTTCGGTACATCAATATCCCGGGCATAAGTCTCGGCCGTGTGGGTGGGATTGAACAGCAACACCGGCAGCACCAGGCCGAAGGTAGCCGCAATTGCTATCAGCATGCCGACGACTGTCGAGTTGGCGCGCTTCGCCTGCTTCGGCGTCAATACCGGCGTGACTGGCGGTTCAGTGTCGGGGCGCGCGTCGCCGTCGGTGGGGTGCTCTGTCGATCCGGGCTGGGGGGTGCTCACACATCCATTTTCCACCACTTGCGGGTGCGCACCTATTCGGGCCCCGCCGTCTCGTATCGTCGTCACGCATAGTGCGGGCAGACCAGCGGCCACTATGATTGCGGCAGGGGATAAGTCCCGCAGCTTTCGCCAGCAATGGCACAGCACCGCTTCGACGATGAGGATTGACGTGTCCAACAACGCCAAATCAGCCCAGTATTCAACGCTCTCCCGCTCGCTGGCGGTCGGCGACGACGAGCCGGACCGCAACCTCGCCCTGGAACTGGTCCGTGTGACCGAAGCTGCGGCCATCGCCGGTGGCCATTGGGTTGGGTACGGCGACAAGCTCAAAGCGGATGGTGCAGCAGTCGACGCCATGCGCTCGCTCCTGTCAACGGTCCACTTCAACGGCGTCGTGGTCATTGGTGAGGGGGAGAAGGACGAAGCCCCCATGTTGTTCAACGGCGAGCGGGTCGGAGACGGTAGCGGCCCCGAGTGCGACGTCGCTGTCGACCCGATCGATGGCACCCGCCTCACCGCGCTCGGCATCAACAATGCGATTGCGGTGCTTGCGGTCGCCGAGCGCGGCACCATGTTTGACCCTTCCGCCGTGTTCTACATGGAGAAGCTGGTTACTGGCCCGGAGGCCGCCGACATGGTTGATCTGCGCCTCCCCGTCAAGCAGAACCTGCACCTGATCGCCAAAGCCAAGGGCAAGTCGGTCAACCAGGTGACAGTGATGATTCTGGACCGCGACCGCCACCGTCCCCTGGTCGACGAAATCCGTGCCGCCGGTGCGCGCACCAAGTTCATCATGGACGGCGACGTGGCCGGAGCCATTGCGGCAGCCCGTGAGGGCACCGACGTCGACGCCCTGATGGGGATCGGCGGCACCCCCGAGGGCATCGTCGCTGCCTGCGCCATCAAATCGCTGGGCGGAGTGATCCAGGGCCGGTTGTGGCCCACCAGCGATGAGGAAAAACAGAAGGCCATCGACGCCGGTCACGACCTTGATCGGGTGATGTCCACCTCAGACCTGGTAACCAGTGACAACTGCTACTTCGCTGCCACCGGCATCACCGACGGCGATCTGGTGCGCGGTGTCCGTTACAACAAGGGTAAAGTCCTGACCCAGTCCATCGTGATGCGGTCCAAGTCGGGAACCATCCGCGTGGTCGACGGCGAGCACCAGGCCCACAAGTGGGAAAGCTACGCGCGTCTGAAGTAGGACGCCCGGCGGGTTCTCGATCAGCGCTAGGGTTGAGGGCATGACCCTTACTGTTGTGCAATGCGTCGACGAGTCCCGGTGGGACTCCGCTGTGAATGAGCTGCTGGGGCACCCCCAGCAGCTCTGGGGCTGGGGCAAGACCAAGGCCGCCCACGGGTGGAGCGTTGACCGGGTGCTGATGCAGGACGACGGCGTACTGGTGGGCTGCGCACAGGTGCTGCTCCGCAAGCTTCCCGTGCCGTTCAGGTCCTTGGCGTACTGCCCGCGCGGGCCACAGACAGTGCCGGGGCGCGAGGCCGACGTGCTGGGCGCGCTGGAAGTCTATGTCCGCCAGGCGCACCGGCCAGTGGCGTTGAGCATCGAACCCGACTGGGATGCCGATGCGGCTCCCGCCATGGCACTGCCGGCAGCCGGGTGGCGCAGCACCGCGAACACCATCCTGATCGGCCGTACCCTCATCCTCGACCTCACCCTCAGCGAGGATGAGCTGCTCGCCGGGATGAGCAAAAAGCACCGACAGTACATCAGGAAGTCCGGCCGGGAGGACCTCGAGTACCGGGAGGTGACCCGTGCGGAGTTGCCCCGGTGCCTTGCCGTCTATCGCCAGACTGCCGAACGGGCGGGGTTCGGCATCCACGAGGATCCCTACTATCTGGACATCTACGACAACCTTGGCAGCGCGTCGCCGGTGATCGCCGCTTTCCAGGGCGACGACGTCGTCGCGTTCCTCTGGCTGTCCGCCAGCGATCACACGGTCTTCGAACTCTATGGGGGGATGACTCCCGAGGGTGAACAGTTGCGCGCCAACTATGCCCTGAAGTGGTTGGCAATCCAGTCCATGAAGGAGCGCGGCGCGGTGCGCTACGACTTCAACGGGCTGCTCAACGACGGAGTATCCAAGTTCAAGATGGGCTGGGCCAAGCACGAGAACCAGCTGGCCGGAACCTGGGACAAGCCGCTCTCGCCCCTCTACCCCCTGTATTCCCGGGCAATGCCGTTGGCCCGGGACGGAGTGCGCCTCGCCCAGGCCACTGCAGCGAAGCTGAAGGCGAAGCTGCCGGGACGCTCCTAGGCTAGTTGGCGGTGACCTGACCGTCGGCCACGGCCCAGCGGGAGTCCAACCTGACATTCTCGAGCAGGCGGCGGTCATGGGAGACCAGGAGCAGCGCACCATCGTAGTTCTCGAGTGCTCCCTCCAGCTGTTCAATGGCCGGCAGGTCGAGATGGTTGGTGGGCTCGTCAAGCACCAGCAGGTTCACTCCGCGGGACTGCAGGAGGGCCAGCGCAGCACGGGTGCGCTCCCCGGGGGAGAGGCTGCCCACGGTACCGCTGACCTGGTCGGCCTTGAGCCCGAACTTGGCCAGCAAGGTGCGGACCTCAGCCCGGTTGAGGCTCGGGACCAGCGCTTCAAACGCATCGCCCAACGGTTCGGACTCCGCAAACACGCCGCGGGCTTGATCAATCTCTCCCACTGCGACGCTCGCGCCCAGCCCGGCGCCGCCGTCGTCGGGCACCAACTGACCCAGCAGCAGGGCCAGCAGGGTGGATTTCCCCGCACCGTTCGGCCCGGTAATCCCAATCCGGTCCCCGGCATTGACCTGCAGCGTGACCGGCCCGAGAGTGAACCCGCCGCGGCTGACGACCGCGCGGTTGAGGGTTGCCACCACCGAGCTGGAGCGCGGGGCGGAGCCGATGCTGAACTGCAGCTGCCATTCCTTGCGCGGTTCGGCCACCTGGTCGAGGCGGGAAATCCGCGATTCCATCTGCCGGACCTTTTGCGCCTGCTTCTCCGAGGATTCCATGCTCGCGCGCCGGCGAATCTTGTCATTGTCCGGGCTCTTCTTCATCGCGTTGCGGACGCCCTGGGAACTCCACTCCCGCTGGGTGCGGGCGCGGGAGACAAGGTCGGACTTCTTGTCGGCGAACTCCTCGTAGGCTTCCCGCGCATGACGTTTCGCGACGGCGCGTTCCTCAAGATACGCGTCGTACCCGCCGTCGTAGACGGCAACACTGCCCTGGGCCAGGTCAAGTTCCACCACCGTGGTGATGCAGCGGGCCAGGAACTCGCGGTCGTGAGAGACCAGGACAACACCGCCCCGCAGGCCCCGTACAAACTCCTCCAGGCGCGCAAGGCCAGCCAGATCCAGGTCATTGGTGGGCTCGTCGAGGAGCACGATGTCGAAGCGGCTGAGCAGCAGCGCCGCCAGCGCCACCCGGGCAGCCTGCCCGCCTGAGAGACCGGTCATCGGGGTGTCAGGTCCGAGCGTCAGGCCAAGCTCAGCCAGTACCTGGGGGACGCGGTCGGCGAGATCGGCGGCCCCACACGCCATCCAGTGGTCGAGGGCGGCCCCATAAGTGTCATTGGCTGCCTGGGTTCCGGAGGCCAGTTCGTCGGCGGCGGCTTCCATCGCCGCGGTGGCCGCCGTCGTTCCCGTCCGCCGACCGAGGTAGCCCCCGATGGTCTCGCCCGGAAGTCGTTCCTGCTCCTGCGGTAACCATCCGACAAACGCGTCAGTGGGGGTGGTGGTTACGCTGCCGCCGAGCGGGTCGTCGGCGCCGGCGAGGAGCCGGAGCAGCGTCGATTTACCCGCACCATTGGCGCCGACGACGCCGACGACGTCGCCCGGTGCCACCGTCAGATTCAGGCCGGAGAAAAGAGTGCGGTGGGCGTGGCCTCCGGAGAGGTCCTTCGCCACGAGGGAAGCAGTCACCCATCTATCTTAGGGACTCGGGCCGCAAGGGGCTGCGCTGCACCCCTGCGTCGCAGAAAAGTGGCTGGGCTACACTCCGGCCCGCAGATAAGTGGCTGGGGTGCAGATAAGTGGTGGGCCGACCACTCAGATGCGGGGAGGCCACTTTTCTGCGCCCCGGAGCCGGTGCAAGGTCCCAGGTGGTGGAGCTCAGCCGGCGAGAGTCACCGCGAAGGCGAGGGCGCCGTCGTCGTCCTGATCGGTGTCGGGCCCGGTACCGGCGGCGAGCTTGACCATGACGGGAGCCTCGTTGGCCGGGACGAAGGCACTGGAACCGCGAGGCACGAGCAGGTCGCCGCGAGGGGAGTCAAGGACGATGCTGCCCGAGACGGCCAGCACCAACACCGGACCGTTCTGGGCCAGGGGTACATCAGCGGAGGCCATTGAATCCGACCCGGCGCGGAGCTCAAGGCGTTGCAGGGCGAATTCGTCGAACGGCGGGCAGTACAGTTCCTGGCCAAGCCCCGTGTGCCGGACCTCGACGGCCGGCACGCTGACCGATTCGAAGCGCACCGTCTTCAGCAACTCGGGAACGTCAACGTGTTTCGGGGTCAGCCCACCCCGCAGCACGTTATCCGAGGCAGCCATCACCTCAATCCCCAGGCCGCTGAGGTAGGCGTGGACGTTCCCGGCCGGAAGGTAGATGGCCTGACCGGGATCCAACGACACCCGGTTCAACAGCAGGGCGACGAGGACGCCGGGGTCGCCTGGATAGTGGTCGGTGAGTTCGCGCACGGTCGCGGCGTCCCGGCCGGGTACCGATGCCAGCGCCGTCGCGACTGACTCGGCGGCCTGAGTGGCATCGGCCGTGGTCAGCAGACGGGTGAAGGCGCCACGGAGGGCCTCCCGCTGATCCGCTCCCCTGAGGTCGCTGACGACGTCGGCGAGTAGCGCGGGAGCGCTGGCCCCGGTTGCCTCGACGGCTGAGATCAACCGCTCGAACACGTCAGCGGCTTCGGACACGGGCCGGAACCCGCACAGAGCCTCAAACGGGGTGAGCGCCAAAATCATCTCGGGTTTGTGGAACCCGTCCCGGTAATTGCGGTGCGGAGCGTCGGCGGGTATGCCGGCAGCGTTCTCGGCTGCAAACCCGGCCGCAGCTTGGGTGCTGCTCGGGTGGACCTGAAGGGACAGCGGCGCCGCGGCGGCGAGGACCTTCAGCAGGAATGGCAGCCGGTCACCGAAACGCTGCACGGCTTCGTTGCCAAGCGCCCGCTCCGGGTCGGAGGCGATCAACTGGTCCAGGAGCTGGCGGGTACCGTCCTCCAGCACCACCTGGGAGGGTGAGTCTGGGTGGGCTCCCACCCAGAGTTCAGCTTCGGGCCCCCCCGAGGGGACCCGGCCGAGCAGCTCAGCGATAGCCGTCTCGGAGCCCCAGGCGTAGGGCCGCAGCGTGTTCTCCAGCAGGTACATGGCTGACTCGTTTCCTTAGGCGGGACTGCATTCCCCGTTGTTGTCCAACAGGGTGCTGAGGGTTGCAATATCCCCGATGGTGGCCAGCTGCTGCAGGTACTCTTCAGTAATTTCCGGGGCGGTCACCTGCGCGGGGACGATGGTTGGTTCCGCTGGTTTGAAGACCGACACCGCTGTGGCTGCCTCCAGTTCAGCTGGGACGGGTGCGTCTGCTGCCGGTTCGGCCCCGGTGGTTTCCGCCAGGGTCTGCTGCACCCGCTGATGGATTTCCTCGAACACCGGATAGGTGACGAAGTTGTCTGCCGCCGTGCCGAAGTCGGGTGGGCCGATAGTCAGGCGACGGGTTTCGTGGTTCTTCGCTTTCAGGGCAAGGTCGACGAAGCTCCCCAACTGGTCCAGGGGGATGTCGGTTTCGACGATGTCAGCGCCGGCACTGGCCAGATCCTCGAACCGGGTAAGGACGGTCGCCGGATCCAGTTGGGCGATCATGGCCTGCTGGACGCACTGCTGGCGGGCGATGCGGTGGTAGTCGGTGACGAACTCCCGGGATCGTGCGTACCAGAGCGCGTGGTACCCATCGAGGGTCTGCACACCGGGGGCAATCCACCCGGAGGGCGGATAGTGCCGGATCGGGTTGGTGCCGGGGATCTCTGCGGCGGTGATCGGAACCCACCCGCCAGCGTCGATGGTGATTCCGCCCATGGCGTCGATGACCTGGGAAAAGCCTTCCATGTCGACCAGGATGTAGGCCTGTACCTCGATCCCCAGGATGCCGCCGGCGGCATCCATCATCGCTTCCGCTCCCGGATCGTCGGACTCCGGGTAGAGGTCGGCATGGTCCTGGGCGACTATCGGGTAAAGGCTGTTGATAATGCATTCATCGCCGCAGTTGTACCCGTCCGGGTAGATCTGCCACAGGGGGGAATCCTCGGTGAACGGGGCATTCTGGAAGTTGCGGGGGATGCTGAAGGTCACTGTGGCCCCGGAAGACGCATCGACGCTGATCACCGAAATGCTGTCGGGCCGGCGTCCGGTCCGGTCCTCACCGGCGTCGCCGCCCATCAGCAGGAAGTTGTACCGCCCATCAACCGGATCGAATGCGGGCCCGGCCTGAAAGATGGAGCCGAAGGTGCCACGGCTCACATTGAGCAGATACGCGCCGTAGGCAAGGGATCCGCTGGTAACCACCATCAGTGCCACCAATGATCCGGCGACAACCGGACGCATAGATCGCTCCAGCAGAGGGGGCCTGATAATCCGCAGGGTGTTCAGGAAGAGAATGGCCCAGGACACGGCAAGTACCAGCAACACGATAATCAGGGCGAGTGACCACCACTGGTGGGTCACCGCGCTCACCAGTGCTGTCCGGTTGGTGACCGCGATAACGATAGCGGCCAACACCGCCAGCCAGACCGCGAAGGTCACCAGAAGCGCCCGCCGGCCCAAGCCCCGATCGCCGGCGACAATCTGCGCCGAGCCAGGAAGAACCAGGGTCAGCAACAGCAGGACGAAGGCGCGTTTGGTGCGTACCCTGGGTGTCGCTGACTCCGGGTAGCGAACCGGGTCGGTGAGCAACCATTGCCCCTCTGGGTCGGAAGCCTGGCTCATACGCCGCTCTCCTCGGGCAGGGTCGCTCGCGCCCGAAGGGCCGCACCCTTTTGAACGGCGGTCTCCCGCAAGCCGGCCGCAAAATCGACGAGCTCGCCCCGGAGGCGTTGCGCCAGGCTGTCCTCGCCGGCCGCAAGCATCCGCACGGCGAGCAGCCCAGCGTTGCGGGCACCACCAATCGAGACGGCGGCAACTGGCACTCCGGCAGGCATCTGAACGATCGACAGGAGGGAATCCATTCCGTCGAGGTACTTCAGCGGCACCGGCACGCCAATCACCGGCAGCACGGTCACCGAGGCCAGCATTCCGGGCAGGTGCGCGGCGCCGCCCGCACCGGCGATGATGACCCGCAGGCCCCGTTCCTGTGCCTGTTGCCCGTACGCGATCATTTCGGCGGGCATCCGGTGGGCTGAGACGACGTCGGCCTCGAAGGCGACCCCGAATTCGGTCAGGGCCTGCGCCGCCCCCTCCATGACCGGCCAGTCCGAATCCGACCCCATGACGAGCCCTACCAACGGATTATTCACGCGTTTTCCTTCCGGGTCTTTGAACTGGCGGGCCCATTCCGGAGAATAGCCGCAGTTCGCTCCGCCCGGTTCCGGACGGTTTCGAGGCTTTCGCCTGCCAGAGCCACTGCATTGACGTGGCCGATCTTGCGGCCGGGCCTCACATCCTTGCCGTAGGAATGAATTTTCGCAGCTGGTTCAGCCGCCAGGGCCGCGGGATAGGCGCTAAAGAGATCAACGTTGTCGCCACCGAGATAGTTCTTCATCACTGTCACGGTACCCAGCGTTCGGGTGTCGCCCAGGGGTAGGTCAAGGACCGCGCGAAGATGCTGCTCGAATTGTCCGGTGACTGAGCCGTCCATGGTCCAGTGGCCGGAGTTGTGCGGGCGCATGGCCAGCTCATTCACCATGAAGCCGGTATCGGTGCCCGGGGTCTGGAAGAGTTCGACCGCCATTACTCCGGTCACCCCCAACTCATCGGCGATTCTGAGCGCGGCCGCACCGATCGACGCCGCAAGGTCCGCGGGGAGGTCGGCAGCGGGCGCTATGACTTCATCGCAGACCCCGTCCACCTGGATCGAGTGAACGACCGGCCAGGCCCGGGAGGCCCCGGACGGGGTACGGGCCACCAGGGCCGACAGTTCACGGCTGAACTCGACCTTGGCTTCGGCGAGCAGCGGGCTGCCCTGGAACCACGCGGCGGCGCGGTCGGCGTCGGCCGGTGTGTCGAGGACCATGACGCCCTTACCGTCGTACCCACCGCGGGGGGTCTTCAGGACCACAGGCCACCCAATCCGGTCCCCGAAAACGCACAGTTCCTCGACCGAAGAGACCTCAGCCCACTCAGGATTGGGGAGCCCCATCCGGTCGATGGCGCGGCGCATCACAATTTTGTCCTGTGCGTGGGCGAGGGCCTCGGGCTGCGGTTGCACGTTGACGCCGTCGGACTGCAGCGCCCTGAGCAGGTCGCCGGGGACGTGTTCGTGGTCGAAGGTCAGCACATCCACACCGCTGGCAAAGTCCCGGAGATCGTCGAGGTTGCGGTAGTCACCAATGGTCGAGGAGGCGACAGCGGCTACCGCCGAGACGTCAGGGCCTTCGGCAAGGACACGGAGGGTGAAGCCGAGCTGGACAGCGGCGGGGGCCATCATTCGGGCTAACTGGCCGCCGCCAACTACGCCTATTACTGGGAAAGTCACGTATTCAGGGTACCCACTGCTCGGCGGTGCGCTGGTATGCGAAGCCTGCGCCGGGAGGGTTTCTAGGAATCTCCCATGCTTGACGGCTAAAATAACTCACTGGCCGTTATGCATGGAGCATGGTGGTACTTCATTCACGATTGCATGTCCGCGATCAAGGTGAACCAGTCATGCAACCGGACCGCGGAGGGTCATGTTTTCCAGAGTGGCAGAGCGTATCAGGGGCCTAGCCTCCCTGTTCTGGCGAGAGGTCGCCAAGTTTGGTGCTGTTGGCGGTGTGGCGTTTGTGATCGACAACGGACTGTTCTGGTACCTGATCCACGGCCCCATGGCAGACAGCGAGGTCAAGGCGCGTTTCGTCTCCGCGTCAGTCGCTACCGTTTTCTCCTGGATCGCCAACCGTTACTGGACCTTCAGGCGCCGCAGGCAGGCCAACCCGATGCGCGAACTGACCATGTTCGTGTTCATCAACGTCATCGGAATGGGAATCGCAGCGGGCTGTGTCTGGATCGCCAAGTATCCGCTCGACATCACTGACCGACCCACCCTGTTCTTTGCCGGGATCGTCGGCACGGTGCTCGCCACGATCCTGCGCTTCGTCGCCTACCGGTTCTGGGTGTTCAACGTCGAACTCGACGAGGACCCCGCCTTCAGCCACGACCGTGAACTCTTCGGCCACCCCGACGAAAGAAGCACTGATGGGCAAGTGAGCGAGACAAGCGGCGCTCCGGCGGGACCCAGGATTGTCGATTCGCTGGACAGCCCGTCGGGGGACCCTACCCTCCCACGCGATCAGTAACGCGCTCGCTAGCCAGCAGTTTCTCGGTCAGTTCGACACCCGGGTCGACGACGATCAAGGTGCCCCCGGTGGTCCAGCAGTGCACTGCTGCGGCCAGAGCCGTCTCCAGCGGCAGGTCTGCCGGCACCAGTAAAACGCCGGCGGGCGTCCAGCCGCAGGCGGAGGCGCGATCGAAGAGGACCTGCATGCCCAGCCCCATGCCATCCTGCTCCACGGCCAGCCGGTCTGCATCAGCTGGCGGAAGATCGAGGAACTCATCCCCATAGCTGCGGACCTCGGCGGCATAGTCGACCGCCCCGGCCGGGAGCTGCCCTGGCCACTTCAGGTCGAGCGCGCCGAGAGCTACCAGCACCAGAAGCTGGGTTGGTTCGGTTACCGTCGCGGCGTCGGAGGAACTCACCACTATGTCCACCGGCTGGTCCGATCCGGCGGAGCCGTCGACTGGTATGGCCCCTACCTGCCAGCAGGCCAGGGCCCATACGAGGGTTTTCCAATGGCCCGGCAGCTGCAGCGCAACCCGGGTGCCAGCGGTGGCGTCCAGTTCTTCGACCAGGAGGTTGGAGGTCTTGGCCACCCAGTTGTCCAGTACTCGGCCGGAGAGCTCGATCCGCTCACTGCCCGGCCCATACCAGATCAGGCGCGGAGCCGACGGGTTCACCGTGCGGAGTTGATTCATGAGCTGGGGGACTGGTGTGGCTGAATCCATGACCGGTTGGGGCCTTCCTGGCGAATTTTATTTTTCCGTATTTTCTGGCTGATTTTCCTGGCAGGGACGAATCGCCAGTGCCGCGGGGGACACGCCGCCGCCATCGTGACAAACTCTCAGCGTGGCGTGAACGGGTTCCCGGGAAACAACTCTATAAGATTCCTCCCAGCGCTTGACTGAATACGTATTACACGCGTGTAATTAGGTATCGGAAAGTTCCAGCACATCGGATACTTGGGCCGCATGCCTCTCGCAAAACACCTTTTTGCTCAGCAGTCGTGCCTGAATCCACCACAGTAGCTGCTGGAGCGGCAACACCGGGAGGGCTGACATGGGACAGGCAGAGAAGGTCCACGACCGTACGACCATCGAGGCACAGGCATCGGCTCGTTACGGATCACGTGGGGTGCCGAGCGACTGGTTTGTCGATCCGGCGGACCCTGATGCGGCTGAACGTTACCGGCGTAGCACCGAGAGCTCGCTGGAGGATCAGGCCACTGCCTTCCTGACGGCGCACGAGGCCCTGGCTGATGACCCCAGCGAAGTTGAACTGCCTGATGCGCCAGCCGATCCGATGCCCTCCGATCTATTGGCCCCCGAACGCATCTCGTCGCCGTCGAGGCAGGCACCGGCGCGCGGCGACCAGTCGGTGTGGATTGGGCTCCCCGGGATTGGCCAGGACTTCGACGACGAGGGTGAGCTCGGCTGGCAGGCTGACTCGCTCTGCGCGCAGACAGACCCTGAAGCGTTCTTCCCTGAAAAGGGTGGTTCCACCCGCGACGCCAAGAAGGTTTGCGGTGCCTGCAACGTGCGGTCGCAGTGCCTTGAGTATGCACTCGCCAACGACGAACGTTTCGGCATCTGGGGTGGGCTGTCCGAGCGCGAACGGCGCCGGTTACGAAAGCGAGCGGTCTAATTCTGCAGCACCCCCGCGTCACAGCCGTTGTGGTTACCCACAACGGCTCAGCTTTTCTTCCAGCCACCATCGCGGCACTTAGAGCACAGCGGTACCAGCCCAACTTCGTCGTCGGCGTCGACGCCGGGTCCACTGACGATTCGGCGTCGATCCTGCAGTTGGAGCTTCCGGTCGGCAGCCCAGTGGTCGGCTCGGCGGCGAGAGCCGGTTTTGGTGCAGCAGTCCGGGTAGGTCTCGCCGAGGTTCCCTCGCGATCCACCGCCGACGACACCCACGAGTGGATCTGGCTACTCCATGACGATTCGGCGCCCGAGCCGAACGCCCTTGATGAACTCCTGCTCGCCGTCGAGCGCGCTCCCTCGGTCACGGTGGCCGGTTCGAAACAGGTCGAATGGGACAACCGTCGAAAGATCATCGACGTCGGTCTGTCCATCAGCCGCTGGGCCGAACGGGTGACCTTGATTGACGTCGATGAACTTGATCAGGGCCAATACGATTCGCGGAGCGACGTCTTTGCCGTCAACTCAGCGGGCATGCTGGTCCGCCGTGATGTTTGGGAGGCGCTCGGAGGTTTCGACCCGGCGCTCCCCGGTACCGGCGACGACGTCGACTTCTGCTGGCGTAACCGGCTGGCCGGGCACCGCGTGGTGGTCGTTCCCAGCGCGGTCATGCGCCACGCCGAACCGCGTCTGCATCCCACCGCCGGCCAGCGCGCCGCCCGCAAGGCTGAGGTCTATCTGCGGTTAAAGCACGCGACGCTGTGGAAGATCCCGTTCCTCGCGGTCGGCGCGGTGATCGGTGGGTTCGGCCGGCTCCTCATGGGCCTGTTGGCCAAGGACCCGGGGTATGGGTTCAGCCAGTTGTTCGCGAGCATCGCCGCAGTGCTCCGCCCGGTTGACCTGTTCAGGTCCCGGCGCCGGGTAGCCCTCACGAAGAAGCGCCCTCGCAGTGTGGTGCGGGCGCTGCGCACAAGCCGCCGTGAAGTCTGGTCCCACCGCCGCTCGGTGCTAGAGGCCTTCTCCGCTGAGGGTCATCTCAGCGAGCAGGCCATTGCCGACGAGCAAAGCACCTACATCCCGTCAGGCGACGCCGCCGAAGATTTCAGCTCACTCGTCGCACCTTCCCGCACCTGGGTTGGTGTCGGAGCGGTTGCCGCAGCGCTGGCCCTTGCCGCTGTCTCAGTGGTCGCGCTGTACCGGTTCATCGGTGCTCCCGCGTTGGCCGGGGGAGCACTCCTGCCGGTCTCCACCAGCATGGTCGATATCTGGCAAAACGCCTCGACCTGGTGGATCACCCTGGGTTCAGGCATGTCGGGACACGGTGATCCCTTCGGCTATGTGCTGTGGCTGCTGGCCGCCCTCGGCCTGGGTAACGGAAACGCTGTGCTGGTCACCCTGATGCTGCTGGCCCTGCCACTCGCCGGGCTGTCCGCATGGTTCGCCACCGGAGCGTTGACCTGGAGCAGGGGACTGCGCTTTTGGGCCGCGTTTTTCTGGGCAGCAGCACCAGCGCTTCAGGTGGCGCTGGGCAGTGGCCGGCTGGGTGCGTTGATCGCACACCTGCTCCTGCCACTGGCTGGGCTGGCCCTGCTCCGTGCAGTCGGGGCCGCTCGGGCGCCGCAGCTGGGCGCCCACCTGCAGCCTGGCGACAGGACGCATCCCAGTGCTGTGCCAAGTTTTCCCGCTCACGACGCCGACGACGCGTATGCCCGTCGTCGCCCCGTCGAGGTGATGCTGAAACCAGGCATCAACGGGGTGCCCAGTTGGACCGCCGCGGCTACTGCAGGGCTCCTGCTGGCGGTGATCACAGCTGGCGCGCCTTCGCTGCTCCCACTCCTGGCGGTAGGGGTACTCGGCGCGATGCTGTTGCTGCGTCGCCGGGCGAAAACCCTGTGGTGGTCCTTACTGCCACCCCTGGCTCTGTTCGTTCCGTTCATCGCCTCAACCACAAACCAGCTACGGGCCGTTCTGGGCGATCCGGGTGTGCCGGTTCCCTTCGTCGGGGCTGAACTGTGGCAGCAACTGCTGGGCTACCCGGTTGCCTTCGAACCGCTGGCCCCGATCGCAGCGCTGCCCTTCCTTCCTGACGGTCCGTGGGCGTTGCTGGTAGCACTGCTCGTTGGCGGGCCGGCAATCCTGCTGGCCGTTGCAGCCCTGTTTATCCCCGGCCGCGGGACCGCGATGGCTTTGGGGCTCTGGCTTCTTGGCCTTGGAGCATTGGTGCTCACCACTGTCCTGTCTTTTGTCGCAGTGTCAGTGGGGTCCTCGGCGCTGATCACCCCCTTCACCGGCCCTCTCGTCTCGGTGTTGATGCTCGCCATCGCCGCAGCCGCCGTGATCGGGGGAGACAAGGCGATCTCCGCCCACCAGCTACGGACCGCTCGTCGCGCCCGGGCCGACGCCACCGCACCGCGACGACGGACCGGCCCTGCGCTAGTGGCCGCCGCCGTCCTCCTCGCACTCGGTCCGGCGGTGAGTCTGGCGCTTTGGGCGGTGCCGTCACCAGCCGACAGCGTTGCTGCCGCGACCACGGATCCGGCCGCCGGCGCAAGCGATTCCGACCTGCCGGGTACCCGCTTCGGCGCCGACATGCTGGTCGCACCCAGCACCGAACGCACTCTGCCCGCGACCGCTGCCGACCGTGGGAACAGTTCAGAGCGCACCAAGTCCCTGGTCCTGAACGTCGACGGCAGCAATAACGTCAGCGCCGCCCTGATGCGCAGCGGCGGCACCACCCTCGATCAGCTCTCGCAGCTCTATTCGGCCCGCGGCCTGTACGGCCCACTGGGGTCCGCAGACCTCCGCGAGGACGACGAGGCGACCGCCGCCATCAGAAGCACCGTCGCGGTCATCGTGGCTGGCTCCGGGTACGACCCACGGGAGGAGCTCAGCCAACTGGGGGTGGGGTTCGTGGTGTTGCAGCAATCGGACTCGGCGGCGGAAGTACTTGCGGGTCAGATTGACTCAGTGCCCGGACTCGTCGCGGTAGGAAATACCAACTCCGGTTGGCTCTGGCGCGTGGTACCCCCCTCGAGTGAGGAAAACGTGGCAGCGCCTGTGACCCCCACGGTTGAAGGCTCGACCACCGGAGCGCGCGCGCGGATCGTGGAGGCCGACGGAACCACCTCAGTAGTAGTCGATTCAGGGCCCGCGACTGTCACCTCGATCATTCCGGCTGGCTCGGCGGACCGCACCCTGGTGCTGGCCGAACGCGCCGACGCCGGCTGGCAGGCCACCCTCGATGGGCGTGTCCTTGACTCAGTTGAATCCGGCTGGTCCCAGGCATTCGCCTTACCGGCAGACGGCGGCAGGGTCGAAGTCAGCTACGAGACACCCTGGGAGCCGTGGGCTGCGATTGGCTCTGCCCTCGTGATCGGACTCACCGTTCTGCTGGCGATCCCCATGCCATCGCGGCCACGATTCGTGCGGGCCTACCCCGGGCGTCGCGGCCAGCCGGTCGCACTGGTCCCGCCTTCGGCCGATGAATCTGAGGATGAAGCGGCGGATACCGTGTCCCCGGCGGACGGTGGATCACCTCACCTCGGCGAGTCATCCAGCCCCGGCGAAACAGCCCGGCTCGGCGAAACACCTGACGAAGTATCGATACTCAGCGGAAGGGGACGGTCATGACCGAACCGGGAGCTGAAATCGAGCCGGCGTCACGACCGCGGATCAAGCGGCGGCGGGCCGGTGCCGGTACACTGCGGCGGGCTGTCGGAATAGGCGCGGGAGTTCTCCTGGTCGGTACCAGCGGCGCGCTGGTGGCCGGCGTCGCCGTCCTCGACCCAACGGGTGCTGCGGCCCAATTCCCCATCCCGGTCGCTGAGGTGCCAGCGGGCGAGTACACGGGCGTCTGCCCGGCGCCGCCGCGGCTACTCGAAAGCGATGCGGCGCTCGCTGACCCGGAGTTCAGTCCTGCATCAGAGTCGGCTTCCACTACGGTCAGCGGCATGGTGCTGAGCAGCCTCGGCGGGAACCTGCCTGGCAGCATGCTAAGCCCGCTGGGCTCAGGTGAGGCCCTGGCCACCATCGCGACAGGTGAGTCGGACGAATCCGGGGCAGGCGCGGTCCCGGAGGCCGTGACCAACGAGGACGGGCTGACCAACCGGACGGCGGGGGTCCTTACCGACCAGACAGCCGACGGGGTCAGCGTCTTTTCGGCGCAACCGGTGGGCAGCCAGCCTGCCACCGCCGGGGCGGTCACGAGTTACACCGCCACTGACGGTGATTTGGGTGGCCTGGCGATTGCCCACTGTAGAGCGCCCAGCAGCGACTTCTGGATTCTTGGCGCGTCCACCACGGTGGGCGCCACCGCAGTCCTGAATCTCTCGAACCCGTCGGGCACCCCTGCCACGGTCGACCTTGAGCTGTACGGGACCGATGGGCCGGTCGAGTCGGGGGGTACCCGCGGGTTACTCATCGCTCCCGGCGCCACCGAGTCGATCGTGCTCGCTGGTCTCGCCACCGATCAGGACCAGCTGGCGGTCCGCGTGCTGAGCGACGGCGGTCGAGTGACCGGCAGCATCCAGCAGAGTGTCTTGCGGGAACTCATCCCCGGCGGTGTGGAGCTTCTCCAGCCAGCGGCTCCTGCAAGCAATACCCAGGTCATCCCGGGGGTGCGGGTCCAGGATGAGGATATTGCCGACGAGATCAGCGCCCAGGACGGCTATGAGGCTGCCACCCCAGCAGTCCAGATCGTTGTCCCGGGCAGCACCGACGCGGTTCTGAATGTCAGGGTCTACGGTTCGGGGGGCGAGGTTGAGCTTCCGGACGGGGGAGTGCTCACCGCAACTGCCGGTGCCGTCACTGGTGTGTCGCTCGAAAGTCTTCCGTCCGGTGACTACACGGTCGAGGTCACCTCCGACGTGTTGATTTCCGCCTCAGCCAGAGTAAATCGGGGTGTGGAGGCCGGGGAACCCGTCGATTTCGGGTTCGCCCCATCCGGAGCACGCCTCGGCAACACCCAGGTGGCAGTGTTCCCCAGCGGGTCCCGAGGCGCGCTCGCGTTCGGTGCACCCTCGGGTCGGTCTGAGGTTCAGCTCACTCCGGTAAACGAAGACGGAACTCTGCAGGCCGAGCAGACAGTCAGCGTGGCTGGCGGCACCACAGTGAGCGTGGAAGCAGCGGATCTCGGGGACGACGTGGTGGCGGTCCTGATTGGGGCGTCGGGTGATCCGGTGTACGGCGCCCAGATGCACCAGATGGATGGCGAAGCAGGGATCTCGGTGACATCGCTACCTCCCGGCAGCGCCGGGCAGCTCAGTGTGCCGGTCAACCTGGGATACTGAGTTCTACACTGGCTCGGATCAGGCGCCTCAGGATCAGGCGCGGGAACGCCCGTAGGCTGGGTCCACGGCTTCGGGCGTCATCCCCAATAACTCTGCGGTCTGCTCCACTACCACGTCGTGGACCAACTCGTTGGGAGCAATGAAGCCACCCGCGGCCAACTCAACCGGGTGCCGGTAGATGATGATGGTCGGCGGCCGGTTTGGGGCGGCGGGTATGGCGGTGCCGAGCAGGCCGCGCAGCGATTGCGCGGTCATCGTTTCGAGATTCGCCGGAATGTCCTGGACCACCATTTGCAGATCGAGGATGCGCTCTCCCCATAGTCGTTCCAACCGCTGGGCCGATTCCATCACCCATTCGTCGAACCGTTCAGATCGGCTGCGCGAGCCGGGAAGGTGCGGTGGGATCATCGGCCCGCGAAGGCCCCGGCCGTGTCTGTTTCTCCGACGTCGGCTGAAACTCGGGCCGCGATGGGCGGACCCTCTGGCATCGTCTGGGTCGGTCAACTGCACAGAGAATGTTGAACTGTCCCGCATGTACTGACTGTAAACCCATTGGGCCCCAATGTAAGGTTTTGATGGGCCAACCGGGCCCTTAAATTCGAGCGGTGCCTAAAACAGGATCGGAATGGGACGCAGCGGGTCCGGTGAGCCGAATCAACGCCGCGCTGACCTGTGCCATGATCCCCGCCTTTGAAAGGCCGAGCGGGTAGGCTCACTAGTCGTGGGATCCCTTCGAACTTGTTCACGCTCTGCCTGTGAGCGCGCCGCCGTCGCGACGCTCACCTTCGTGTACTCCGATTCCACTGCGGTCCTTGGTCCACTGGCCACCTACGCTGAACCCCATTGTTACGATCTGTGTACCTCCCACGCCGAACGACTGACCGTTCCCCGGGGCTGGGAAGTAGTCAGACTCGCCCTGCCATCGACGCCGCAGGAACCCCACCCCGACGACCTCGTTGCCCTCGTCAACGCCGTCCGTGAAGCTGCCACCGACCGCAACCAGGACACTGGCCCCGTGATCCGCGGCAACAAGGGAACCCTTGAACCACCCGCTGGTGCAGCCGGCGCACGACGCGGGCACCTGCGCATCCTCCGCGAACAGTAGAATCCTCGCGGACAGAAGCCGAGGCGGTCCCGGGGCAAATCACGGTTCTGCCTCCGCCACGCCCGCGATAAGCTTGGTTCATGAGCCCCATATCGCCTGATCTGCTTGCTGTGGTCCGCTGTCCCGTCACTGGCTCAGCGCTGGTTGAAGAAGGGGAGTTCCTGGTTTCCTCTGTGACCGACAGCACAGGAAACCCGGTGCAATACAGCATCGACGAGGGCATCCCGGTGCTCCTCCGCCCCGAACTACTAGTAGCAGCCACCGAGGCCGGCTCCGACGAGCACGACGGGCCAGTCGCAAATTAGTCCCAGTGCAGCACCAACGAACAGGAATGCGCCACACCATGACCTTTGACTTCAAAGTTGCCGACCTCTCACTCGCCGAAGCGGGGCGCCACCAGATCCGCCTGGCCGAGCATGAAATGCCAGGACTCATGGCTTTGCGCCGTGAATTCGGTGACAGCCAGCCGCTCAAAGGCGCACGCATCGCCGGCTCCCTGCACATGACGGTTCAGACCGCAGTGCTCATTGAAACCCTCACCGCGCTCGGCGCCGAGGTCCGGTGGGCCTCGTGCAACATTTTCTCCACCCAGGACGAAGCTGCCGCGGCGATAGTCGTTGGCTCGGGCACAGCAGACCAGCCCGCCGGCGTACCGGTCTTCGCCTGGAAAAACGAGACCCTCGAGGAGTACTGGTGGACCACCACCCAGATCCTCAGCTGGCCGGGCGAGCAAGGCCCCAATATGATCCTCGACGACGGCGGCGACGCCACACTGCTGGTGCACAAGGGCGTTGAGTTCGAGGCAGTCGGTGAGGTTCCCGCCGGACCGTCCGAGGATGACATTGACTACTCCCACGAATTCTCGGTCGTCCTGGACGTCCTCCGCGGCACCCTCGCCGATGACCCGCAGAAATGGACCCGGATCGCAGCAGACATCAAGGGTGTGACGGAAGAGACCACCACTGGCGTGATGCGGCTTTACCAGCTGGCACAGCAGGACAAGCTGCTGTTCCCGGCCATCAACGTCAACGACTCGGTCACTAAATCCAAGTTCGACAACAAGTACGGCATTCGGCACTCCCTACCCGACGGTCTCAACCGTGCGACCGACGTCCTCATCGGAGGAAAGGTCGTCGTCGTGTGCGGGTACGGAGACGTTGGAAAGGGTGCCGCTGAGGCACTCCGTGGCCAGGGTGGACGAGTCATCGTCACCGAGATCGACCCGATCTGCGCGCTTCAGGCCGCGATGGACGGATACCAGGTGGCCCGGCTCGAGACGGTGCTGGCACAGGGTGACATTTTCATCACCACGACCGGCAACAAGGACGTCATCATGGCGCACCACATGGCCGGGATGAAGCACCAGGCCATCGTTGGAAACATTGGCCACTTCGACAATGAGATCGACATTGCGGGTCTGGCGAAAACCCCCGGCATCCGCAAGGTCGAGATCAAGCCCCAGGTACACGAATGGGTCTTCCCGGCCGATGAGGCGACCGGCGCGGCCGAGCACACCATCATCATGCTGTCCGAGGGCAGGCTGCTGAATCTGGGCAATGCCACCGGGCATCCCTCCTTCGTGATGAGCAACTCGTTCGCCAACCAGACCATCGCCCAGATCGAACTGTTCACCAAATGGAAGCAAAACGATCTCGAGGGAAACCGCGAGTACGCCAACCAGGTGTATGTCCTGCCCAAGATCCTCGATGAGAAGGTGGCCCGGCTGCACCTCGACGCGATCGGCGTCGAGCTAACCGAGCTCACCAAAAGCCAGGCAGAATACCTCGACATCGAGGCATCGGGTCCTTACAAATCAGATCACTACCGCTACTAGCCGCTGGCTTGACGTGGCTGTGACCTAGAGCTTGGCCAAAAATGGCTGCCCCACACCGTAAAATCGGTGGTGGGGTGGCCATTTTTTCAGCAGGATTGTGGGTAGGACAAGATGACTGAAGGTCAGCAGGGTATGAGCAGGAGCCGAAAAGGGTGGGTCATCGGTGGGGTGGCGGTGACGGCTGTCCTGATCGCGGCCGGCGCCGCAGTAGCTGTCGCCCCCAACTGGGCCGGGACCGAAAACGTGCCAGCCGCAACCTCCTCACCCACCGCAACCTCCTCACCGAACGCCACCGTGCCCGAGGCGACGCCGTCCCCAACAATCACGGTAGCGACAGCATTTGAGTTCGGGGCGATTCCCGCCGACAACGCCGAAGAGGTCAATCCGATCGCGGTGCCCGAAATCCGGGTTGAAGACGCGGTCATCGAAAGCGTGACGCTCCGTTCAGCAGACGGCGGGCAGCCAGTTGAAGGCACACTCAGCGACGGCGATTCGGTGTGGACGGCCAGCGAGCGACTCGAGTTCGCCACCACCTACGACTTCGACTTTGTGCTGGCCGACGCCGCTGGGAATACCGCCACCGAATCGCAAAGCTTCACTACCGTGATGCCCGCCAACGAAGCCGATGCGGGTATCTACCCGTTGGACGGCACCACCGTGGGAACGGGCCAGCCAATCGAGATCAACTTCAGCGAGCCGGTGATTAATCGTGACGATGTGGAGTCAGCGATCACCATTACGAGCTCCAGCGGCCAGGCCGGGGCCTTCCATTGGCTCAGCGACACCATCGTGCGTTACCGCGCCGAAGAGTTCTGGGCACCCAACAGCACCATCACCGTCGACATGAATCTGTTTGGGGTGGACTACGGCAACGGCATGATCGGTAACTTTGATAACCAGATGACCATCAATACCCACAACACCAAACTGGCGGTTGTCGACAACGAGACCAAGATGATGGACGTCTATATTGATGGGGCCCTGACCCGAAGCTTCCCCATCACTCTCGGAACGGAGGACTGGCCGTCGACGATCGGCTACCACGTGGTGATGGAGCAGTATGAATCCACTAAATTCACCGCCGAGTCAATTGGGCTGGAGCCCGGGGACGACGCCTACTATGAGCCCACAGTCGTCAATCATGCAAGCCGGATCTCCAACGGCGGTGCTTTCGTGCACGAAGCGTTGCCTGCCGCCCAGGTTGCACTGGGTAACATCAACGTCTCCCACGGGTGCATCGGAATGTCTCCTGAGGGAGCCAAGTACTTCTACGACACCTTCGGCCCAGGTGACGTTGTTCAGATCAAGAACACCGGCTACGGCCCGATGTTCATCTGGGACGGCTTCGGCGACTGGAACACCCCCTGGAGTGAATACAGCAACCAGCCGTAACCATCGGGGTCCCAGCACGCCTGACGGATTACTGGCTGAACGGCAGCCGGTGTAGCCGCTCGGCAGCCTTGGCGGTGCGTGCACGCTGCCGCATCAGCCTTCCGAGGTCCCGCTCCCGACGTTCGGCGAGGACCGCGTTGAGGAAGTCCTCGGGGTGGGTGCCTGCGGGGGGTAGCGGAGCGACGTAAACGGACACCTCGGTTGCCAGCTCGGTTGCCAGCGTCTGTCGCGCCATCAGGGTCAGGCGGGGCGCCTGGCCGATGAATGCCGCTACCCGCCGTGCCAGGGGATCCGGAAGTTGAAGAAGATCCGCGGTGGCAAGCCAGCCCGTGAGATGCGGGGGAGTCACAGCCCGGGTCCGGGGTTTCTCCACCACCCGTTCATGCATGGAGTAGGTGCCCGCCAGCAGGTCACCCAGCCGCTTCGAGCGCTCATTGAACACCGCTACCAGGAATGCCAGGGAACCCACCAGCAGGTAGATTTCGAGGACGGCGAGCATCCCGCGAATGAAGGCATGCCGGAATCGGATGGCGCCGCCGTCGTCGCGCACTATCCTCAGCCCCATGACCAGTCGGCCCAGCGATTTGCCCCTGGTCAGGGTCTCGACGGTCACCGGGACCACGAGCACGACGAAGATGACCAGGACCAGGACCAGCGCCTGGCTCAACGCTGGGTCAAGCGAACCCCCCAAGGTGCCGCTGACCCCCAGAATGATCGCCAGGGCCAGAAGGGCCTGGGCGATGATGTCGATGAGCAGGCTGATGCTGCGGGCGCCGAAGGACGCGGGACGCAACTCCAGGACTACTGCCTCACCTGTCACCACCGAACTCATTGCACATCTCCCTGGTCGACCGGGCCCCGGTGGGCCCTTCATCCTGAAGCTTATCGGCCGCGGCCCGGCTAAGCTGAAAGGGTGGACGTTGATGCTTTCGTTGAGGTGAACCGCCCGGATTGGGAGCGGCTTGATGAGCTGGTCCGCCGGCGGAAGCTGTCGGGGGCCGAGGCCGATGAACTGCTGGTGCTCTATCAACGCACCTCGACCCACCTGTCGATGATCAGGTCAATCGCCCCCGAGAGTGCCCTGTCGGGCGCCTTGTCAATGCGGCTGTCCCGAGCTCGGACCCGATTCACCGGCGCCCGCTCCAACTTTATGGAAGACGTCGCAGGTTTCTTCGTCGTCTCCCTCCCCGCGGCCTTCTACCGGGTGCGGTGGCTGACCGTCGTCGTCGGCGTGCTCTTCATCGGGGTGGCCTGGCTGTACGGTGCCTGGGTGGTTAATACTCCGGGAGTCATCGCGGCGATGGGCGGCGACGAGTTCGCTGAGCAGTACGTCCAGGAAGATTTCGTCAACTACTACTTCGAGAACCCTGCGGCATCCTTCGCGGGCCTCGTGTGGACCAACAACGCCTGGATTGCGTTGCAGGCGGTGGCCTTCGGGGTGACTGGCGTCTGGGGGCCGTGGATCCTGTATCAGAATGCCCAGGGCGTCGGCATGGCTGGTGGCACCATGGCTGCCTACGGTGAATTGGACACGTTCTTCATCTACATCCTGCCCCACGGCTTTATGGAGCTGACGGCCATCTTCATCGCAGCCGCGGCAGGGTTGCGCATCTTCTGGTCCTGGGTGTCGCCGGGGTCCAGGACCAGGGCCAACGCGCTCGCGGAGGAAGGCCGATCGCTCATCACCGTTGCGCTTGGCCTGGTGCTCGTTCTTTTCATCTCCGGGCTGGTGGAGGGGTTCGTTACGCCCAGCCCGCTCCCCGCCTGGCTGAGGATCAGCATTGGGTTCCTGGTGTTCGCCAGCTACTGGGCCTATACGCTGCTGCTGGGACGCCGGGCGGTGAACGCCGGATATACCGGGGATCTTTCGAGCCTTGACCGGGGCGAAACGGTTCGCACTGCCTGATTTGTTGGTGCTGGCAGGTCCAGGACTTTGGTCAGCCGCCCGACGTCGGACCGGCCTCCACAGGATCCGAGGGGCGCGGCGGTACGCTCGTTCGTAAGTACTTGCGCAATTTCTAGGAGATAACCCAGTGGCTGAAAACGACGAGACCAAGCAGCACACTGAAGCTGACGTGCCAGCCGGGGAGTCCGCCCCGGAGACGACAGCGATTCCGGTGGAACCGGCTGGTGAATCGGGCATTGCTCAACGGAGTTCACTACCGATGCGCAGGGCGAGCACGATGCCGGATCTCAGCCGCTTCGACGACACGGAGCCGGCCAGGGGTGCAGGTGCGACAGGCCCCGCTGCGGCAGCAACTGCCGAACAGAGCGACCCGGAGCCGGCCAGTGATTCTGTCGGTGACAGCCCCGAGCCCAGCAGCCCCGCTACCAGGAGCTCCGTGTCGGACCAGCCTGAGTCCAGCAGCTCCGCTACCAGCAGCCCTGTGTCGGACCAGTCTGAGTCCAGCAGCCCCGCGACCAGCGGTACCGTCGACGATCCCGCGCCTGACACTGCGGCTCTGTCGGCTCGCCCGTCTGAGGCAGAAGCGAAACGTCGGGCCGCCGAACGGGATGAAGCATTCACCAGCAAACCCGTCATGGCGCGGGTATTCCAGGTCCTGATCGCCGTGTTCTTCCCGATCATGCTCCTCGCGGCGGCGATCCGGGCGGTCACCTCACCTCTCTTCCTCTGGGTGGAGTACCACCGGCCGGGCTTCCCGGCCGACAGCTTCGGCTTCAGCACCGACGACCGAATGACCTATGGGTCGTACACCGTCGACTACATCCTCAACTGGGCGTCGCCGCGCTACCTCGGAGAGCTGGTCAATTCCGACGGCGACCAGCTTTTCCTGGACAGCGAGGTGGGGCACATGCTCGACGTCAAGGTGGTCCTGGTGATCAGCTTCGCCGTCGCGCTCGCGATGTTCGTCTTCACCATCGCCGCCTGCTGGTACCTGGCGCGCACCTATCCCGGCGGTGTCCGCAGAGGCCTGTTCGCCGGGGCCCTCACAACCCTGATCCTGATGGTTGCACTTACGGTGACTGCCATCCTCGGCTGGCAGACCTTCTTCACCCAGGTCCACGCCCTGTTCTTCGCCGACGGCACCTGGACCTTCAGGGCCGACGACACCCTTATCCGGCTCTTCCCGGCACAGTTCTGGATGGACGCAGCAATCACTGTCGCGGCGCTCGTCCTCATCGTCACGGTGGTCACCCTCGTGCTCACCTGGCCCACAAAGGGCCGACGCGACAGGTCGCGGCTCGCAGGTGAGGCCGCCCAGCAGCGTCGCCTGGATTCGTTGGCGCTCTAGCGAGCCAGTCACCGCCGAGAAGCGAGATTTGGTGGGCTGGTGGTCCCCCAGGTCGCCAGAGCTAACCCTTCAGCGGGTGTGGTGGAGGTTGACGGGTTCGAGGCCGGAACGGCGCGGGCTGAACGCCACACGCAATCAGCCCCTTGCCGAGGATCAGATCCAGCTGGGCATCCACATGCGAAGCCGCCACTGGTCATAGGGGATGAGCTCGGCCGTCCAGATCGGCAGGAAATAGGCGGAGAGCAGCACGGCCGCCGCCACGAACCCGCCGACCACCATCAGGCCCGTCCGGCGGCGCGCGGGAGGGGCCCAGGAACGGCCGAGGATCAGGCCCAGGCAGTAGACGAGGGCCAGGATGAGGAAGGGCTGAAAGGCGATGGCGTAGAAAAAGAAGGTGGTCCGTTCCGGGTAGAGGAACCACGGCAGATACCCTGCCGCGACACCGGCGAGGATGGCGCCAGCGCGCCAATCCCGCCGTCCCACCCAGAAGAAGATCAGCACGATGAGGGCGATTGCCGCGGACCACCAGATCAGTGGGTTGCCTACTGAAGTTACCGCACGGGAGCAGGCCTCGACTGCGCACCCCTGGTCGGGACCCAAATCACCCTTGTAGTAGAAGGACACTGGTCGGCCCATCACCAACCAGGACCAGGGAGTGGACTCGTACGGGTGTTCGGAGCCGAGACCCTCGTGGAAGGTATACGCCGCCCGGTGGTAGTCGGCGAGCGACCGGATCGACGCCGGGAGCCACTCCCACGCTGGGGCTGGGTGGTCTGCTGCCCACTGGCGGTTGTACGCGTCGGTGGACAGGAACCAACCCGTCCACGTGGCCAGGTAGGTCAGGGCAGCGAGCGGTACGAGTGAGGTAAAAGCCTGAACCCCGTCCCTTAGGACAGCGCCGGTAATCCACCGCTGCACCCCGACAACCCTGCGGGCGTTCATGTCCCAGAGCACGGTCATCAGGCCGAACACCGCGATATACGGAATTGCTGACCACTTGGTGCCCAGAGCCAGGCCAAGACTGAGACCAGCCACAATCCGCCAGGGTCGCAGCCCGAGCCACGGACCGTACAGCAAGTCGGCGGCCGACGGTCGAGCGCCGCCCGGGGCCGCAGCCGCCAGCACCGACAGCTTCGCCGCTAGTTTCCGGCGTGCGTGGTCCCGGTCCAGCAGCAGCGCGCCAAACGCTACCACCAGCCAGAACATCAGGAACACATCAAGGAGTGACGTCCGGGAATGCACCAGGTGATGCCCGTCGACGGCGGTGAGCAAGCCGGCAGCTGCACCGAGGATCGGGGAACCGAAAAGCCGCTGAGCGATGAGAGCGATGAAAAGTATGGACAGCGTGCCCACCACAGCGGCGGAGAAACGCCAGCCAAACGGGTTATCACTACCGAAAAGGAGCATCCCCATGGCGATCATCCACTTGCCCACCGGTGGATGCACCACATAGTCGGGGGTGCCCAGGATGACCCCGGTATTGCCGCTGTTGAAGTCGGCGTCGGGGTCCTCGGGCCATTCCCGCTCGTACCCGGACAGCAGGTAGGAGTAGGCGTCCTTGACGTAGTACGTTTCGTCGAAGACCAGGGTCTCCGGTTCGCCAAGTCTGACGAACCGGAGCAACCCACCGATCACCATGACGGTCAGCGGTAGGAGCCACGCAAGAATTCCCATCGGGAGGCGCTCGCCGAGTAGCCGACGTCGCAGCACCACCGCGTCATAGGCGGTGCGCGGAGAGTGAACCCAGCCGTGAGCCGCCGGAACCCCGGCAGCCGACGGCGGGGAAACGGCAGTATGGCTCACCTTGCTTATGCTACCGCCAGGGTGGGCCAGCGGCGCTGGCGCTGCGGGTCTACGCTGGAACGGTGAATACCACTGGCAACACCCACGATGATAGCGACGCTTCGCCCCTGGAATCCGACGCGATCTCCTCTGACGAGGACGCATCCGAAGAATTCGAGACAGCGGCGGATTTCGCCGCACAGGGCACTCCCGACGGCGGCCGGATTGTCCTTGCCGCAACCCCGATCGGGAACGCGAACGACGCGTCAGCACGTCTGGTCTCGCTGCTGCAAACTGCTGACATTGTCGCCGCCGAGGACACCAGGCGGCTGCAACGGCTGCTGAGGGCACTTGAGATCAGGGTGCAGGGCAGGATTGTCAGCTATCACGAGCACAACGAGGTGGCCCGGACGGCTGAATTGCTGGAACAGGTGGCGGGCGGAAAGACCCTGCTCATGGTCACCGACGCCGGGATGCCGTCAGTTTCCGATCCCGGGTATCGGCTGGTGGAGGCCGCGATTGCCGACGGCATCGAGGTCACCATGGCTCCGGGCCCGTCAGCAGTGCTGACCGCGCTTGCCCTGTCAGGGCTCCCGACGGACCGATTCTGTTTTGAAGGATTCTTGCCGCGCAAGACGGGGGAGCGGAACTCGCGCCTGGCTGAGCTCGCTGACGAACGGCGGACCATGGTGTTCTTCGAGGCACCCCACCGCCTCGAGGTGATGTTGAGGTCGCTGCACCAGGTCCTGGGGGCGGACCGCCCGGCGGCGGTGGCGCGGGAGCTCACCAAACGTTATGAGCAGGTGCTCAGGGGCTCACTAGCTGAGCTGCTGGACTGGGCGGAAACCACTGAGGTCAGGGGCGAGATCGCCGTCGTCGTCGGTGGCGCACCACCGGCCGCACCCGCCAACCCGGCGGACCGGGTGGCCGCAGTAGCCGCTCTGGTGGATGAGGGGATCCGGTTGAAGGATGCCGTGGCGGCAGTCGCCGAGGAATCGCGGATCAGTAAGCGGGAGCTCTACGCTGCCGTGATCGCCGCGCGCTGATCGCCGCATCATGACCGGGGTCTGCCGCTACCCACCTGGATATCGTTGTGCATCTGGACAGCGCAGGACGGGTGACGCCGTGCAGGCTGGCATGGACAGGCCTCCAATCCCGGGTCTAGCGTGGTGCTGGTCGGCCAACGCGCCGATTTCTCGCGATTCCCACCCCGCAAACCCTCTTGGAGGCACCGACTATGGCAGTTACCACCCAGCGTGAGCAGGAACTTTTGGCCCAGGTTCCCACCGGCCTGCTGATAGGCGGTAGCTGGCGGGACGCCTCGACCGGGAAGACCTTCGACATCGAGGATCCGGCCACCGGGAAGATCCTCAAAACCATCGCTGACGCCAGCCCCGCCGATGGCATGGCGGCCCTGGACGCGGCCGCCGCCGCGCAGGAGAGCTGGGCTCGTACCGCCCCCCGTGAACGGGGTGAAATCCTGCGGCGTGCCTTTGAGCTGGTTACCGCCCGCGCGGATGACTTTGCGCTCTTGATGACGATGGAAATGGGGAAGCCCCTCGCAGAGGCACGCGGCGAAGTGACCTACGGCGCGGAGTTCCTGCGCTGGTTCTCTGAGGAAGCGGTGCGCGCGACGGGCCGGTACTCCACCTCACCCGACGGCAAGACCCGGATCCTGGTGAATAAGAAGCCCGTCGGTCCGTGCCTGTTGATTACGCCGTGGAACTTCCCCCTGGCAATGGCTACCCGCAAAATCGCGCCGGCCATCGCTGCCGGCTGCACCATGGTGCTCAAGCCCGCCAACCTGACACCGCTCACGTCGTCGTTGTTCGCCGCGGTTCTCGAAGAGGCTGGCCTGCCCAAGGGCGTGCTCAACGTTGTCCACACCTCCGACGCCCAGGGCGTCACCGGGCCGCTGATCGACGACAGCCGCCTCCGCAAGCTGTCCTTCACCGGGTCGACCCCGGTGGGCCGCAACCTGCTGGCCGCAGCGGCGAAGAACGTGCTGCGCACGTCGATGGAGCTCGGCGGCAACGCCCCATTCGTGGTCTTCGAAGACGCTGACGTCGACGCCGCAGTGGCGGGCGCGATGCTCGCGAAGCTTCGCAACATGGGTGAAGCCTGCACCGCAGCCAACCGGTTCATCGTCCACGAATCGGTGGCGGCTGAGTTCGCCGAGAAGTTCGCTGCGAAGATGAAGACGCTCGAAACGTCCCGCGGCACCGAGGAAACCTCGACGCTCGGCCCGCTCATCGATGAGAAGAGCCGCACCAAGGTGCACGAACTGGTCACTTCAGCACTCGACGACGGAGCCACCTGCCTCGTCGGTGGCGCGCCGGTGGATGGCCCAGGGTACTTCTACCAGGCGACCGTCCTGACCGATGTGGCACCGGGATCGCGGATCCTGCAGGAAGAGATCTTCGGTCCCGTCGCGCCAATCATCACCTTCGCCTCGGAAGACGAGGCAGTCCGGCTAGCCAATGACACCGAGTACGGACTGGTTGCCTATGTGTTCACCCGCGATCTGAACCGCAGCTTGCGCATCGGTGAGCGGCTCGACGTCGGGATGCTCGGCCTGAACGCTGGCGTGGTGTCCAACGCCGCGGCGCCGTTTGGGGGAGTGAAGCAGTCCGGGCTGGGCCGTGAGGGTGGTTCCGAGGGGATCGAGGAGTACCTCTACACCCAGTACGTCGGCATCGCTGACCCCACCGCTTCCTGACGACTCGCTGAGGTCATGGTCAGGAGTCGTTGGAGAGGGACCTGGGCAGCCACCGAGCCCTGAACCTCACGGTGCGGCTACTGCGTTCCCGGAGGGACCGGACGACGGACTCGATGTCCTCCCACCCGGCGTGCACGAGGAGGTCCGGATGGGCGTACTCCTCAGTCTCGTAGGCGCGGCTGAGGCGAGCCAGGGCGGTCGCCGCCGCATCATCAATCCCGGTGCTGGCCGCTAACCGGGTAGCGAAGGTTCGCGGGGTGTCGGTGGGCAGCGCCGGGTGGCCATAGTCGGCCGCAAGGTCGGTGGCTTCGGCCCAGGCCAGTGTTGCCGCCCCCCTGGATCCAACGGCCGCGTTGAACTTGCGACGGCGATTCCGGCTGCGCATGATGCGCAACAGGAACGGCACGATGAGCAGGAGTGCAGCGACCACCAGTGCCGCTGTGATCAGAGCCGAGGTCTCCCTCGCCCGGTCAGGATCGGCTTCTCCGGCCGGCTGGCCGTCGGCGCCCATCGGGGGGTCCACCGGCGTGCCCGGTTCGAGCGGCGGATTGCCGCCCGGTGTCAGGTCGTCGGTATTCGGCACCGGCGATCCGGGGGCAAAGGCCGTCTGCGCGTAGTCGGGAACCACGCCGCGGGAGGGTGTGGGCTCGAATTTCACCCAGCCGACGCCGTCGAAATAGAGCTCAGGCCACGCATGGGCGTCCTGGGAGGTCACCGTGAACTCGGTCAGCTCAAGCCCGTCGGGTCCCTGCACCGATCCTCCGGTCGCATCGCCGGGCGCATAGCCGACAGCCACCCTGCTGGGAATGCCCGCCAGACGGGCCATCACCGCCATTGCACCGGCATAGTGGACGCAGTACCCGGACCGGGATTCGAGGAAACGGGCGACGACGTCGAGACTGTTCCCGTCATACCCGCCGTTGACGGGGGCGTCGACCGAATAGGTGAAGGCTGGCCCCCGCAGATAGTTCTGGATGGCCAGAGCCTGCTGATAGGGGTTGGCGATGTCGTCGGTCAGCTCCGCGGCCGTGTCCCTGATGATCCCGGGAGTGGTGTCCGGCAGGGCCAGGAACTGGGCGTCGACAGCCCCCTCGGGGACCGGGCCAATATCCTCCAGCACCTCGCGGGAAAGTTCCGGCTCAGCGCTGCGGACGTCGTACTGTTGCTGGGCGGTGGACCCGTTATCGGTGGCAATCACGCTGAGGTTCAGCGGATCCCAGGACCAGCGGCCCGAAAGGTTGGAGAAACCCACCGGAGCATAGGGGGCGAGGAGCCAGGGGCTGGTGAACGAATTAGTGGTGATCCGGGTGGTGGTGACTACTCCGGTGTCGATGGAAGCTCTCACCTCGTCGGTTCCCATGTTCTCCACCCCGGGTTCCCTGAGGCCGTACCGCTGGTCCGGTTCCCACCGCTGCCCGTCGAAGTCCTCGAGGGTGACAGCCCGGAGGTAGAGCGCATCCGGGGAGTCGGTGGCATAGGTAATCCGGCCGTAGCCAGTGGGATTCCGTAAATCATTTCCCAGGGTCACGACCGGATTTAGCCCGGTGGCGGTACCCCACAAATTGACCTTGGCACCCTGGGGGAACGCCCCCACATTGAATCCCGGAATGGCCAAGGGGACCAGCACCGTGACCGCCAGGGCCGCGGCGCCGATCGACAACCCGCGGGCCAGCCGGCCGCCCGAGGCATCGTGGGACGGACCGGCTGCCTGCTGGCTGTCCCGCCATTGGGCGCAGCCGAGGATCAGAAGGAAACCCACCACCGCCGCCACGAACCCGGGAATTCCAACACTTTGTTGCCGCACGACGGCGGGAATCACCAGGACGGCGAGCAACGCCAGACCGCTGATGGCGGGCATTCTGAGGGTGGTGGCCAGCGTGTCGGTGAGAATCGCGATCAGACCCAGCCCCGCGCAGATGACCATGAAAATGCCGGTCCCGGGCAGTACCGGCGCCACCTGTGACACCACCGTGTTCTCGGCATGATTCAACAGGACCGCCAGCCGCCCGGCCGAGCCTTCGCCGGGGAAGACCCCGAAGACGTTCTGGGTGGGGAAGAACTGCCAGACCAGCGATCCCACGAGGGCCAGGATTCCAGCGACCGGGACCAGCGCACCCGGTAGACGGAGGCTTCTGGCAACACCCATGACCAGCAGCACACCGCCGACGGTGAATGCCACCGGGTTAAGCCAGGTCCATCCCAGCACCACCGAATTCAGGTTCAGGGAGGTCAGCATGACGGCGACAAATACTGCTGCCGTCGAGACCCAATGCCGCTGGTCGGTCCGAAACCGTCGACCGGGCTGCGGCGCCAACCGCTGCGGCGAAAGCGCGGGGCGGGGCAAGGTAGAGGTCACGGTTGGCCGCCAGGCGATGTGGTCGTGGAGCGGACCGCGCCCCGCACCGTGTCAGCTTTAATAGTGCCAGCCCCGACGGTGTTAGCCCCGACAGCGCCAGCCCCGACAGTGGTTTTTGCTGTTGATGCGCTGGCCCCGACAGGGGAGTCGAAGTAGGTCCAGGCAGCTGCCAGATCGGCGGAGGGCGACACCGCCACCGCGTGCCAGCCGGCAGCACGCAGGATTTCCATTACCGGATGCAGGTCCTGGGGCCGGTCAGCGACCAGAATTGCAAACGAGGTGGACCCGTACTCGGCGGCAGCGGCCAGGTCCCGTGCCTCGGCGACGGTGATGGCGCCAAGGATAGCGATCAGGGGGCCGCGGTTCCGGTAGGAGGCGAGCTTGTCCATCATTGGGTCACCAAACGGCTGACGTCGTGCAGACGGTGCTGTGCCGGTGTTGACGGGCGATGGGCTGCGCCGCGAGTGCCGCCGGCTAGTAGTCCGTTTGGACAGATCGGGGAAGAGCTCCAGAGCGGCCAGCCCCTCCGCAACGTTATGGATCCCCGTCTGTCCTGCGTGTTCCTCGTCCTCCGGCCATGGAGCGGACACCGACGATTGCAGGGCTGGGGCGCCGGTCTCATCCACAAACCGCAGGGCATAGTTGCGTTCGAGCAGGTGCGCGGTGATGGACATCGCAGCGATGATCGCCCATTCGAAGCCCGGAGCAGATCGCAGCGACGTGCCATCATCCTCCCGGTCGGCACCGAATGCGCCGATCACCCCTGAGCTGTACCTGATCTGGCGTTGTTCGAGGATGAGGGTTGCCTCGGGCGTGGTGACCGACTCTTCCTGGCGCACCATCAACTCATTGTGTCGTGCGGTCGCTGCCCAGTGGACCCGGCGCATCGGATCGCCGGGCCGATACTCGCGGGTCATGATGTCGTCGTCGCTGGGATTGGCGTTGCGTCGGGTTGCAGCGAAACCATCGGCGCCCCGGGCGCCGGTCAACGGCGAATGGGGCAGCTCCACCGGGGCGGGGGTGACCACCAGCCGGTCGGTGCCGCCCAGGGTATGGAGTGAGGTGCCGAGCCCAAAGGGATCGGTAAAGGCGGCGGTGACCGGTCCGACGTCGAACACGCCCCGGCCGGAGGAGCGCAGACGATACTCGTACACGCTGGCGCCCCGGGTTGGATGACGGGACGGGTAGTGGAACTCGGGGGACTCACCGAACCGGGCGGGCAACATTTCCTGCATCACCATGCTCCCGCTGACCGGGCCGCTGGCTGCGACCGACAGGGTGACGGTCGAGGTGAAGCCCGTCTCCATGGTCTGCGGGGCGAACTTCCGCTCGACCGTGAAGCGGGGTTTGATCAGGCGCAGCATCAGGACCGACAGGAGCGGGAGGCAGATCAGCAGCACGCCGAGGGACAGCAGGTCCCGGCGGCCGAGGAACTGTGCGAACAGGAGCGCAGTCACCCCCGCGATCACCAGTCCCCAACCACGCGGCGTAAGGACCCGGGACGGCAGTCTGGCGAGCAGTTGCATCCCGCCGCCTATGCGCGAAGGTAGGAGTTCGCCGTCGTGCGTTCCACTGGAACCTTCGACAGGATGCCCGCCACCACGCTCTGGGGGGTTTCTCCCGCGCTCAGTGCCTTGCGGTCCAGGATCAACCGGTGGGATAACACTGGTTCAGCGACGGCAGCAATGTCATCGGGCAGCACAAAATCCCTGCTCTCCAGTGCAGCGCCGGCCTTGGCAGCACGGAGCAACTGCAGGAGTGCGCGCGGGCTGGCGCCAAGCCGCAGCAAGTGATGGTCCCGGGTCGCCTGACCGATCGCCACCGTGTAATCGCGCACCGTGGGAGAGACATAGACCCGGCGCACCTGTTCCATCATCGCGGCAACGTCCGCCACATTCGCCACGGGACGGACCGCTTCCAGCGGAGAGACGGACTGGTGGTTCTGAAGCATCTGCAATTCGGCGCTGCGGTCCGGGTAGCCCATTGAGATACGGGCCATGAACCGGTCCCGTTGCGCCTCGGGCAACGGGTAGGTCCCCTCCATTTCGATCGGATTCTGGGTTGCCACCACCATGAAGGGTTCACCCAGCCGGTAAGTCCCACCATCAACAGTGACCTGGTGCTCTTCCATACATTCGAGGAGGGCTGACTGTGTCTTCGCTGAGGCGCGGTTGATCTCGTCACCGATCACGATGTTGGCGAAAACGGGGCCGCGCCGGAACTCGAACCGGTGGGTGTCCTGGTTATAGATCGACACCCCAGAGACATCGGACGGCAGCAGGTCCGGCGTGAACTGGATCCGGTTGACTGAGCAATCGATGGTGCGGGCCAGTGTTTTCGCCAACATGGTTTTACCCACTCCGGGCACGTCCTCCAGCAACAGATGACCCTGGGCCAGCAACACGGTCAGCGCCAGCCGCGCCGCGGCGGGCTTGCCGTCAATAACCGTGTTGATCGATCCCAGGATCTGGCCAGCGGTTTCGTCGAAACGCTGCGCGGTCATCGCTGGAGCGTCGCCCAAGGTGGGGGAGTCCTCCCGCCCGGTCCTGCCATTGGGTGAGACGTACTGGTTGTGGGCGTCCATGCGAACCTTCCGCGTACACTGCACGCCAATGTGCAGTTGAGTCGGCCAGCCCTGGTCAGTCACCCCGGCGGTTGTTCGGTCCGTGGAGTACGCAGCAACTGCTTTGTTACAGATTACTAGGACAACTTGGTGTCGTGGAGATAAGTTCCTCAGCCAATGTGCCGGTGGCTAGGGTTGGACTATGCCTTCTACAGCTATTCCTCCGGCCTACCGCCCCGTCTCACCCAGTCCAACCGCCGACGGCGACGCTCCGGTTGGTGCCGGTCGCGAAGACAAGCGGAGCTACCCGCCAGCGCCCGAACCCTTGCCGGTGCCGGTGATGGACAATCACACCCACCTGGACTTCCGCGGCGGTCTCCCGTTGGTCAGCGTCGCAGCAGCTCTTGATGCTGCTGCCGCTGTGGGCGTGTGCGGCGCAGTGCAGGTGGGGTGCGATCTCGAGTCATCACGATTCACTGTTCAGGCCATCGATCAGGAACCCCGCCTGCTGGGGGCGGTAGCGATTCACCCCAACGATGCCCCGCTGCTCGCGGAGCGCGGAGGCCTCGACGCCGCGCTAGCGGAAATCGAAGAATTGGCTACTCATCCCCGGGTGCGGGCCATTGGGGAGACCGGCCTGGACTACTACCGGACTCCCGCTGCGGGGATCGACAGCCAGCAATATTCTTTTCGACGGCACCTCGATATCGCCAAACGGCTGGATCTCACGCTCCAGATCCATGACCGGGACGCACACGACGACGTCGTTTCCACCCTTCGCAGCGAGGGTGCGCCGGACCGGGTGGTCTTCCATTGCTTCTCCGGTGGCGCCGATCTCGCCAGAATCTGCAACGACGCCGGGTGGTACATGTCCTTCGCCGGGACGGTGACCTTCAAAAATGCAGACAATCTCAGGGAAGCGCTGCGTATTGCCGATCCGGCGCTGGTGCTGACCGAAACTGACGCTCCGTTCCTGACGCCGCACCCGTTCCGCGGCCGGCCAAACGCACCGTATCTGGTGCCCTACACGGTCAGAGGGATGGCGGATGTGCTTGACGCCGACCTGGCGACACTGTGCCAGTCGATCGCAGATAACACCCGGCGGGTGTATGGAGAGTGGGAGCTCGGCTAACCAGTGTGGGACTGGCCCGACTTGCCCGTTTATCTCATTTCGGTTACGGTGAGCATTTATTAGCCGGGGTCGGGGAAGGCTTTCCGTCTAATACAGTTCTTTTGCGGGATTGGCTGGTCGCTGCCGTTCGGGCGACCAGATCTCCCGCCACTAGTGCATGCCTTCACGGCAGTGACGTACCCGGGCCACCGGTGTGCCAATTTACTGCCGTGTTTCCCCCGTGCCCGGATGAAGTCGACCGTAAGGGACTTTGTGGCGAGCAGAAATCGTTGGATCAAGACGGCCGGCCAGGGGATAGTCATGATGTGTCTGGTGCTTGGACTCGTCGCCTTTGTTGGCAACAACAAGTCGATAGTCCTCAACATCGACGGCCAGGCAAGTACCGTTCAGACCTTTGGCGGAACCGTCGGCGAAGTGCTAGCCAACTCCAACGTCGTCGTTACCGAGAACGACCAGGTCACCCCTTCGCTGGCGGCAGCCGTCGAGGATGGTTCGGCCATCCAGATCACCAGGGCCACGGCGATCGACGTCGTACTCAACGGAGCGGACACCGTTGTTCACACCACCGGATCGACGGTAGGGGACGTAGTCAACGAGCTGGGGGTCGCCGATTCCTCAGCAATTTCAGCTGACCTCGAAACCCGCCTGACTACGCTCAGCTCCGAACTGGAAATCTCGACCCCCAAAAGCGTGACTGTGACCGTCGATGGTTCGACGGCAACCCATACATCCACCGTAAAATCGGTTCAGGACCTGTTCGACGAAGCGGAGATTGTCCTCGGTGACGAGGATCGGGTCAGCGTTCCGGTCACCTCCTCCCTCGTCGACGGCCTTGGGCTGAAAATCACCCGAGTCGACAGCGACCACCGCGAGACCGTCACCGAAAGCATCAGTTTCACTACCGACGAGGTCCACGACGACACGCTCGATGTGGGCGAGCAGCGCGTTACCAGGGCCGGTGTCGACGGCGAGCGGACCAAAATCTTCACTGCCGTGGTGATCGACGGTCGGGAGGAGAATCGCGAACTCCTCAGCGATAAAGTCACCCTCGAACCCGTGACTGAGCTACTTGCCATCGGCACGCGGGAGCCCAAGCCAGAGCCCAAGCCAGAGCCCGAGACCAAACCGGAGCCGGAGCCGGAGCGCGTGGAGGTGTCGGCACCTGTGGATGAGCCTGAGCCCGCCGGATCAAGCGGCCCCGCCCCAGCCGGCGGGGACTGGCAGGCGCTGGCCCAGTGTGAGTCCGGGGGGAACTGGTCCATCAATACCGGAAACGGCTACTACGGTGGACTGCAGTTCAGTGCCCCGAGCTGGCTGGGTGCGGGTGGTGGCAAGTATGCCCCGCTGCCGCATCTCGCGTCGCCAGCGGAGCAGATTGCCACTGCTGAAGTGCTCAAGCAAAACGGCGGTTGGGGCCACTGGCCTTCCTGTTCGGCGAAGCTCGGGCTTGGATAGCACCTCGGGTAGCGGCCTACGGGCAACCAAACACCAAAATCGGGTTCCCCAGGCGGGGCCCGCTTTTGCGTGGCGCCCGACTACCATGGCTTAGGTGACTCAGCCCCCTAACCCCCAGCCGGTCCAGCCCCTATTCGGCGCCGGTGATGTCCGCCGGTTGGCCGCCGACCTGGATTTGCGGCCCACCAAGACCCTCGGCCAGAATTTCGTCATCGACGGCAACACTATTCGGCGGATCGTCGCGGCAGCTCATATTGACCCGGGAGAGACGGTCCTCGAGGTGGGTCCTGGCCTCGGATCTCTGACGTTGGGCCTTCTCGACGCTGCGGCCCGGGTGGTGGCGGTGGAAATCGACCCGGTGCTGGCCGGGCGCCTACCGGACACGGTCGCCAGGTGGCGGCCGGAGACTGCAGCCAATCTGGACGTGGTGCTCGCTGACGCGATGCGGGTTACCGAACTGCCACACCCGCCCACCGCGCTGGTGGCGAATCTGCCATATAACGTCGCAGTGCCGGTGGTCCTGAACCTTTTGGAGAACTTCCCGTCGCTGCGCCACGGACTGGTCATGGTGCAGGACGAGGTAGCCGATCGGATGGCAGCGGGCCCCGGTTCAAAAACCTACGGGGTACCCTCGGTCAAGGCTGCCTGGTACGCGACCATGCGCAAGTCGGGCGTCATCGGGATGAATGTGTTTTGGCCGGCGCCGAAGATCGCCTCCGGGCTCGTCGGGTTTGTCAGACACGAGCCGCCGGCGACGTCGGCCAGCCGCCGTGAGGTTTTCGCCGTCATCGACGCGGCGTTTGCCCAGCGGCGTAAAACATTGCGCGCCGCCCTCGCCGGGTGGGCGGGCAGCCCGGTCCTCGCTGGAGAGGCCCTTGCCGCTGCCGGCGTAGACCCGAGTCTTCGGGGTGAAATGCTCGACATCGCCGCGTTTGCCCGTATCGCCGAGGCGAAACCCGTGCAGTCGACCGCTCCGTAATCGAGTCCGTACGTGGTGCTACCCCGGGGATCGTGCTCGTGCGTGGCGCTAACCCCGGGGTCGAGTCAACAGATATGACCGGTTTTCCGACGGATTTCGGCTATTTGTGTTGACTCGATCCCGGGGTTTTTGGGACGGCTAGCGCCCGCTAGGAGCGGCTGGCTTCGTTTTGAACGTTGTCTTTCGCGTCCTGGGCCGAGCCTTTGACGTCGGCGGCTGCCGACGTGCCTTCTTCCTTGACAGTGTTCACTGAACTGGCGGCTGTCTCCTTGACCGAATCCATCGCCTCCTGCGCTGGCTCCTTCAGATCCTCGACAACTGTCTTCGCCGCGTCGGTGACGCTGCTGGTGAGAGGCTCAGCCTTCTCCTTCAGCGCCGTTGCAGCTTCCTTCTCCTTCTCGCTCGCCGGGATCAGCGATGAAATGAGCATTCCAGCGCCGAACGCGATCAAGCCCGCTGCCAAGGGGTTACCCCTGGTCTTGTTGCCCAGCTGATGTGGTGCATCCTGGACGGCATCGCCGGCGTTGTGGACTGCCGACTTCGTTCCGCTGGAGGCCTGGTCGGCCGAGCCCATTACGGAGGTCTTGATTCCTCCAACAGCGCTCCGCACTTTGTCGCCCTGGCGTTGAGCGATGCTGGACGGGCTTACCTTGTCGGCGACGGCGTCGACGTCGGTGCCAAGGTCGCGACGGGTGCGTTCAATATCTTCACGAATCTGTTCTGGTGTCTGGCTCATGGGGTAGGTTCACCTGGTTTCAGAGTGGGGGGAATGTCTTTGACGGTTTCGGCTGTCGCGGGCATGCCGCGCACGCTTTTCAGTTCTTTTTTGCCGGTCAACGCAAGCACGGCGGCAATGATGCCCCAGATGACTGCGACGATCACTGCAGACCAGCCAAGGCCAACGAGGCCGTCCAGCGCCCACATCAGCGCGAGCGACAGGAACAGCAGTACAAAGTGTCCGGCGATAGCTGCGCCACCGAACATCCCTGCACCTTTGCCGGCCTTGGTTCCGCTTTCACGGAGTTCGGCTTTCGCCAACTCGAGTTCCTGGCGCATCAGCGTGGAGAGGTCGCGGCTGACATCACTGAGTAGAGACCCCAGGGATTCGTTGGCGGCCCGGTCCTCGGCCTCGGTGCGCGGCGGCTCGTATGATGGGGGCCCTCCGGTGTGTGTTCCGCTCATCAGCGCAAGTCCCTGTCCAGTGGCCCGTCCTGGGTGCGCCGACCGGGCTCAATGACCGGTTCTGCGGCCAACGGGTCGCTCAGGGGATCGCTGAGGTCATGTCCCGAAGCGCCAGTTCCGCTAGCAGCTACTCCCGTAGCACTAGTAACCGGGGTGGCGGCGGTGGGCGAGCTGAAGTTATTGGAAGTATCACGCTGTGCTGGAACCGTCGGCGGGTACTCGGGCGCCGGGTTGGCTGGCGTGGCGTTCTGATCGTCGGATCCCGCCCCAGCCAGGCCTCGGGTGAGGCGACCAGCGAGCAGACCTGCTCCGGCGGCCATCATCAGGAACGTCCCTGGCCGACGGCTGGCGAATCCCTTCACTTCCTCCAGGAGGGAGCCTGGGTCCCGGCCTTCAAGCCAACCTGCGACGTCGCCCGAGCGCTGGGCAGCCTGGCGAACGAGGCTGTTGGCGGGTCCACTCTGGTCGCCATTGTCGGCCATCGAACCGAGCTCATCACTGATGGAGCGTAAGCCTTCGGCGGCCTTCTGCTGGCTGGCACCGGCCTGTTCCTTGAGATCAGACCCCAGCTCGCCGAGCAGGTTCTTCGCCTGTGTGCTGGCTTCGTCCGCAACATTCTTCGCTTCGGTGCCCGCGGTCTGGGCGACATTCTGTGCTGCATCCAAACCTTCGCGGCCCACCTCTTTCGCCTGGCCTGTCGCCTGGTCTTTTACCCCGGTGGAGCCGTTGCGTTCTTCGGTGGTTACGGACGAGGTCACCGAGGCGGACTGAACACGCTCTCCTGACGGCGCTGCCGTCAATGGGTCCTCTGACCAATTCTGGGTAGTCATAGTATTTCCTCCGGATAGTAATCCTGCTTACCTTCGCAATGTAAGCACGCTTACTAGTTTTCCGCAATGCTTTTACTTTCGTTTTTGCGGCCTCGACGGCCGCAGGTTTCCCGGTTCAGTGCCCGGTAGCCTAGGTTGGAGACTATGGAGGCAGGTAAAACGGCAGGACTATTTGGTGGCGTACCAGCCAGCGTCCGAGTCCGCGCGCCCGGAAAGATCAACGTCTCGTTTCGGGTTGGCCCGCTACGGGAAGATGGCTACCACAGTGTCGCCAGCGTCTATCTAGCCGTTTCCCTGTACGAAGAGGTCACCGCAACCGTCAGTGAAGAACCGGGCACAATTGTGACAGTCAACGGGCAGGGGTCACTCAACCTGCCGGTTGAGAGCATTCCGCTGGATGCCACCAATCTGGCCGCCCGCGCGGCCGCGCTGCTCGCCGATCTCAGCGAGAACTCAACCGGGTTATTGTTGGACATCACGAAGCGGGTACCCGTGGCAGGCGGGATGGGCGGTGGATCTGCCGATGCGGCCGCTACGCTGATCGCATGCGATGCACTGTGGAAGAGTGGCTTTTCCCGTGACGAGCTGGCTAACATGGCCGCGGAACTCGGCGCCGATGTTCCGTTCGCACTGGTCGGCGGCACAGCGGTCGGCGTTGGGGTGGGCGAGCAGCTAACCCCGGCGATTTCCAAAACCCCCCTCTACTGGGTGCTCGTGACCTCTGGCTATGGACTGTCTACGCCAGAGGTCTACCGGACTCTCGATGAGATTCGTCTGCGCGAAGGCACCGAACCGGGGGCGCCGCCCGAGATTGACCCACGGATTCTTGGGGCAATGCGGTCCGGCGATGCCCGGGCACTGGCGGATCTGCTGCACAACGACCTGCAGGCCGCTGCACTTGAGCTTTCCCCGGGACTTGCCGACATCCTGAAAACCGGGACGGGCGCAGGAGCCCTCGCCGGCCTGGTCTCCGGCTCGGGGCCTACCGTCGCCTTCCTTGCGGAGAGCGAAGAACATGCGGCGGCATTGGCCGGACAGCTTACGGATAGCGGCCTGAAAGCCACAGCCGTGCATGGGCCGGTCTACGGTGCCAGAATTGTGACCGACTACATCGCCTGACCTGCCACCGAAGCTGGGCCAGTTCAAGCCATTTTTTTCTCCACGATTAGGAAGCAGCACTCCTTGGCACATCTTCTGGGCGCTGAAAGCGTCAGCGTTACGTTTGCCACCCGCACAGTCCTTGACGGCGTTTCCCTCGGCATCGAGGACGGCGACCGCATCGGGATGGTGGGTCGCAACGGCGACGGCAAATCCACCCTGATGCGACTCCTTGCACAGCGAGCCACCCCCGATGAGGGACGTGTCACCCGACGACGCGACGTACACGTCGGGTATCTGGACCAGACGGACGTACTGGACGGTGACCTTAGCGTTGGTGAGGCCATCGTGGGCGACCAGGCAGACCATGAGTGGGCGTCGAACCCCAAGATCCGCGACGTAATGGGCGGTCTCGTCGCCGAGGTTGACTGGCATGCGAAGGTCTCATCGCTTTCTGGTGGGCAGAAGCGTCGGGTCGCGTTGGCGAAGCTCCTGATCGGCGATGACGACGTCATCATGCTCGACGAGCCCACCAACCACCTCGATGTGGAGGGCGTGGCGTGGCTTGCCCGCCACCTTGCCGAGCGCTGGCGTCCGACCGATGGTGGCCTGCTGGTAGTGACCCACGATCGCTGGTTCCTGGACGAAATCTGTACCCGCACGTGGGAGGTGCACGACGGCGTCGTCGACGGGTTCGACGGCGGCTACGCAGCCTATGTCCTGGCCCGCGCAGAGCGTGACCGGATGGACTCGGTGGTCGAAGGAAAACGGCAGCAGCTGGTCAAGAAGGAACTGGCCTGGCTACGCCGGGGCGCTCCCGCGCGGACGGCCAAGCCGAAGTTCCGCATCGAGGCGGCGAACGCGCTGATCGCGGACGTGCCCGAGCCCCGGGATTCGCTCGCGTTGAGCAAGATGGCGATGGCACGTCAGGGCAAAGATGTACTGGATTTGGAGAATGTTTCGCTGGCGTTGGGGGAGAAGACCCTCTTCGACGGAATTACTCTCCGGTTGGCTCCCGGGCAGCGGCTGGGCCTGGTGGGCGTCAACGGGTCGGGCAAGACCACCCTCCTGCGGATGCTGAACGGTGACGTCACTCCTGACGCCGGTCGGCTGAAGAAGGGCAAGACGGTTCAGACGGCAGTGCTCTCCCAGGAGGTCAAGGAGCTCGACGAACTCGAGCACCTGCGCGTCACTGAAGTGATCGAGCAGGAAAAGCGAGTGTTCAGCGTCGGCGGTCGCGAGGTTTCTGCCAGTCAGCTGGTGGAACAGCTTGGCTTCACCAACGAGAAACAGTGGACAAAGGTGAAGGACCTCTCGGGTGGCGAACGACGTCGGCTGCAGCTCCTTCGGCTACTGGTCGGTGAGCCGAACGTGCTGATGCTCGACGAACCAACCAACGACCTCGACACCGACACTTTGGCAGCGATCGAGGATGTGCTGGACGGCTGGCCGGGTACTCTCGTGGTCGTCTCGCACGACCGCTACCTGCTGGAACGAGTCACTGACTCCCAAATGGCGCTGCTGGGTGATGGGAAGCTCCGTGATCTGCCCCGCGGTGTCGATCAGTATCTGGAACTGCGACGCGCGGCTGAAGCCGGGTCGGGCGCTTCGCCCCTGAACTCCGATGAAGGGCAGAATGGCGCGGAGTCCGCTCCCAGGTACAGCTCCGAGGAGACAAGACAGGCGAAGAAGGACCTGACCCGCATCGAACGCCAGCTCGGCAAGGCGGCGGCGCAGGTCGAGAAAATTCAGCACCAGATGAATGATGGAGCTTCGGGAGACGTTGACTTCGACAAGATGGCAACGCTCAATAAGAAACTCCAGGTAGTTCAGGCCGAACAGCAGGATCTGGAACTGCAGTGGCTTACCGCTGCCGAAGTGCTCGGTAAGTAGGAATTCAAGTGTGAGTGAGTTCCCATTCAAGTACCATCTGCATAAATTGAAGTAGGCGTCAGGATTCCGGGTCCACCAGGCGGCGCCTACCTTGGGTGTATGACAGATGTAGCTGGATTACCTCGAGGTAGGCGTCGCGATAAGTACCGGATGCGTCACTCCGACAAGCTGGCGCTGGTGGGGGTTCTCGTCCTCACAGCGGTAGCTGCAGCTGTGTTCCTTTTCGCGATTCTGTAGAGGCCGACTAGGCAGCAGTACGGCGATAGCTGTAGCCATCACCCTGCTCCTGATCCGCACCGACCATCTGGTGGAGGATCCGATCCGCCGGTCCAACTGGCTCCGGGGCATGCGCGGGCGTATCCGAAGAGGTCCTCGGGTTCGTATAACCCGGGCTAGAAGGGCGGGGGTATGTCGGGTGGTGGTGCTGGTGGTGCTGGTGGTGGGTCGGCGGTGGTGAGGTAGGTTTCGCCGAGTGGTGAGATCGCGATGATGGTGCCGGGCTCGGGTTGTTGGTAGTGCCAGTAGCCTTCGGTTTTGAACATGTGGTGGCGTTTACACAGGGCCGCCAAGTTTCCGTAGGACGTTTTGCCGCCTTGGGACCAGGGGGTGGTGTGGTCGAGTTCGCAGAACACCGCCAACCGGTTACACCCCGGATGCCGACACGTCCCATCCCGGACCCGGACCGCATCCTTCAGGTCCTGCGGGACCCGGTACGTGGTCGCATCAGCGCCAAGCCTGGCCCCGGTAAAGGGGTGGGTGAGGATCCTGGTGAACGATGGTGCGTGCCCGGCGAGCTTCCGTGCTGTCTCAGGATCAATCGGACCGTAGCCTTCCAACTCACCCGGTGTGTCCCCGCCGAGGAGAGTCATCACCGGGACCGTGACAAACACCTTCGCCTGCACACCCCAATACGTGCTGGCCTCCCCCGGCTGACTAGCTGTTCCCAGCCCGCGCCGGTCTACACCAGCGGCAGCAGCGGGGTTAGCAGAGGGGTCGGGTGCATGACTCATATATCCGGTGGGTCCGGCGCTGGTGAGGACATCCACCAGAACATCGGCCCGGAGCTGGGTAAGGGTCCTGGTCTCGTCGGGGCCTTGCAGGTTACGGGCTGCGGTGTCGACGCGGTGGAAGATCCCGGCGGCTTGTTCGGTGGGCAGGAAGGCTTGGAGCCAGGCCATCCCGTCCTGGGCCGGGTCCAGATACACGCGACGGTCCTGGAGGGCTTTCCGGCGCCGCAAGGTAGTCGACTCGGGGTGTAGGGCTTCGCGTAGCCGTTGGGCTTGGCGGGTGAACTTCGCGACCGTGGTCTGGCAGGCCAGACCGATGAGGTGGGCTTCGAACGCGGCGGTAACCGCCGGGACGGTATTGGGGATGCTGATGGCTTCCTGCACGACGGCCGTGGCATGGCGTTGGGAGAGCCTGCCGTCCTCCAGGGCGCGCAGCGTGGCCGGGTACTCACGGGTCAGTAGTTCACTGGTATCCAGGAGAAACCCCGCGGTCCGTTCCGGGATGCGCAGCGCGGCGCTGATCTCCGATCCGGCCAGGGCATGAATACGGTCCAGGTCTTCGGCCCATGGGTGTTCCTCGGCCATCAGGTCATGAAGATGGGTGGCCGCTTTGGCTTCCTGCGCGTCGACCCAGGACCGCAACGCTGAGAGCGTCTTGAGCAGGTTCACGGTCTGCCCCGCGTTCAACGTCGCCATCGCCGCGACCGATACCTGGCCAGTCAACGGCACCGGAGCCCCCGAACCGGTCGAAGCGACCTCCAAAGCGACCTCCAAAGCGACCTCAGGCGCGGCAGGATCGGCGGGATTCGTTGGAGCCCCCGGCCCGGTCGGAGCGGTCCAGGTCGCTTCCCCGCCCAGCGGACCGCCCGGACCATACCCACCCGCACTCCCCGAAGCAGTGTTCGCGGACCCGCTCTCGAAGACGGAATCGCGGCCGGAACCGGGGCCAGAACCGGGGCCGGATTCGGGGGAAAATCCCGATCCGGGAGCAGAAGCGTCGCTGCCTTTCATACCTTTATTCCATCATCGCCCACTGACAAAATAGGGGTCGATTTAGGGTCACCCGAAAAACTTTTTCAACTATTTTTCGGGCCCACAGAACCAACACCGGACCGCCTCGTGGGCACCCGCTGCAACGAGAGCTGCAGCGCATCAAGGTGCACGAGTCCGCTGCAGTTCACTTCCCGGTGGGAGGGAAAATACTGTGTTAGGGCCCATGTGCAGGTTCCATGCTGGAAGGGATGGCCCGCAACCGAGGAAAGCCGGCGAGGTGACTCTGCCCACTTCGCCACGGACTGACCGGATGGGGGCTACCAAGTCGCAGGATGCCCCCGACTCGTGGCAAACTGGATAACCGCGCTTAGGGACGGAAATTAGTCAGTTCCTTCAGCGCAGTCCGCCCTGGTGTAATGGCAGCACCCCAGCCTTTGGAGCTGTGGGGTATAGGTTCGAATCCTATGGGCGGAACTGTCGGGCGGTAGTGCCGCGGGTAGTATTGCCGGTGTGAGCCTGTACTTTTCCGGTTGACAGAGAAACTACAGGCAGGAGTGTCTCCTCAATGGGTCCGCAGACCTCAAACACGCATCCCCAGGTATCAGACTCAGAGGCAGGCGCCCTTCGCCCGGCCGCTGTCATCGTGCTCGCCGCGGGCGCGGGTACCCGGATGAAATCCCGTACACCGAAGATCCTTCACACTCTGGGCGGGCGATCGATGGTGGGGCATGCCATGGCCGCGGCCAGGGGAGTGGTCCCCGAGGCAATGGCTGTCGTGGTCCGGCACGAACGAGACCTCGTCGCCAGCCACATTGCCAGCCTCGACCCGGGAGCGGTCATCGTCGACCAGGACGATGTGCCAGGCACCGGACGAGCAGTCCAGGTAGCGCTTGACGCACTTGACCGGGCCGCCGGGGCGCCCCTCGAAGGAACCATAGTTGTCACCTACGGAGACGTGCCGCTGCTGACAGCCGACACTCTCGCTCAGCTGGTTGAATCCCACTCGACCAAGGACAACGCGGTGACCGTGCTGACCGCCGTTCTTGAGGACGCTACCGGCTATGGGCGGATTCTGCGGGCCGCCGACGGCACTGTCACCGGCATCGTCGAGCACAAGGATGCCACCGACGCCCAGCGGTCCATCAACGAGATCAACTCGGGCATCTACGCGTTTGACGCGGCAATTCTGCGCAGCGCCCTCACCTCAGTCACCGCAGGGAATTCCCAGGGCGAAATGTACCTGACCGATGTCCTAGGCATCGCTTCAGACCGAGGCGGCAGGGTCGCCGCCGTCGTCTCCGACGATCCTTGGCAGGTAGAGGGAGCCAACGACCGCGTGCAGCTGGCAGCCCTCGGCGCCGAGCTCAACCGCCGCACCCTGACCCGATGGATGCGCTCCGGTGTGTCAATCATCGACCCCGCCACCACCTGGATCGATACCTCGGTGCAGCTGGCAGAGGACGTCACGATCCTGCCTGGCACCCAGCTTCACGGCGCCTGCGAGATTGCGCGCGACGCCGTCGTCGGCCCTGACACCACCCTCACCGATGTGGTGGTGGGGGAAGGGGCGACAGTGCTTCGGACCCATGGATCCGGTGCCGCTATCAGCGCCCGCGCCACCGTTGGCCCGTTCACCTACCTGCGACCCGGAACGGTCCTCGGCGAGGACGGCAAGATCGGGGCTTTCTACGAGACGAAGAATGTCATCATCGGTCGCGGATCGAAGCTGTCACACCTCGGGTACGCGGGGGACACCGAGATTGGTGAGGACACGAACATCGGCTGCGGCAACATCACCGCCAACTACGACGGCGTCAACAAGCACCGCACCACCATCGGCAGCAATGTCCGCACCGGATCGAACACCGTCTTCGTCGCCCCGGTGACAATCGGCGACGGCGCCTACACTGGCGCCGGCGCCATTGTGCGCAACGAGGTTCCGCCGGGCGCTCTTGCTGTCAACGTCGCACCCCAGCGCACCGTCGAGGGTTGGGTGCAGGCCAAACGCCCCGGCAGCTCAGCCGCAAACGCGGCCCAAGCGGCCGCTCCCGAAAAACTTGCCACCGGTGAATCCACCAGCAGCATCACCAGCACTGACGAAAGCGACCGTTCATGAGTGAGATCACCGCACGCGGCGAGAAGAAACTGGTCCTGGCCTCTGGCCGGGCCCACCCGGAACTTGCGGAGGAAATTGCTGCAGCACTTGGCACCGAGCTGCTGCCCATCTCCGCCTACGATTTCGCGAACGGCGAGATCTACGTTCGATCCGGCGAGAGCGTGCGCGGCACCGATGTGTTCGTCATCCAGGCACACCCGGCGCCGCTGAATAACTGGCTGATGGAGCAGCTCATCATGATCGATTCGCTGAAGCGGGCATCGGCCAAACGGATCACTGTTGTCTCCCCGTTCTACCCCTACGCCCGGCAGGACAAGAAGGGACGCGGCCGCGAACCGATCTCAGCGCGGCTCGTCGCCGACCTGTACAAGACGGCCGGCGCCAACCGGCTCATGTCCGTTGACCTGCACACCTCGCAGATCCAGGGCTTCTTCGACGGCCCCGTAGACCACTTGATGGCCATTCCGTTGCTCGCTGACTACATCCGCACCCGGGTCGACGCCGACAACGTCACCGTGGTGTCCCCGGACACCGGCCGGGTCAGGGTAGCCGAGCAGTGGGCCGAGCGGTTGGGCGGGTCACCGCTGGCTTTCGTGCACAAAAGCCGCGACCTCACGGTTCCCAACCAGGCCGTCTCCAAGCAGGTAGTGGGTCAGGTCGAGGGACGGACCTGTGTGCTGATCGACGACATGATCGATACTGGCGGGACCATTTCCGGGGCGGTCCAGGTTCTGAAGAACGCGGGCGCCAAGGATGTAATCATTGCCGCGACCCACGCCGTGTTCTCGGACCCGGCAGCCCGCCGTCTTTCCGAGTCCGGCGCCCGCGAGGTAGTGGTGACCAACACCCTGCCCATCCCATCCGAAAAGCGGTTCCCGCAGCTCACCGTGCTCTCAATTGCGCCGCTGATCGCGCGGGCAATCCGTGAAGTGTTCGATGACGGATCCGTCACCAGTCTCTTTGACGGCAACGCCTAGAGTCGACTGATTGGGGTATCGGGATGGCCGTTACGGCCGCCCGATACCCTGGTAGGTCCACCCGGCGGCCCGCCACTGGACTGGATCCAGAACGTTACGTCCGTCAAGAATGTTTTTGCTCGTTACCTGCGAAGCCAGGTCCGCCGGATTCAGTGAGCGGTACTGATCCCATTCAGTCAGGACCAGCAGGGCGTTGGCTTTGGTGACTGCCGCATTGAAATCGGGCTCGTAGGTTAGCTCCGGGAAACGACCCTTCGCATTACTCAGAGCCTCCGGATCGGTAACTGTCACGTCAGCGCCCTGAAGCTGGAGTTGGGCAGCGATACTGAGTGCGGGGGAGTCCCTGACGTCGTCGCTATTGGGCTTGAACGCTACCCCCAACACAGTGATCCGTTTCCCGAGGAGCGATCCGCCCACCAACTGGCGGGTCAGCTCGACGACCCTGATCCGGCGTCGGAGGTTGATGTCATCCACCTCCCGAAGGAAGGTCAGGGCCTGATCAGCGCCGAGCTCGCCCGCTCGTGCCATGAACGCACGAATGTCCTTGGGAAGACAGCCCCCGCCAAAACCGATGCCCGCGTTGAGGAACTTGCGGCCAATCCTGTCGTCCATCCCGATGGCGTCCGCCAGGAGGGTGACATCCGCTCCCGCTGCGTCGCATACTTCCGCCATCGCATTGATGAAAGAAATCTTGGTTGCCAAGAACGAGTTCGCCGCCGACTTGACCAGTTCAGCGGTGGCATAGTCGACAACCAGCCTCCTGGTGCCCAGCCCCATCGGTCCCGCATACACCTCATCAAGCAGCTCGGTGGCCCGATGCCCGTCCTCGCCGGACGGCACTCCGTACACCAGTCGGTCGGGGCTAAGGGTGTCCTTGACGGCGAAGCCCTCTCGCAGGAACTCAGGGTTCCACGCCAGGGTGGCTTCGGGAAACCTCTCCAACAGGTCATCGGCGAGCCGCGCAGCAGTACCCACTGGAACCGTTGACTTCCCAACCACCAGGTTTCCGGCCTCAAGCGCGTCAATGAGCGAGGAGAACGCAGCGTCCACGTATTTCAGGTCGGCGGCGTATTCGCCCTTCCGCTGCGGCGTCCCTACACAGAGGAAATGCACCTGCGAACCCCGGGAATCCGCGATGTTTGAGCTGAATTCTAGCCGGCCGGTTTGGAGGACTTCGTGAAGAAGCTCCGGCAGACCGGGCTCGAAAAAGTGGGACCGGCCAGCCTGGAGTTCGCTGATCTTCCGCTCGTCCACATCGATTGCGACGACTTCGTGTCCCAACTTCGCCATGCAGGCCGCGTGAACCGCGCCAAGGTACCCACAACCGATAACAGATATTCGCATGCTGATCCTTCGTACGGCCTAGGTGGGTTTCCTCGGGAAACCCGCCGGGAGTCCTCGATTTCAACGGTACGTGTCACACAATAGAGGATCATGAGGAACACCAGATGACGACGCCGGCTTCCGGGCTTCGGCGGCGTCCTTCCGGACGCTCGGGGTGCTGTAAGATTGAACGCGATGCCTAGGCGAGGGAGCATCCCGGTACATCCGGGAATTGTTCCGTGATCGACGGTGGCTAGTGACGAGAGTCCAACACTAAGCGTGTTGACTGTTTCTAGACAGATGCCGATCGTTTGCCCAGCAACGATCCACTACTCGTCAACACAGGAGACTCCATGTCTGACCTCACACTTCCCGCAGAAGTACGCACCGAATTCGGTAAGGGTGCAGCCCGCCGCGCACGCCGCGAGGACAAAATCCCCGCGGTCATCTACGGCCACGGCGCCGATCCCATCCACGTTCTGCTGCCTTCCAAGGCCACCACGCTGGCCCTGCGGACCTCCAACGCCCTGCTTACCCTCGACGTCGAGGGGGAAAAGCACCTCGCCCTCGCCAAGTACGTGGTCCGCAACCCGCTGAAGCGCATCGTTGAGCATCTTGACCTCCTGACCGTTCGTAGCGGCGAGAAGGTCACTGTTGACGTCTACATCCACGTCGAAGGCGAACTGGCACCGGGTGCAGTGATGAACCTTGAGCACACCTCGGTTGAGGTTGAAGCAGAAGCAACCCACCTACCGGATTCGCTGACCGTCAACGTCGAGGGACGCACCGTCGGTGAGCACATCCACGCTTCAGACATAGTACTGCCGAAGGGCGTCACTCTCCTGATCGAAGATGACACCCTGATCGTCAACATCAGCGAGCCGACCGTCCAGGACCTCGGCGAAGATGACGAAGAGACAGTTGCAGAAGGCGACGTTGTAGCTGCTTCCGGCGAGAAGTCAGAAGAAGGCGAGTAGCCACTTCTCCGGCGCATTCATGGCGACTGACTCCTGGCTTGTAGTCGGGCTCGGCAACCCCGGGCCCGGCTACAGCCATAACCGGCACAATGTTGGACAGATGGTTCTCGATGTCCTGGGCGCGCGGCTGGGCGGAAAGTTCAAAAGCCACAAAGCTCACGCCGCCGTGCTTGAGGGCCGGCTAGGTCTGGGCGGGCCGCGGTTGGTGCTCGCCAAGCCGCTGACCTTCATGAACCTGACAGGTGGCCCGGTGAACGCGCTCTGCCGGTTCTACGACATTCCCGCCGAGCGCGTTATCGCGGTGCATGATGAGATTGACATCGACTTCAACACGGTCAAGCTGAAGACCGGAGGCGGTGAAGGCGGACACAACGGGCTCCGCGACATTTCCAAGGCACTCGGAACCAAGGACTACCATCGGGTAAGAGTCGGAGTGGGTCGCCCGCCGGGCCGCCAAGACGCCGCCGATCACGTGCTCAGGGATTTCAGCCCGGTGGAAAAGAAGGATCTAGCGTTCCTCCTGGAAGATGCGGCCGACGCGGTGGAATCTCTCATCGTGGAGGGCCTTATCAGCGCTCAGCAGAAGTTCCATTCCGCTGGGAAATAGCGTATAAAGTATATTCACGACCACCGGTCAGGGACAGCCAAAGCCCAAACCGCGTCAGGCCTAGTAGGCCCCAAATACGGGGGCCGACGTTGGGCGGCCTCTGAGACTGGGCCACCCCCATCCCAACGTCGGTCCCTTTTTTTGCTGCCTTCGGTAGCTGGTCCTTTTGGACCGAGGTAAAAAGGTTCTCCTACATTCCCGTGCCATATTCCGTTCCCCGGCGTATCGTTGTCAACTAACGCATACGCCCGTCGAGGTGGACTCGGAGGCGCTAGCGGAAACCGGCGGTGAAGTGACACAACACCGTTAAACCTGTCGGGCTGGGACGACTCGCCGTGTCGGCCTGCACCATGTAGTGGGGCGCTATGTTTGGGGTGCAAGGAAGTTGGCCGCTGGTCGGCCGAAAGGACGAGATCACTTCACTGCTGACTGCTTTGCGGAATGAGCGGTTCAGGGGCGCGATCCTTACCGGTCAGGCCGGGATTGGGAAAACCTCCCTGGCACAACACATTGCCCGTCAAGCGGAGAACGGCTTTGCGCTGGTCTACGTTCGGGGTACGACCGGCGCCGCCGGAATGCCCTATGGCGCCCTGAACTTTGTGCTCAGCGAGTTGAGCGACGACGCCGTCGCCAACCCGCTGCTGCTGCTACGGAGATTGCAGACGCTGTTTTCGGTCCGCGACGACGGCCGCCAGACACTCATGCTGGTAGACAACGCTGAAGCACTTGACGGCTCATCGGCCATGGTGATAGCCCACCTGGCCAGAATCAATGCGGTAAAGGTACTGGTTGTGTGTCAAAGCCTCAGCGCCGCACCCGAAGAGTTCTGCGACCTGTGGAAAGACGGACTCCTAAAGCGTGTCGACCTGGAGCCGCTGGATCTCAGCGCCACCGCCGAGCTACTGACCGCCGGATTGGGAGGACCGGTAGCGCGGGCCGTCGTGGTTGATATGTGGCACGCGAGCGGCGGCAATCCGTTGTTCCTGCAGGCCACCAGCCGCGAGCAAAGGGACTCAGGATATCTGGTTAAGCAGGACGGAATCTGGGTCAACGGTGCAGAGAAGTCCCCTGCAGTGGGGCGATCCCTCACCGAATGGATTATCGAGCGCCTGTCCAGGCTGCCACCGCCGCAGCGCGCCGCTGCGGAGATTGTGTCGATCATGGGGGCACTTCCGCTAGAAATGCTCGCAGACTTCGTGGACTCCGACTCAATTGACTCACTGCTGGAATCCGGACTTATTGAAGTCAATCACGCGCTCAGTCCGGTCGTTCGGTTTGCCAACAGCCTGGTCGGGGACGTCATCGGCCAGCAGATGGCGGGCGCCCCCAAGCCAGAGCTTCTCACGACACTCGCAGCGTCAGTCCTCAGTCGCCCAATGCCAGCCATCAGCCGGATCAGGTATGCCCACTGGTGCCTGGAGAACGGTATCGAGATCGCGCCCGAAGCAGCGCTGGAGGCCGCACGGCTGGCAAATCGCCACTTCGACTCCGCCGGGGCGCAACGGTTCCTGCAGGCGGTGCCGCCCGCCGCACGATCAGCGGATTTCGCTATCGAGGAAGCCTGGGCATACGGAGTTCAAGGAAGGATCACCAGATCGGTGGACATCCTTGACCGCGAGATCGAAGTGGGCCACGAGCACCATGATCTTGACGACTGGGTAAAGGTTCGGCTCCTCAGATGTCGGCTGCTCACCCGGCTTCATGAGCGGTACACCGAAGTGGATGACCTGATTGCTGAGGTCCGCCAGCGTGTAAATGCCGAACTGGTGAAGGACACCCAGGGGGCGACCGATCTTCTGCTTGAGACCGAGCTGCTGGCAGCCGAACTGAGCGCTTACAATGGCAAATACCAGGACATTCTGGCTCCAGTCAACGACCTCCTGAAAAAGCATTCGACTATGCAGCCAACAATTCGGCACGAACTGTGTTCCTGGCTGGCTGAGGCACTATGTATTACCGGGCGCCAGGACGAGGCAATCCGGTTGTGCCAGTCAGTGGTGTCACATCTGGCTGACGACACGGATGATCCGCTCGTGGCCGAGGCAGCTCAGGCACGGATGTTCTCGGTGCTGCTGGTCTCCGGGAACTGGAGCCAGTGCGAGGCGATCCTGCACCATCACGACGAGCAGTCGATCGCGGGCAAATATGACGGGTCGTCGTCAGAACTGGCAGAGGGATGCCTCAATGCGTACGCGGGCCGAGGCGCCGAGGCGCTGACGAAGCTGCTTCCAGCCGTCAGCCAGCTACGTATTAGCGACCGGCACCAACTGGGGGTCCTGGCAGAGGCTGCAACTGCATACGCGTTCACTTTGGTGGGAGACCTTCCGGCAGCACTCGCCCACCTGAAACACGTTGACCTGGACGGGCACCGGTTGGACTGGCGGACCTTGCGGGCCACTCAATACTTCGCAGCACTCGCCTCAACCGCCACCCGTGATGATCTCGACGTGGCACACGACCTGCTAAGCATGGCCGATGAGGATCGGCAGCAGGGCAACAGGGGGCATGAGCTGTTCTTCCTCTGCCAGGCCGTCCAGCTCGGGCTCACCGAAGCTGCCGATCGGCTCGCCACGACTGGACGTGATGGGCAGGGCGTCTTTGCCCGGACGTGTGCATTTTATGGCAAGGGAGTAGCCTCGGGCGATACCGACCAGCTCCTCAAGGCTGCACGGTCTGCCGCTGACAGCGGCAATTATCGGCTTGCCCATGATGCAGCAGAGCTTGCTCGCACGCTGTCGCATGGCGCAGGGGACGACGAGGCGAGCACTGACACTGGCAGCATTTTTGCTGCTATCGGTCAGGTGGGGGCCGAAGCGCGCCAACGGTTACTGGACCAGCTCACTGAACGGGAACGGACTATCGCCCTGGAGGTAGCCAACGGAGCATCGAATCGGGACATCGCGGAAGCCCACACCGTTTCGATCCGAACTGTTGAAGCGCATATGCATCAGGTATACGCGAAACTTGGGGTAAAAAACCGTCACCAACTCCGGGCCATCCTTGGATAGCAGCGATCCGGAGGTCCGCTCCGAGCCCGGGATGAATCCGCTCGTGGGGCGGGAATCGCTAGTAGCGAGCATCATGCAATTCCTCGGCGACAAGCAGCATTTTGGCGTGCTGGTGGTGGGGGAGCCGGGACTGGGGAAAACGGCTCTCGCACGCCTATTGGTGAGCGACTCGGACGGCGGTGACGATGTCCTTAATATCCGGGCAAGACCTTCGCTGAAACAAGTACCGTTTGGGGCACTGGCGCCGTTCCTTGCCGATGTGTCGGCAGCGGAGGCTGGGTCACCCGTGGGAATCTACCGCAGGCTCCTGGTCCATCTAGGGAATCAGGCTGCAGGTGCAGCACTTCCTTTGGTGGTCGTCGATGATGCCCAGGACCTCGACGACGGCAGCTCGGTACTACTTGCCCAACTGGCTGCAACCCGCCGCGCCAAGGTGCTGGTCTTCTCCCGTTCCACACCGGGGCCGCCGTCCGAGTTTGTGGCGCTGTGGCGTGAGGGGTTACTCCCTCGGTTCGTCCTCGAACCGCTGACTACCTCGGAAATCCACGAACTGTGTCTCCGGGAGCTCGGTGCAGAGGTCCTCTCCAGCGTGAGCGCAGTTCTGGCGCGCACCACAGCCGGGAACCCGATGTTCCTTCTCGCCCTTCTCAGCGAAGGGACCCGGGACAAGTACCTGGTGTTGCGCAACGGGGTCTGGTGTCTCTCGGGTGAATTACCGCAAATCAACCTGCGGCTTACCGATCTGATCAAGGGCCAGCTCCGTGGGCTGACCGCTGAGGAGGCCGAGGTTCTCGAAACGGTCGCCCTTGCTGAGCCGATCGCTCTTGACGTACTGCGAAACTGCAGCGATGAACAGGCTGTCAGCAAGCTGTTAAAGGACCAACTCATCGCGATGCCCGGTGGGTCGGATCCCAGGGTAAGCCTTGGGCATCCCCTTTACGGTGACGTGATTCGTGCCAGGGTGCCAATTGGCCGCAGCCGCGCTATTCGGCGGCGGGTTCTCGAGTCCAGCGTGGGTCATACCAATTCCGTCGATGGTCTCCTGCGAAGTGTGTCGTGGGGACTCGATTGTGGCGCTGTGCTGGAGGACGACACGCTACTCCGGGCTGCGATCGTTGCCAATCGTCTCTTCAACCCGGAATTCGCCCTGCGTGCGGCCCGCGTGGTCCGGTCCTCAACGTTGAAGGCTAGGGCGTTGGTCGAGATTGCACGGGCCAGGATGACCCACGGGGAGTATGCCTATGCCCGCGAACTGGTCGATGAGGCGCTGGTTGCCTGTGACAGCCTCCGGCTGGCGAAAGAAGCAACCCTGCTTTCGGTCGACCTCAGGATGCGTGATGGCAGCCGACCGGCCGACATCCGAAGCGACGCGCGACGGTGGGAAACCCTGGTCACCTTGATTGAGAGCGCAAGGGGGGAAGACGCCGCCCCGTCGGCCGCTTTGTCACGTCTCGGCTGCCGGCTCCTTCACTGTTTCGCCCTCAACCTGGAAGGGCACTACTTCAAAGCCGAGAAGGATATTCGCGCAGTACTCTCAGCTGGCAACCGAGTTGAGGAGACGAATCTGGTGGCTCTCGCTCTGCTCGGGGAGGCCCAGTATTCTACCGGCCGCCCCGTGCTGGGGGCCGAATCGACCGCCACCGCACTGAAAATCGTCGCTGAAGGGGGACATTCCTACCTGGGCCATCGGGAGTTTGTGCTGGCCCGCCACGGAGCCGCCTTGACTCATGCGGGACGCTGGGGGGAGGTACGCGAGCTACTCCAGGAGTATTCGCAGTCGGCGAACGGGGGGCTGGCCTATTTTGGTGGGGTGCTGGAATTTTCGGACGGACTCGTTGCCCTGCGCCAGGGAAAAATGAGGACTGCCCGCAAACGGCTTATCCTCGCGGTAGAAGGCTTTCGTGAAACAGACATTGCCCAACTGTTGCCCCTGGCCACCGGGCTTGCTGCCTACGCGTGCGCGATGGTGGGCGACACCGCAGGCTCGCGGAGGTACGTTGCTGAATTCCAATCGATGCCCCGGGGGGGACCTGCCCAAACCTGGCTGCTTGGTGAAGCGTATTCCGCTGCAGGGAACTCCCTGTTTGTCGGCGCGGCGAGCAGCACCGTTGAACTACGCCGGATCGCCGGGGAAGCAGAGGCCGCGGGGATGCTGACATTGGCTGCCACCGCCCTGGAACTCGCCGTGCGGTTTGGGGATACCGGGTCGTTGGCCAGGCTGCAGGATGTAACGGCAGCTTTCGACGGCGGCGAAGGTGTTGTGCTGCACGCGATGGCGACGGCGATGCTGAGCAAAGATCCCGAAGCATTGGAAGGTGCGGCCGAGCATGCCCGGGCCTCCGGATACTTGTTGATCGCTGCAGAGTGCCTCGGGAAGGCGATCGAGTACTTGGTCCGTGACGGGCACATTCAACGTTCGCGGGCGGTCCAGCACCAGCTAAATGGGCTTACCGACGGGCTTGAAGGACTAAAGAGGTCGACCTTCTCTGAAGCGGCTTCCAGCACCAGACTTACTCGCCGAGAACAAGACATCGTCACATTGGCGTCGCTCGGTTATACGAACAGGGAAATTGCCTCCCAGCACGGGGTTTCAGTGCGAACAGTCGAGGGTCACCTCTACCGAATCTTCGCAAAGCTTGGGATCAGCCGGCGCGAGGATCTTCCCGAACCCGGGGCCACCTAATTTCCGAGCTGCGCGGTCCTTTCGCAGTTTCCTGGCTGTGACCCCGACGGTCATCCGACCGGTGGGCAGTCCAGGTGGTTTGCTGAGCGGCCAACCCGACCACTAGCCGTGAGAGAATTACCGTACAGCCGTATGTCCTAATGGTCTTGTTGGGTGGGACGGCTGAGTGGTCGCCCTACCCAGCAGCAGAGGTACCGCGCTGACCTGTAAGGAGTCTGATTGTGAATCCCGTTGCTATCCCCTCGTCGCTCCAGCTGGTTGAGGGGCCGTTGACCGACACCGAGGTGAGGCGGATCCGCAACGATTTCCCCATTCTGGACACCCAGGTCAATTCACGGCCACTGATCTACCTGGATACGGGTGCGACCTCGCAAAACCCGATCACCGTGCTCGAGGCTGAGCAGGAATTCTACGAGCAGCGCAATGCGGCGGTCCACAGGGGAGCCCACTCCCTCGCAGTTGACGCCACCGACGCCTTCGAGGCTGCCCGTGACACCATCGCCGCTTTCGTTGGCGCGGCGGTGGACGAGATCGTCTGGACCTCCAACGCCACGGAGGCCATCAACCTGGTGGCCTACTCGTTCTCGAACGCCTCGGCAGGCCGCGGCGGATCCGCGGCCGCGCGCTTCGTCATCGGTCCAGGCGACGAAATTGTTGTCACCGAGATGGAGCATCACGCCAACCTCATTCCGTGGCAGGAGTTGGCAGCCCGCACCGGTGCCACGCTCCGGTACATCCCGGTTGACGACGACGGCGCGCTTCGCCTGGACGAGGCGGCGACCATCATCAACCAGGCCACCGCAATCGTCGCCTTCACCCACGCCTCCAACGTGCTGGGCACCATCAACCCCGTCGCGGAGCTGGTGGCCCTGGCGCAGCAGCATGGGGCGCTGACCGTCCTCGACGCGTGCCAGTCGGTGCCGCACCTGCCGGTCGACGTGCACGCGCTCGACATCGATTTCATGGCCTTCTCCGGGCACAAGATGCTGGGTCCCACCGGGATCGGCGCCCTCTACGGGCGAGCCGAACTGCTCAACGCGATGCCGCCCTTCCTGACCGGGGGATCCATGATCACCACGGTCACCATGGAACGGGCCGAATACCTTCCCGCACCTGCACGGTTCGAAGCCGGCACCCAGCGGATCTCCCAGGCCATCGCCCTGGCGGCGGCAGCGAACTACCTTACCGAAACTGGCATGCAGCGCATCCAACAATGGGAAGAGACACTCGGCAAACAACTGGTCGACGGACTGAGCCAGCTGCCCGGGATCAGGGTCCTCGGACCGGCCGCGGGTGTGCAACGGATTGGGTTGGCGGCGTTCGACGTCGACGGCGTCCACGCCCACGACGTCGGCCAGTACCTGGATCATCAGGGCATCGCCGTGCGGGTGGGGCACCACTGCGCCCAGCCGTTGCACCGTCGGCTCGGCCTGACCGCGACCACCCGCGCCAGCACCTACCTTTACAACACCAGCGATGAAGTGGATGCCTTCCTGGCAGCCGTCGCCGGTGTGCGCCCGTTCTTTGGAGTCAAATAATGTCCGATGACCTGCAGCAGCTCTATCAACAGATCATCCTTGATCATGCCAAGGAGCGGCACGGTGCCGGGCTGTTGGAGCACGACGGCGTCGGGACCCTCGGAGAGTCCCACCAGCTGAACCCGGTATGCGGAGATGAGATTACCCTGCGAGCCATCCTCGCGGACGGTGTGCTGACCAGCGTCAGTTGGGACGGCGCCGGCTGCGCCATCTCCATGTCCTCGGCCTCGGTCATGACCGATTTGATGCAGGGTCTGGGCCGCGACGAGGTGATGGATCTGGTGGACGAGTTCAGGACCGTCATGCGCTCGCGCGGACGGGTCACACCCAACGAGGAAGTGCTCGGGGACGCGGCAGCCCTCGCCGGAGTCTCCCGCTATCCGGCCCGCGTCAAGTGCGCGATGCTGGCCTGGGTGGCGCTCGAAGAAGCGCTGCTCGCCGCGAACCGGTAACAGCTACTGGCGGTTCCGGTCCTCGAACAGGTCGGGGACGCCGTCGTCGTTGGCGTCGATTTGTTCGGCTTCCACGACCCGGCGGTAGTGTTTGTTCCGGCTGCGAAGGATCACCGAGGCGGCCAGCGCAGCAATCACCGAGGCGCCCAGGATGGCCACCTTCGCGTGGTCGTTGTGCTCTGATCCCTGCTCGAAGCTCAGGTCGTTGACCAGGAGCGACACCGTGAAGCCCACCCCAGCGAGCAACCCGACGCCGAGCAGGTCAATCCACCGCAGGTCGGGGTCGAGGTTCGCCCGGGTGGTTTTGGTCAGGGCGAACGTGGTCAACAGGATGCCGACCGGTTTACCCAGCACCAGCCCGGCAACGATCCCCAGCGTCACCGTGTCCCCGATCGCTGACATCAACCCTTCGGGCCCTCCGACGGCGACTCCGGCAGAGAAGAAAGCGAATACGGGCACCGCAAAGCCGGTGGACAGTGGACGGAACCGGTGTTCAAAAATCTCCGCGAGCCCAGGTTTGTTGGGGCGCGGCAGTTTGATGGTGCCGTCCTTGGTCTTACGCAGCACTGGAACCAGGAACCCCAGCAGGACGCCGGCAACGGTCGCATGGACTCCGGAGGCATGCATCAGGATCCACGTTGCCACACCGATCGGCAGGAGGATCAGCCAGGCGGCGGGGGTGTGTCGGCCGAAATACTTGGGGTTCTTCTGGGCCAGGAAACCGAACAGGGCCAGCGGGACCAGCATGAACAGCAGGTAGGTGAACTCCACGTCGTCCGAGTAGAAGAACGCAATAATCCCGATCGCCATCAGGTCATCGACCACGGCGAGGGTAAGCAGAAAGACCCGCAACGCACTGGGGAGGTGGGAACTGATTACCGCCAGCACCGCCAGGGCGAACGCAATATCGGTGGCCGTGGGGATAGCCCACCCCCTGAGCGACTCGGGGGAGGACAGGTTGATCGCCACGTAGAAGAGGGCCGGTACCAGGACGCCGCCGGCAGCGGCGGTCACCGGAACCACGGCCCGGCTGAACTTTCTGAGGTCTCCCGCGACGAACTCGCGCTTAAGCTCGAGACCCACCAGAAAGAAGAAGATCGCGAGTAGACCGTCTGCGGCCCACGCGCCAACGCTCAGCCGAAGGTGCCACGGCTCATAGCCGAACTCGAAGTCCCGGATTGCGAAGTAGCTGGCTGATGCTGGGGAGTTGGCCCAGACCAGTGCCACGACTGCTGCAATGAGCAACAGGATGCCGCCAACGGTTTCCTTGCGGAGAATCTCACTGATGCGCTGGTACTCGGGATAGCTCGACCGCCCGAGGACCTGTTTGGGGGGGTGAGGTTCCTGGTTATTGCTCACTTTTCGACCTATCCAACTGCTTAGCTAACCAGGGTGCGGATGCCGATCACCAGGGTGGCAAGGCCCAGGATCATTGAGGTGCTGATCAGCATGAAATGGACCTTGAGGAAACGGGTCGGGGCTCCCCGCTCGTCTTTCGAACGGGGGTCCTTGAAGATTCGCCGGAGGAAGGGTGGCCAGACGATCAAGGTCCAGACGCCGCTAAGAATGAGAATCAGGGCTAAAGGGGTGGGGAGTGACACGGGTTTTTCCTTCTCTGCCTAGCGGCGTTCAAGCCATTTGCTGGCTTCGGAGGCCTGAAGGTTAAGGGCTTTACCGATCATCGGCTCTGCCGCCGAGGCGATCTTCGCTCCCATGAATGGAATGGAAGAGCTCACGGTGCCGGTCAGCTCCACCCGGGTGGCCGCGTCGACGGCGACGAGGCGCTGCTCGGCGTCGACGGTGAGCGGAACGCCGGCGACGGTCATGGTGATCTTGGCAACACGTGACCCATCGGGCAGGGGCGCTGCCCACTGTTCGGTCTGCGTGACGGTAAGGCTGTCGCCGACAAACTTACGCGCCATCTCCGGGAGCCGCTTCGTGGGGAGGGTGCGGACAGCGGTCAGGGTGAAGGCAGCCGCTGTGTCACCGTCGACCGTCACTGATTTCAGGGTGCCGCCGACGTGCTCGCTGACATGCTTCAGGAAGGCCTCGTCGGTGAAGACTCCGGTCACTGTGGCAGCGTCGTAGGGCAGGGTGGTTGAGGCGTTCAGTGCCAAGGATCCTCCGAAGTTGAAAGGCGTTTTGCGTCCCACCCATCCTAAGGCCTGATCGGGCGCCACGGTCGGCCCGCAGGGTAGGCTTGGGGTATCCCCGGAATTCGACAGAATTTCGGGCTTTTGTGCTGGGTAGGACCGACCTGGGAGTCCCCAGCACCTGAAACTTTATGACCGAATATTTGCTGGAACTGACGGATCCTGTAGGAGAACCTTTGAGCCTGAACGGACTGCGCGCCGCACTGATCGAGGACACGTCCTTCGCCCGGGTGCGGATGAACGCATCACACGGCAGCAGCGAGCGAAACACCGACCTGCAGATCGGTGCGCCCGCCGGGCTGCGGGCTGCGCTCCTCGCCGAGATGGTGGACGGACTCGAGGCGTCGGTTGACTCCAGGCCAGCCGGCGACGACGCCCGGTCACCAGTGGTCCTGGCAGTGACAGCGACCGGCCGGGAAGCGGAGGACCTGGCGGCCGCGCTCAGGAGCTACCTGCCGGCGTCGGGCATTGAGGAGTTCCCCAGTTGGGAAACCCTGCCGCATGAACGGTTGTCACCCCGCTCCGACACCGTTGGTCGTCGACTCTCGGTGCTGCGCCGCCTCGCCCATCCCGAGGGTCAACCCGTACGAATCATGGTCGCTCCCATCCGGGCTGTGGTGCAGCCACTGGTCGCTGGTCTCGGTGAACTGTTGCCCGTCACCCTGACCGTCGGGCAGGACGCGGCGTTCACCGACGTGGTCAGGGCGCTCTCCGACGCAGCCTATGCCCGGGTGGACATGGTCACCCACCGCGGCGAGTTCGCCGTCCGCGGCGGCATCATCGATGTGTTCCCGCCCACCGAGGACCACCCCATCCGGGTCGAGTTCTTCGGCGACGAGGTGGAGGCGATGCGCTGGTTCGCCGTCGCCGACCAGCGGTCACTGGTGCGGGAGGAAGACGGCAGCCCGGCCGCGTTGTTCGCGCCGCCCTGCCGCGAAATCCTCATCACCCCATCGGTGATGTCCCGGGCCGCCCTCCTGAAGCCCGATCTGCCGGCGGCGGCAGCCATGCTGGAAAAGATTGCCGGCGGAATTGCCGTCGAAGGGATGGAATCCCTGGCACCGGTCCTGGTGGACTCAATGGTGCCGCTGGTGGGCGAACTCCCGGCCGGGTCGATCGCCGTCGTGATCGAACCGGAAAAGGTGCGCACCCGCGCCCACGACCTCGCTGCGACCAATGAGGAGTTCCTTGAGGCGGCCTGGGCAACAGCGTCCGACGGCGGCGCCGCGCCGCTGGACCTGGGCGGCACCCTGGGGGCCGACCTCCAGACCGCCAGCTTCAGGTCGCTGACCGACACCCGGTCGGCGGCCCTGGCCAACGCCGTCGCCTGGTGGTCCATCACATCCTTCGGTTCCGACGATTCGCTGCAGGAGCTGTTGCCCGAAATTGACACGTTCACCGTGCACGCACGCGAGCCACGCGGCTACCAGGGCGATGTGGCGGAAATGATGGACTTCCTCGGCAAACGGGTCAGAGACCAGTGGCGGGTGGTGGTCGCCACCGAGGGCCCCGGTCCCGCCGCACGGCTGGCCGAACTGTTCCATGACCATGACATCCCGGCGGCCCGGGTGGACTCGCTCGATTCGCCGCCGCAGCCAGGCATCATCGAGATCACCACAGCCTCCGCCGGCCGCGGCTTCGTGCTGGACTCGCTCAAGCTCGGACTGCTGACTGAGGCGGACCTGTTGGGCAGGACCACCGCCTCCGGCACCCGTGACATGCGCAAGATGCCGTCGAAACGCCGCAACGCCGTCGACCCCCTGCAGCTGCGCGAGGGCGACTACGTGGTGCACGAACAGCACGGCGTCGCCCGATTCGTTGAACTCCTGCAGCGCGCCACCGGCGCCGGCCCCACGAAGACCATCCGCGAGTACCTGCTGCTCGAATACGCGCCGTCCAAACGTGGTGCCCCCGGGGACCGGCTGTTTGTCCCCACCGACCAGCTGGACCAGGTGACCCGGTACGTGGGCGGCGACGCCCCGGCGCTCAGCAAGATGGGTGGCTCCGACTGGGCCAGCACCAAGTCCAAGGCCCGGAAGGCGGTCAAGGAGATCGCCGGGGAGCTGATCCGGCTGTACTCGGCGCGGATGGCATCGCGCGGCTTCGCCTTTTCCACCGACACCCCGTGGCAGCGCGAGCTTGAAGAAGCCTTCCCGTACATCGAAACCCCGGACCAGCTGACCACCATCAACGAGGTCAAGGCCGACATGGAACGCGAAGTGCCGATGGACCGTCTGGTCTCGGGCGACGTCGGCTACGGGAAAACCGAGATCGCCGTGCGGGCTGCGTTCAAAGCCGTCCAGGACGGCAAGCAGGTGGCGGTCCTGGTGCCCACCACGCTGCTGGTGCAGCAGCACAATGAAACCTTCTCCGAACGGTTCTCAGGCTTCCCGGTGCGGGTCAAACCCCTGTCCCGGTTTCAGAGTGCCAAGGAATCCAGGGAAACGGTTGAGGGGATCGGCACGGGTGCCGTCGACGTCGTCATCGGCACCCACCGGCTGCTTTCGGACCAGGTGCGGTTCAAGGACCTGGGCCTGGTGATCGTTGACGAGGAGCAGCGCTTTGGCGTGGAGCACAAGGAAGCGCTGAAGAAAATGCGCACCAACGTGGACGTCCTCGCCATGAGTGCGACGCCGATCCCCAGGACGCTCGAAATGTCGCTGACCGGCATCCGGGAAACATCCACCCTCGCCACCCCGCCGGAGGAACGCCACCCGGTACTCACCTATGTGGGTCCCTACACCGACAAGCAGACGTCGGCGGCGGTGCGCCGTGAGCTGATGCGCGAAGGCCAGGTGTTCTTCGTCCACAACCGGGTGTCCTCAATCGACCGGACCGCAGCGCACCTGAAAGAGCTGGTGCCGGAGGCCCGCGTCGCCGTCGCGCACGGCCAGATGAGCGAATCCCGCCTGGAACAAATCATTGTCGACTTCTGGGAGAAACGCTTCGACGTTCTGGTGTGCACCACCATCATCGAGACCGGCCTGGACATCTCCAACGCGAACACGCTGATTGTGGACCGGGCCGACAACTACGGCCTGTCCCAGTTGCACCAGCTCCGCGGCAGGGTGGGGCGCGGCCGGGAGCGGGCCTACGCCTACTTCCTTTACCCGTCGGAGAAGCCGCTCGGCGAGGTGGCTCTGGAGCGGTTGAAGGCCGTCGCGTCGCACAACGAACTCGGTGCCGGCATGCAGCTGGCCATGAAAGACCTCGAGATTCGCGGTGCTGGCAACATGCTCGGTGGCGAACAGTCCGGCCACATCCAGGGTGTTGGCTTCGATCTGTACATCAGGCTGGTCGGGGAGGCGGTTGCGGACTTCCGCGGTGAAGCCGAAGAGAAGACGGCCGAGATGAAGATCGAGCTGCCCGTCAACGCCCACCTGCCCCACGACTACGTGCCGGGGGAGCGGCTGCGCCTGGAGGCCTACCGCAAGCTGGCTTCCGCTGTGACGGACGAGGCAATCGACGGGGTGGTGGAGGAACTGGGCGACAGATACGGGGAGCCGCCCGCCCCGGTGGTCAACCTCATTGCGGTGGCCCGGTTCCGGGTGGCGGCGCGTGCCGCGGGCCTGACCGATGTGGCGCTGCAGGGAAACTTCATCAAGTTCGCCCCGGCCGTCCTGCCGGAATCGAAGGAGATGCGGCTCAAGCGCATGTATCCGGGGGCCTCGCTGAAACCGGCGCTGAACGCCGCGCTGATTCCGAAACCCAAATCCTCACCGGTGGGCGGACGGGACCTCGCCGACGCCGACATCCTCACCTGGGCCCAGAATGTGGTGGACGCGATCTTCACCGATTAGGCGTACCAGCGGGAAGGCCGGCGGCCAAGGCTGGCGACCAAGGCTGGCGGGCATCGCCGCGGACAGGGCGCGGTGGTAAAGTCGGACGCGACCATACGGGTATGACCTCCTGTCCCACAGCCCCTGGAAACCAGCCGTCAGCAGCGCTGCTGCGGGGACGATCTTCGCTGAGGGAACCGTCCCGCCATGGCACCGAATCAAAGTACGGAGAACACTCAACGATGGAAACTACTGCCACCGGGAGCACCGCGATCGCTCCCGCGTCACGTGCATTGGAAGTGATCGGCGGGGACCTGACGGAGAAGAGCCTGCGACGCTATCTGGAGGGCATTGCCGGCGTTGACGCGGTGGGCCTGGAAGCGCGCGCGGCGGCCCTCGGGACCCGGTCAATCAAGACGACGTCCAAGGCCTGGGCCCTGGACAAGATCATTTCCCTGATTGACCTGACCACTCTCGAAGGGTCAGACACCCCTGGCAAAGTCAGGTCGCTCGTCGCGAAGGCGTTGGTGCCCGACGCCGGCGATCTCTCCACCCCGCGGGTGGCCGCGGTGTGTGTGTATGGCGACATGGTGCCGTACGCGGTCGAGGCGCTGGGGAGGGCCCACGACGCCGACGCCCCGGGCCGTATCAATGTGGCTGCTGTTGCCACGGCGTTCCCGTCCGGGCGCGCGTCTCGTTCGGTGAAGCTCTCGGACACCGCGGACGCTGTCGCGGCGGGTGCGGACGAGATCGACATGGTCATTGACCGTGGCGCGTTCCTGTCGGGCCGGTATGGTCTGGTCTTCGACGAGATCGTTGCGGTGAAGGAGGCCTGCCGTCGCCCCGATGGTTCGTACGCGCATCTGAAGGTGATCCTGGAAACCGGTGAGCTGAATACGTACGACAACATCCGGCGTGCCTCGTGGCTGTCCATCCTGGCCGGCGGGGACTTCATCAAGACTTCCACCGGCAAGGTGGCCCCCGCGGCGACCCTCCCGGTGACGCTGTCCATGCTTGAAGTGGTCCGGGACTGGCACCGGCTGACCGGCGAAAAGATCGGTGTGAAGCCGGCCGGCGGGATCCGCACGTCCAAGGACGCCATCAAGTACCTGGTCACCGTCGCCGAGACCGTTGGAGAGGAATGGCTGGAGCCGGACCTGTTCCGCTTCGGCGCCTCAAGCCTGCTCAATGACGTGCTCCTGCAGCGTCAGAAGCTCACCAGCGGCAGCTACTCCGGCCCTGCCTACGTCACGATCGACTAAGGACTACCCATGACTTTTCTAGAGTACGCACCGGCCCCGGAGTCCACCTCCATCCTGGACCTCAAGAGCGAGTACGGCCTGTTCATCAACGGTGAGTTCGTCCCCGGCAACGGTGAGTCCTTCACCACGATCTCCCCGGCCACCGAGCAGAAGATCACCACCATCTCGTGCGCCAGCGAGGCCGACGTCGATACTGCCGTCGCCGCTGCCCGGCGGGCCTACGAAAAGACTTGGTCGAAACTCTCCGGCACGGACCGGGGCAAGTACCTGTTCCGTATTGCCCGGCTGGTGCAGGAACGTTCCCGTGAACTGGCCGTCGCCGAAACCCTCGACAACGGCAAGCCGATCAAGGAAAGCCGCGACGTCGACGTTCCCCTGGTGGCCGCGTGGTTCTTCTACTATGCGGGCTGGGCCGACAAGCTCGACCATGCAGGGCTGGGCCCGAACCCGCGTTCGCTGGGTGTGGCAGCCCAGGTGATCCCGTGGAACTTCCCGCTTCTGATGCTGGCATGGAAGATTGCCCCGGCCCTGGCCGCCGGCAACACCGTGGTCCTCAAACCCGCCGAGACCACCTCCTTGACTGCCATGCTGTTCGCCGAAATCCTGCAGCAAGCCGACCTGCCGGCAGGCGTGGTCAACATTGTTACCGGCGCGGGGGCCACCGGCTCGGCCCTGGTGAACCATCCGGACGTCAACAAGGTGGCGTTCACGGGGTCCACCGCCGTCGGCCGGTCCATTGCCCGTTCGACTGCCGGGACCGGCAAGAAGCTCACCCTCGAACTCGGCGGCAAGGGCGCGAACATCGTGTTCGATGACGCCCCGATCGACCAGGCCATCGAAGGCATCGTCAACGGGATCTTCTTCAACCAGGGGCAGGTCTGCTGCGCCGGATCACGCCTGCTGGTGCAGGAATCGGTGCATGACGAAGTCGTCGAACGTCTCAAGGAGCGCTTGTCCACCCTGCGGGTAGGGGATCCGCTGGACAAGAACACTGACATTGGTGCCATTAACTCGGCGTCCCAGCTGGGCCGGATGCGTGAGCTCTCCGACATCGGCGAGCAGGAGGGCGCCACCCGGTGGAGCCCGGCGAGTAACCTGCCGCAGCAGGGCTTCTGGTTCCCGCCCACGATTTTCACGAACGTGTCCACCAGCCACCGCATCGCCCGGGACGAGATCTTCGGACCAGTGCTCTCGGTCCTGACGTTCCGCACCCCGACGGAGGCGATTGCGAAGGCCAACAACACCCCGTACGGTCTCTCGGCAGGGATCTGGTCGGACAAGGGCAGCCGGGTCCTCGCGGTCGCCGACAAGTTGCGTGCCGGGGTGGTCTGGGCCAACACGTTCAACAAGTTCGACCCCGCGTCGCCGTTCGGCGGCTACAAGGAATCCGGGTACGGCAGGGAAGGCGGCCGCCACGGACTCGGCGCCTATCTGGCCCCCGCGGCTGGGCCCAAGTCATCGGTCGTCTCAGCCATCATGAACAAGACCCCCCTGGGAGGCTCCAAATGAGCGCTGCACGGCTAGGCGTACCCAAGACATACAAGCTTTACATTGGCGGCAAGTTCGTCCGCAGCGAATCGGGTCGGGTGTATGAGGTAGCAACCAGGAAGGGTGGCCCCATGTTGAACACGGTCAACGCCGCCAAGGGATCACGCAAGGACGCGCGCGACGCCGTCACCGCCGCCCGCGCTGCCGTGAGCGGCTGGGCCGGAACCTCCGGGTACAACCGCGGCCAGGTGCTGTACCGGATCGCGGAGGTCCTGGACGGGCGCCGGGCGCAGTTCGCCGAGGAAATCGCCGCATCCGAAGGGGTCTCCGATACGGCGGCGGCCGCCCAGGTCGACGAAGCCATCGACCTGTGGGTCTGGTACGCCGGCTGGGCCGATAAATACGTGCAGGTGGCAGGTAATGCGAACCCGGTGTCGGGCCCGTACTTCAACCTGTCCACTCCCGAGCCCACCGGCGTCGTCGCGGTCATCGCACCGCAGGGCGTTGGCTCGCTGCTCGGGTTTGTCCGCGCCGTCGCGCCGGTGCTGGTCAGCGGGAACACCGTGGTGGTGCTGGGCAACGAGCGTGCACCGCTGGCGGCCCTGAGCCTCGGGGAAGTCCTTGCCACCTCCGACGTGCCCGCCGGCGTCGTGAACATCCTCAGCGGTTCCCCCGCCGAGATCGCCCCCTGGCTGGCCTCCCACGCCGACGTCAACGCCCTGGACCTGCTCGGTGCCGAGAACCTGGACTGGGTGGACCTGCAGATCGCCGCGGCCGAAACCCTGAAACGGGTCCTCCCACCCGAGACCGGGCCAGACGCCGGAGCCCCCTCGATCGACCGGATCACGTTCTTCACCGAAACGAAGACCGTCTGGCACACCAAGGGTCTGCTCTAGCCGTCCCACCGCACAAAAAAGTGGCGGACCTGCAGGGGAGTGGTTGCTCAACCACTCGTCTGCAGGTCCGCCACTTTTTTATGGGTGGAAGCCGTGTATTTGGCCGGCTAGGCCTTGCGGTCGCCCTTGGCGAGGGTGGGTCCGGTATCGGAGCGTCCCAGGATGGACTGGGGGATCCAGAAGGCCAGGAAGAACAGCGTCAGGCAGACGGCGAAGGCCCAGACATTGTTTTGGTCGAAGAAGGCCAGGGAGCCGACGGCGCCGAGGAACAACACCATCATTACGGCGAATGTCACGAGGTTGTTGACCAGGTGGCCTTCGCCCGAGTGGGTGGGCTGCTTGCGCGGAGCGGTCCGCTCGGAGGACGTAGTGGTGTGTGACATGGAGTCTCCTCGAAATTGTGCAAAACGATACTGACTCAACCATAACTGGATTCAGCGCCCAGGGCGGCAGCGGCACCCAGACGGGTACCCGATAGCCCCGGTTCACCACGGTGGAGCCCAGTCACGCAGTGGTGTTCCCAGCGGTTAGAGCCCCAGGGACTCCTCCACATCGCGCAGGACCGCGTCCAGCCGGGCGCGGGTGGTCAGCTTCGCATCGTCGAGCTCGGCGGCCAACTCCACCGGTTCGATGACCTCCAGGTAGCACTTCAGCTTCGGCTCGGTGCCGCTGGGCCGGATGATCACCCGGGTGTCCTCCCGGGTCAGGTACAGCAGCCCGTCGGTCGGCGGAAGCCCGGCGTAGCCGGTGAGGAGGTCCTGCACGACGTCGACTGCCGAGTCCGCGAAGGCCTGCGGGGGGTTTTCCCGCAACCGGTTCATCATGGCGTCCAACAGGCCAAGGCTGCCGACCCGGACCGAGAGCTGGTCGCTGGCGTGCAGCCCGTGCAGCAGTGCCAGGTCATCGAGCAGGTCAAACAGGGTCCGGCCCTCGGCCTTGGTGGCCGCGGCAAGCTCGGCCAGGAGCAGCGCCGCGGAAATCCCGTCCTTGTCCCGGACCAGGTCGGGTGCCACGCAGTAGCCCAGCGCTTCCTCGTAGCCGTAGGCGAGCGACGGGACCCGGGAAATCCACTTGAATCCGGTCAGGGTTTCGGTGTGGGGGATCCCGGCGGTTGCGGCGATGCGGGAGAGTAGCCGCGAGGACACAATCGAGTTGGCGAAGACGGCCCCCGCAGCATGCTCACCGGTGTCCTGCGCCCGGCGCACGGCGAGGTGTTGCCCCAGCAGGGCCCCCGTCTCATCGCCGCGGAGCATCCGCCACTCACCGGTCGCCGGATCTTTGGCTGCTACTGCAACCCGATCGGCGTCCGGGTCGTTGGCCAGCACCAGGTCGGCGTCGTGAGCTAGAGCAGCAGCGATGGCAAGGTCGAGCGCGCCGGGCTCCTCGGGGTTGGGGAAGTCAACGGTGGGGAAGTCCGGGTCCGGGTCTGCCTGCTCGGCTACCACGTGGACGGTCCCGAATCCGGCCGCGGCCAGCACTTGCTGTGCGGTGGTGCCGCCTACCCCGTGCATCGGGGTCAGCACGATCGAGAGGTCCCGGTCCGGGAACCGCTCCCGATCCGCCAGTGCAACCACCGATGTGACATAGTCCTTGGCGATGCTCTCCGGCAGGACATTCCAGCCCTCGGCCGCCAGCAGGATGCTGCCGAGCTGGCCTACCGCTGCAATGCGGGCGGCGATCTCGGTGTCCTGCGGGGCCACGATCTGTGCCCCGCGGCCGGCGTCGTCGACGGCGCGGCCTCCCAGGTAGACCTTGTACCCGTTGTCCTGGGGTGGGTTGTGGCTTGCCGTGACCATCACCCCCACCTCACACTCCAGGGCGCGGACCGCGTAGGCGAGGACCGGCGTCGGCAGTTCGCTGGGCATCAGGAAGGTCTGGATGCCCGCGGCGGTGAAGATGGCAGCGGTTTCCTCGGCGAAGATCCGCGAGTTGTGGCGGGCATCGAAGCCGACGACGGCGCGCGGCACATACGCCCCCTCGGCGCTGCCAGTCACGTGGGCGGCCAGACCGGCGGCGGCGCGGCGAACCACGACCCGGTTCATCCGGTTCGGTCCGGCGCCCAGGGCGGCACGGAGTCCCGCAGTGCCGAAGAGCAGCGGTCCGCTGAAACGGTCCTGCAGGTCCTGGGTTGCGGCGGTACGGGTGTCGTCGTCGGCCACCTGCGCGAGCAGCGCCTCCAGCTCCGCGGTGGTGTGCGGATCGGGGTCCTCGGCCGCCCAGGTGCGTGCGGCTGCGAGAAGTGATTCGTGGTCGGCGTGCGTCATAGCTTTTTCATACCTTCGGTCAACTTCTAGAGCCGGCTGATGATGTCAGCCAGCAGGCGTGAGATGCGGGGTCCGGCCGCCGTGCCGGATTCGATCACTTCGGCGTGGCTCAGCGGTGCGGTGCTGATGCCGGCGGCCAGGTTGGTGACCAGGGAAATCCCGAACACCTCCATGCCAGCGTGGCGGGCGGCGATGGCCTCGAGTGCCGTCGACATGCCCACCAGGTCAGCACCGATCGTCCTGGCGTAACGCACCTCGGCGGGCGTCTCATAGTGCGGTCCGGTGAACTGCGCGTAGACGCCCTCGTCGAGGGACGGATCGACCTCGCGGGCGATCGTTCGGACCCGCGAGGAGTAGAGGTCGGTCAGGTCAACGAAGGTGGCGCCCTCGAGTGGTGACGTGGCGGTGAGGTTAAGGTGATCGCTGATCAGGACGGGGGTGCCCGGGGTCCACTTCTCCTGCAACCCGCCACACCCGTTGGTCAGCACCATGATCTTCGCCCCGGTAGCGGCGGCGGTGCGCACCCCGTGCACGACGGCCCGAACACCCTTGCCCTCGTAATAGTGGGTGCGGGAACCAACCACCAGGGCGCGTTTGCCCGACGTCGTCAGGACTGACCGCACGGTCCCGACGTGGCCCTCGACGGCGGGGGCCGAGAAGCCGGGGATGTCCGAGGCCTCGAGGGTGTGGGTGGTTTCGCCGATCAGGTTGGCTGATTCACCCCACCCCGAGCCCAGCACCAGGGCAATATCGTGGCGGTCGACGCCCGTCTGCGCGGCGATGTAATCGGCCGCAGCGCGGGCCAGGTCGAAAGGGTCGGTCGGCGTCATTGACGTGGGGTTCTCGATCACTGATCAAACTTACCCTCAGTTCCCCGCCCGCGGCCACCGCCGAGAGCGGGTGGCCGGGACGGGAATCGTTTGAGCGAGCGGCGGGGATAGGACAGAATGGACAGTTGTGACCAGCCAACTTGATTTCAGTGCCCTTCGAATAGCTATCCTGGGCGGCGGTCCCGGCGGGTATGAGGCGGCAATGGTCGCCGCGTCCCTCGGCGCCAGCGTCACTATCGTCGAACGACACGGGCTCGGTGGAGCGGCAGTGCTGACCGACGTCGTGCCCTCCAAGACACTCATCGCGACAGCCGACATCATGGCACGAGTGGCCTCGGCGCATGAACTGGGGGTGCGCTTCGAAAACACCGAGGCGGCCTACGCGGATCTCGGCCAGGTCAACGCGCGGCTCCTGAAACTTGCTGCCGAGCAGTCAGCCGATATCGCCCGCGCACTGGAGCGGGTGGGTGTGAAGATCCTCATCGGCGAAGGAAAGCTGCTGGACAACCACCGGCTTGAGGTCACCTCCGACGGTGAGGCCACAGTGGTCGAAGCCGACGCCATCCTCCTTTCCGTCGGTGCGCATCCCCGTGAACTGCCCACCGCCCAGCCCGACGGCGAGCGAATCTTCAACTGGACCCAGGTCTACACCCTCACCGAGGTACCTGAGCATCTCATTGTGGTTGGCTCGGGGGTCACGGGAGCCGAGTTCGCCTCAGCCTACGACGGCCTCGGATCGAAGGTCACCCTGATCTCCAGCCGGGACCGGGTACTCCCCGGAGAGGACGCCGACGCCGCCGAGGTGCTTGAGAACGTATTCACCAACCGCGGCATGACGGTGCTGTCGGAATGCCGGGCGCAGGGCGTGCAGCGGGTGGGCGACGGCGTCGTCGTTACGCTCTCCGACGGCCGGACCGTTGAGGGTAGCCACTGTCTGATCGCCGTCGGGTCAATCCCCAACACCGCGGGCATTGGGCTTGAGGACGCAGGGGTCCAGCTCACCGAGTCGGGCCACATCAAGGTCGACGGCGTCTCCCGCACCTCAGCCCCGAACGTGTACGCGGCGGGGGACTGCACAGGCGTGCTGGCGCTCGCCTCGGTGGCGGCGATGCAGGGCCGGATCGCCATGGCCCACCTGATGGGGGACAGTGTGACCCCGCTGAAACTGAAGCAGGTTGCTTCCAACATTTTCACGGCCCCCGAGATCGCGACGGTTGGCGTCTCCGAGGCGGACGTCGAGTCCGGCCGTTACCAGGGCGACGTCGTCAAGCTTTCGCTGCACACCAATGCCCGCGCGAAGATGATGAACGTCACTGACGGGTTTGTGAAAATCATCTCCCGCAAGGGGTCCGGAACGGTGATTGGCGGCGTCGTCGTCGGCCCCCGCGCCTCCGAGCTGATTTTTCCGCTGGCGCTCGCGGTGACCAAGAAGCTCCACGTTGACGATGTGGCCAACACCTTCACCGTCTACCCGTCGCTGACCGGCTCCATCTCTGAGGCTGCCCGGCGGCTGCACGTCCGACTCTAGGACTTTTCGGAAGTACGCGCCGGATCCGCCTGGGCTGGTGCGTGGCGACCCAACCTTGGGTCGCGCTGTCCACATGCTGGACAATTTTATCCACCTGCTGGACCTTGCTGATCTGATAGATGCATTCACCCACCCTGTTCGAGGCGCCCACGCGCGCCCTAGTGAGAGAAAGCCGCAGACATGTCAACAACCCCGTCCGCCGTGGACGTCGGTGTAGCAAAGCCGAAAAACCCCAAGGGCCGCGTCATCTTCGCCAGCCTGATCGGCACCACCATCGAGTTCTATGACTTCTACATTTACGCCACGGCATCAGTGCTGGTCTTCCCTGCGCTTTTCTTCCCGGACGCCACCCCGGCGAACGCGATTCTGAGCTCCTTCGCCGTCTTCGGCGTCGCCTTCGTGGCCCGGCCACTCGGGTCGATCATCTTCGGTCACTACGGCGACCGGATCGGGCGGAAGGGGACGCTGGTCGCTTCCCTACTCACCATGGGTATTGCCACGTTCCTCATCGGTGTCCTGCCGACCGCCCAGGTGGACGGCTGGATCATTCTCGCGCCGGCGCTGCTGGTACTGCTGCGTTTCTTCCAGGGCCTCGCCCTCGGTGGTGAATGGAGCGGCGCTGCGCTGCTCGCCACCGAAAACGCGCCGAAGAACAAGCGCGCCGTCTACGGCACATTCCCCCAACTGGGTGCACCGATCGGCTTCATCCTCGCGAACCTCCTGTTCGTCTACCTCAACGCCACCCTCACCAACGAGGAGTTCCTCGACTGGGGCTGGCGGGTACCGTTCCTGCTCAGCGCGGTCCTGGTCATCGTTGGACTGTATGTCCGCCTCAAGCTCATCGAAAGCCACTCCTTCCAGCAGGTCAAGGACAAGGGCAAGGTCGTGAAACTGCCTCTCGCCAGCGTCTTCAAGCACCAGTGGCGGGCCCTGCTGCTCGGCACTTTCATCATGTTCGCCACCTACGTGCTGTTCTACCTGATGACCGCCTTCACGCTGACCTTCGGCACCACCCCGGCCTCGGTCGAGGACGCACGGGCGGCCGCCGAAGCTGCGGGTCGCGGGTTCGACGACGCCGCCGCTGAGGCCTTCGTGCCGGGACTGGGCATTGCACGGGGAGACTTCCTGATGATGCTCATAATCGGTGTGGTGTTCTTCGGCATCTTCACCCTGGTGTCCGGCCCGCTTGCCGAGAAGTTCGGCCGCCGGAAGATGCTGATGGCCACCACCATCGGGATCGCGTTGTTTGGTTTCACCTGGGTTCCCCTGTTCGGTGCCGGCACGACCGGTGCGATGGCGCTGCTCATCATCGGCTTCATCCTGATGGGCCTCACCTTCGGACCCATGGCGGCCATCCTGCCGGAGCTGTTCCCGGCGAACGTCAGGTACACCGGTTCCGCCGTTGCGTACAACATGTCGAGTGTCATCGGTGCTGCTCCGGCGTCGTTCGTTGCTATTGCCCTCTGGCAGCTCGCCGACGGCAGCACACTGCTGGTCGGTCTGTATCTGAGCGCGGCAGCAGTAGCGACGTTCATTGCGTTGTGGCTCAGCCGGGAAACCCGCGACCACGATTACGACAACAACGTCGCCTGACCCTTTCCCAACCCTTCACGACGGCGCGGTACCCACGGGTGCCGCGCCGTCGTCGTCGGCGGCTCCTGACGGGTGGGTGGAGGCTCCCACGTAGAATCGGACGGGAAATCAATCCAGCGGAGGAAGTATGAGTACCCAATCACTGGCTGACGGACGCTATCTCCTGGGTAGAGTGGTCGGCACCGGCGGGATGGCCGAGGTGTACCGGGCCCGTGACATGCGGCTCGGCAGGGACGTGGCGGTGAAGCTGTTCCGGTCCGCTGCAGCCGACGGCGTGTCCCGCGGATCGGACGAGGCCCGGCTCCTGGCGGGGCTCCACCACCCGGGACTGGTCCGGGTGCTCGATATGGATTCGTCCAGTACCTCGTCGGGGCCCACCTACCTGGTGATGGAACTGATCGAGGGCCCCGATCTGGGCGCGTTGCTCGCGGACGGTCCGCTACCCTCCGATGCGGTGCGGCTGGCAGGGTGGGACGTGGCGAGGACCTTGGCATACATCCACCAGCAGGGCATCCTGCATCGCGATATCAAGCCTTCCAACATCCTGACGCGGACCACGGATCCCGATAGCGGGGTCTTCGGCTTCCTGCTCACCGACTTTGGCATCGCGCGCTTCTACGATGCCGCGCGGCAGACGGCCACCGGACAGACCATCGGCACGGCCGCCTACCTTAGCCCCGAACAAGCCCGCGGCGGAGCCATCGGCACTCCCACCGACATCTACTCCCTCGGGCTGGTCCTGCTGGAATCACTGACCGGTGCGCGCGCGTTTCCGGGGACCAGTCTCGAAACAGCGGTGGCTCGGCTGCACCGGCCGCCGGAGATCCCCGCCGCCCTCGGACCGAACTGGCAGTCGCTGCTGTCCCGGATGACCGCCGCTCACCCCGACGACCGGCCCACTGCCGGCGCCGTCGCCGCCGAATTCGCCCAGTGGCAGACCCCCGAACCGCACACCGAGGTGTTTACCACTGGGGGGCCCCACACCGAGGTGCTCACCACTGGGGGGCCCGCCGCGACCCGGTTCCAGCTCACCGTGCCCGACGAGCCAGGACACCAGCCCGAGCGGACCACGATCATGGCTGCCGCTCCGGCCACGGCTGAGGTGCAGCAGGCTAGTGCGTCCCCGGGGACCGACCAGGCAGCGTCCCGGCCCGCGACCCGGCCTGCGAACCCGCCTGAGACCCGGCCTAAGACCCGGCCCCGGCCGGCGACCCCGAATGCTGCCCCGACGGCGGCGCGACCCGCTGGTGCCAGCCGTCGACCGGGCCGACGGCGCCCATGGCTGATCGGCGTGTTTGCTGCTATCGCTGTGCTTGCCCTCGGCGTGGCAGCGGTGGTGGGTCTGAATCTGGCTGGGCAGGAGACCGTCGAAGAGCTACCGGCGGTGCCGGGCACCACTGGTGAATTGCTCCAGGAACTCTACGAAAGGGTGCAACCATGAGCCGGCGAGGATATCAGTGGGCAGCAGGCGCGTCCCTCGGCGTCGCCCTGCTCCTGGCGGGGTGCGGCGCTCCCGAACTGGAGTCGGAGACGGCCGCCGCCTTCCAGGCCTCAGTGCGTGACATTGCGACGGCCGCTGCCGCCGGCGACCAGGCCGGTGCCACCCAGTTGGCCCTCGATCTCAGTCAGGCGGTCACCGTGGCGCAGGGGCAGGGCACCGTCAGCTCCGACCGCGCGGCGCAGATCACGTCAACTATCGATGAGTTGCTCCTTGCGATCACGGCCGAGGTTGGACCAGCGGATCCTGCAAATCCCGCAGCACCCACAGCGCCTGCAGCGCCCGTTCCGGAGCCCACCACAAACACGCCGTCGCCTTTACCCGAAACCCCGGCTGAAACGCCCGTCCCGCCGGTGAGTCCTCCATCGGGTGGCGACGATGAGGAGGAGAACGGGGACGACGCCGGTAGCGAGGATGACAAGGCGCAGCGGGAGGCTGAGCGGGAGCTTGAAAAACAACAGCGTGAGCAGGAGAAGCTGGAGAAAGAGGCTGAACGAGAACAGGGACAGCCCGAAGACGACGGGTAGCCCAGCACGAGCGTGCGGCGGCTAGTCGGAGATCGCGGCGATGACTGCTCCGGCGGCCACCGTGTCGCCTGGCGAAGCACTCAATCCGGAGAGGGTGCCGGACCTGTGGGCGGTCAAAGGTTGCTCCATCTTCATGGCCTCAAGCACCACGATCAGGTCACCCTCCGCGACGAGGTCGCCGTCGGACACAGCCACCTTCACGATGGTGCCCTGCATGGGGGAGGTGAGGTCATCGCCGTCGGCCGCCGACGCCGAACCACCGCGGGCACGCAGCGCCTTCTTGGGCTTCCCGGCAGGGGACTGCCGGCCGGTACCGCCCAGCCCTGCGGGCAGGACGACCTCGAGGCGTTTGCCAGCCACCTCGACGGTGATCCGCTGGCGGGGGGCGTCGTCGTCGGACGCTGGATCGGCTGATTCCCCGGCGGACCACGGAGCAATGGTGTTGTCGAATTCGGTTTCGATCCAGCGGGTGTGAACCGTGAACGGCCCCTCGGAGGGTGCGAAGGCTGGGTCGGCAACGACGGCGGCGTGGAACGGGAGCACCGTCGGCATGCCGGTGACCTGCATCTCCGAGAGGGCGCGCCGTGCACGCTGCAGGGCCTGGGTGCGGGTGGCCCCGGTGACAATGAGCTTCGCCAGCATGGAGTCAAAGTTGCCGCCGATCACCTCACCGGCCTCGATGCCTGAATCCACCCGGATGCCGGGCCCGGTGGGGAGGGTGAGGGTCTGGACTGTGCCGGGGGCGGGCATGAAGTTCCGGCCCGCGTCCTCGCCGTTGATGCGGAACTCGAAGGAGTGGCCACGGACCTCGGGGTCGCCGTAGCCGAGGGCTTCGCCGCGGGCGAGCCGGAACTGCTCCCGGACCAGGTCGATGCCGGTGACTTCCTCGGAGACGGGGTGCTCCACCTGGAGCCGGGTATTGACCTCAAGGAAGGAGATGGTGCCGTCCTGGCCCACCAGGAACTCGCACGTCCCGGCGCCCTGGTAGCCGGCTTCCCGAAGGATGGCCTTGGACGCCTCGTAGAGCCGACGGTTCTGGTCCGCGCTCAGGAACGGTGCGGGCGCTTCTTCGACCAGCTTCTGGTTGCGGCGCTGCAGCGAGCAATCGCGGGTGGAGACGACGACGACGTTCCCGTGGGCGTCGGCGAGGCACTGGGTTTCGACATGGCGGGGTGCGTCGAGGAACCGTTCGACGAAGCACTCGCCGCGGCCGAAGGCTGCGGTGGCTTCGCGGACTGCTGAATCGTAGGCTTCGGGAATGTCAGCAGCGTCGCGGACCACCTTGATTCCGCGGCCACCGCCGCCGAATGCCGCCTTGATCGCCAGGGGGAGCCCAAACTCGCTGGCGAAATCCTGGACTTCACGAACGGATTCAACCGGGTCCTTGGTGCCCGGCACCAAGGGTGCGCCGACCTTCTCGGCGATGTGGCGGGCTTTGACCTTGTCGCCGAGCTGGGAGATGGCGTCGGGGGAGGGCCCAATCCAGGTGATGCCAGCGTCGATCACCTGCCGGGCGAAGTCGGCGTTCTCGGACAGGAAGCCATAGCCGGGGTGGATGGCGTCAGCGCCGCTGCGTTGGGCTGCTTCGAGGATCCGGTCCATCACCAGGTAGGACTCGGCCGCGGTGCTGCCACCCAGGCCATACGCTTCATCGGCAAGGCGGACGTGCAGTGCATCCCGGTCAGGGTCGGCGTAAACGGCAACCGAAATCAGGCCCTCATCGCGGGCCGCGCGGATGATGCGCACGGCAATCTCGCCGCGGTTGGCGATCAGGACCTTGGAAACGGGGTTTACTGCAGCGGAAAAGGACTCGCTCATGGTGTGGTCTGGCTCCTTCGTATCTGTTCGGAGCCTAGCGCCATATTGTTGTCTTTGCCCATAATCCATGCGGATAGCGCGTGTGGCGGGTGGTTTCTTTGTAGAGATGCTACAAAGGGTCCCGGGGTTACCCGGTTAAACCCAGAAGTCCATCACCGTCAGGTTTGCCGACGCCAGCAGCCCCCGCAGGGTTGAGGCGCTGAGCCCGATGACCGCGTGCGGATCGCCGTCGACCCGGGTGATGAACGCTCCACCCAGTCCGTCGATGGTGAAGGACCCGGCCACCTGCAGGGGCTCGCCAGTAGCCACGTAGGCGTCGATCTCGTCGTCGGTCAGCTGCGCGAAATGCACCGACGCAGAGGCGACGGCGCCCACGGTGGCACCCGATCCGCCGTCGGACGCGTCACGCGTGTCAACGAGCCAGTGCCCGGTGTGCAGGACACCAAAGGATCCGCTCATGCGCCGGATCCGGGCGCGGGCAATCTCTGGTTCCCACGGTTTGCCGTGTGCTTCGCCGTCGAACTCGAAGATCGAGTCGCAACCAATCACCAGCGCACCCTCGGAACCGTCGGCTGACGCGACCGCCTCGGCCTTGGCCCGCGCCAGGAGGAGGGAGGTGTCGAACGCATCGAGCGGACCGTACTGCGCGGCGACGGCGTCCTCGTCCACCGAGGAGACCAGCACCGAGTGGCTGATCCCGGCGTCGGTCAGGACTTTGGTGCGGGCGGGGGACGCTGAAGCGAGAATCAGGTGGGAGGTCATAGTTCAGCCTAGACACTTCCGCGCGGCGCCCCCAACCGCGCTCCGTTGGGCAACCCGGATCGACCCGGGGTCGCCTAGCCGACCAAAGCCCGGCGCAGCGTGTCCAGCCCGACCGACCCCAGGTTCAGGGAACGGGTGTGGAAGCTGCGCAGGTCAAACGCTGAGCCTTCGCGTTCCTTGACCTCGTCGCGGATCTGCTCCCACAGCCGCTGCCCGATCTTGTAGGACGGCGCCTGCCCGGGCCAGCCCAGGTACCGGTTGAACTCGAAGTCCAGGGAACCCTCGCTGATGGCGATGTTCCGTTTGAGGAATTCGTACCCCTTGTCGGGGGTCCAGGTGCCGGTGCCCCAGCGCTCGGGAACCTCCAGTTCCAGATGGACCCCGATGTCGAACACCACGCGGGCCGCCCGCATCCGCTGCGCGTCGAGCATGCCCAGCCGTTCGCCGGGATGGTTGAGGTATCCCAGCTCCTGCATCAGCCGCTCGGCGTACAGTGCCCAGCCCTCACCGTGCCCGGAGACCCACACGGCATTGCGTCGCCAGTTGTTGAGGAGCCCGCGCTGCATGGTCGCCGTGGCAATCTGCAGGTGGTGGCCCGGAACGCCCTCGTGGTAAACGGTGGTGGTTTCCTTCCAGGTGGTGAAGGAGTCCTCACCCTCGGGGACTGACCACCACATGCGGCCCGGTCGGGAGAAGTCGTCGCTGGGTCCCGTGTAGTAGATGACTCCCTCATGGGTGGGCGCGATCCGGCATTCAATGGTGCGCATGATGGCGGGAATGTCGAAGTGGACTCCCGCCAGCTCGGCGACCGCCTTATCCGAGAGCTGCTGCATCCATGACTGCAGGGCATCGGCACCCTGCAACTGCAGCTCGGGGGACTCGTCGAGGATTCTCATCGCCTCTTCGATGGACGCACCCGGCTTGATCTCGTGGGCGACCGCTTCCTGCTCGGCGATCACCCGGTCCAGCTCTTCGACTCCCCACTGGTATGTCTCCTCGAGGTCGACGACGGCGCCCAGGAACCGGCGCGACATCAGGGCATAGTGCTCCCGCCCAACCGCGTCCTTGGCTGGGGCGACCGGCAGGAGTTCCTCCTGCAGGAAAGCGCCCAGCCGCTGGTACGCGGCTCGAGCCGCAGCCGACCCCGCCAGCAGGTCCTGACGTAGCTGCGCCGGCAACTCGCCGTCGTCAATGGACGCGTTCGAGACGAAGTCGTCAAAGAAGCCGCCATCCTGGGCGTACTTGGTGGTCTGGTCGATCACAATCCTGATCTGCCGCTCGGCTGCGACGAGGCCACGATCCTTGCCGGCCCGCAGGGAGACGATGTACCCGGCGAGGGCATCGGGGATGTTGTGCAGACGGCCGGCGATGTGGGCCCACTGGTCGGCGGTGTCGGTGGGCATCAGGTCGAAGATCATCCTGATTTCCTGGGCCGGCGAGGCGAGGTTGTTCAGGTCGGCAAGGTTCATTCCGGTGCCGTGGATTTCCAGTTCCAGCCCGAGGCGCTCCCGCATGGCGTCCAGGGTGACCCGGTCGACGTCGTCGACCGGTTCCAGATCGGTCAGCCGGCCGAGCGTCTCCGTGGTGGCCTCGGCCCAGGCCTCCAGGCCGGCAGGGGAGTAATCGCGGTACTCGGTTTCGTGGCCGGGGAAGCCAAGCTCGGTAGCGAAGCCCGGGTCAAGCTGCAGCAGGGTCTCGGTGTAGGCGTCAGCGACGGCGTCGATGGCTGTCTTTGTCCGGGTGGGAAGCTGCACGGACGGGTGACTGGCTGTGGCGGGAGTCTCATTATTCACAGCACGAGCCTAACCGGTTTGCCGGCGCAGGTGGTTGCTTTGAGCAATATCAAAGGACTGTAACCGGATTGTGTTCTGGGCCGCGGGGTCGGGATTCGGTTGGGGAACTACCGTGGAGAGAGAGCCACCCGTACGTGACCCGAGAAGGCGGACACCATGGCCGGACCCCGCAGGATCGTTGCTACCGCGTGCATAGCGACCGCCGCGCTGACCCTGGGCGCCTGTGGTTCGTCCAGCCCCGAATTGATCGTTGCCGACAACGTCATGCGCGCCGTCGTGCAGGTGGATGCGTACCCGGAGGCTGCCGCCAGCCTGCGCGATTCGTCGTTCCGGCTCGGAGCCGCCATGCTCGCCGCGAACCCCAACGGCAACAGTGTCACCAGCCCCGTCAGCGCCCTCTACGCGCTGTCAATGCTGCGTGCGGGCGCGGCGACGACGACGGCCGCCGAGATGGACGAGGTGCTCGGCCTCCCGGCCGCACACCGGGACGAGGCAATGAATGCGCTGCTCGGGTTATGGGAGCAGTACGACGGCGATCCAGGGTCGGTCGACGAGGAGGACCCGCCCGCAGCGCCGCTCCTGCATCTTGCTAACGGGATGTTCATCGATCGGGGCCAGCCGGTTGGTGCGGAGTTCCTGGAGACGCTGGCGGTGCAGTACGGATCGGGTGTCTATCAGGTGGATTATTCGGACAGGTCCACCGCCGAGGCCATTAATTCCTGGATCAACGAGAACACCGGGGGCCGGATCGAGGAGGCGCCGGTCGACTATGATCCCGACACCAGGCTCAGCCTGCTCAACACCGTGTATCTGGCGGCGGCGTGGCAGACGCCCTTCGACCCGGCGGAGACGACGCCGGGGCCCTTCACTCTCACCGACGGCGGGGTTGTCGAGACCGACATGATGCGTCAGGTGGCCCTCGCCAACTACGCCTCCGGCGACGGGTGGACTGCATTGGACCTGCCGTACAACGACGGGTTATACCTGCGGCTGGTTCTGCCCGACGAGGGGGAGTCTCCAGTGCTGACCGTGAAACAGCTGGCTGAAGTCCGGGTGGGGATGGAGAGCGGCGCACAGGTCGAGGTTGCGCTGGTCCTCCCGAAATGGGATCACACCTACCACCAGGATCTGCTGGCACTGCTCCGTGGGATGGGGCTCACCGAAACCCTGGGCACCGCCCCCGACTTCGGGCCGATCAGCCCGGGACTCTTCGTCTCGGGCGCGGCGCAGGAAGCCAACATCACCGTCGCTGAGAAAGGCACCATCGCTGCGGCGGTCACCCAGATTGACATGGCCGAATCGGGGCTGTCGATGCCCGACGTCGAACTCGTCCTGGACCGGCCGTTCCAGTACCAGATCATCCACGGGGAGACGGGTATGCCGCTGTTCCTGGGAACGGTGATGGATCCGCGCTAACCTGCCCGCGCCCGCGTTACGGGGCGAAGCCCGACGAACCGGAGGCGCCGAGTGAAAGGAATAGCCTCCGCTCGAACTCGGGCAGCATCGTCTTGATATACGTTTCGCTGAGATGATTGTCGTCCATGTATACGAGGACGTTGCCGATCACCGGCGGACAGGTTCCGTCAGGGCAGATCAGGTCCGTCAGATCGATCGAATGCAGCGACGGGTACCGTGCCGCCAGCTCGGCCACGGGGTCCACCGGCGCCAACTTGGTGTCCAGCTGGAACGTGCAGGAGGGGTCATCCTGGCCAGAACTTTCGACACATTCCGGCATGTTGACCGGGAAACGCGGGTTGTCGCGGATCGCGATCAGTTGGGCGCCGCTGGCCATGATCTGCTGTGCCGCCTCCTCGTAGCCGGGCACCAGGCGGTCATCCTCGCGGGTGTGGTGGGACGAGGAGGAGACGGTGAACACCAGATCCGGATCCTGCGCAGCCAGGTAGGCCAGGACGTCGGCGTTCCATTGGTCGCAGTTCTCGACCGGCTCCTTCCCGACCGGCGCGCCGAACGGACACTGCCCCTTGCGGAGCACAACGAGGTCCCAGTTGTTGCGTTTCGCCACCGGTTCGATCGCGGCCACCCACTGTTGCGGATGGGAGGCGCCCACCACCACGGCCAACTTCGCCGGGTTCTCCACCGTCGTCTGATTGCATCCACTCTGCAGCGAACCGAAGGACGAGGCATCGAACTCGCCGGCGCAGGCCTCGTCCAGGGTGACCCACTCGCTGTTGAGTGCGGTCATCATCGGCATCAGGGGGGCGTCGGCGTCACCGAAGGGAACGAACCCTTCGCGCAGCGATGCGGCGCCGGGATTGTTGGCGTTGTCGGCGGCGGCAGTCGCCGCAGTGTGGATCTGCAACTGCCAGACTCCGAGCGGCAGCCCGACGAAGAGGGCGCAGGCGGCGATGACGACGGCGGACCGCCGGCGCTTGCGTGCGGCCCACTTCAGTTGCCGGATCGGCTTGTCGATGAATCGGGTGGTGACCACGGCCCACAACACCGACACGGCGATGATCACCAGACCGGAGAACAACCCCGCTGACTCGAGGTCCTGATGAATCAGGAAGATCACCAGCAGCGGCCAGTGGATCAGGTAAAGAGCGTAGGACGCGTCGCCCAGCTTCACCAGGGGTTTCCATCCGAGGAACCGGTCCACCCCGAACCGGTGATCCGTTGCACCGGCCACGATCACCGCAGCTGCCGCGAGCGTGGGCCAGAGAGCGATATAACCGGGGAACTGTTGCTCCACCTGGAGGACGAATCCGACGGCGAGCATCGCCGCGATACCAGCCCAGCCGAGGACCACCCGGCTCAGCATCGGTAGCCGGACGTAGGGCAGGGCTAGAGCTATCAGGGACCCAAGAGCGAATTCCCACAACCGGGTGCGGGTGTCGAAGTAGGCAAACGCCTGATTCGTTGCGGTCTGCCACACGGAAAAGGCGAGCGACCCGGCGAACACCAGTCCAAAGAGCCCCACCAGGATGCGCCGCGGGCTGACCCGGAACCGGGTGGAGATAATCGCTGCAACGGCGAAGAGGAGAGGCCACAGGATGAAGACCTGGCCCTGGATGGACAGCGACCAGAAGTGCTGGAAGGGGCTCGCGGTGCTGTGATCTGTTGCGTAGTAGTCGACGGAGTTTACGGCGAGCAGCCAGTTTTGGAAGTAGAGCAGCGACGCCCAGGCCTGGTCGAGGAGGTCCGTCCACCGGCCCCGCGGCACGAAGGCCATCACGGCCCCGAGTGTGACAACGATGGTCAGTGCGGCCATTGGCACGAGTCGGCGGAAAAGGTTCACCCAGTAACGCAGCAGATCGAGCGGGGTGCCAGTCTCCAGCTTGCGGGTGAACGAGAGAGTGAGGAGGAATGCGGAGATGAGCAGGAAGACGTCGACACCGCCGGAGACTCGCCCCAGCCAGACGTGATAGACCACCACCATGAGCACGGCGAGTGCCCGCAGTCCCTGCACCTCGGGCCGGTAGCCGGGTCGCGGAAGTGAGGCTGGCGTGCCGGAGCGCGCTTCGATGCGCCGCACCGGCACCGTGGAATGATGCCTGCCGGTCATGGTCGTTTCCTCTCAGCCGACAGACTTACCGATCCAGTCTAATCTCTGTCGGCAGGCGGAGCGGCCAGGGTGTCGGTGAGGCTAGCGGACGCTCCGCCGCCACGACCCGGGCCCGGGCCGTGGCGCGAGCCGTAGGTGGTCCCGGCGTGCCCAGGTGCGGTGCGGGGTCGCAGCATTGGGCTCCGTCGAGTTCTCGGAGAGGGCGACCACGACGGCGGTCAGCGCCGCCAGTTCCTCGGCGGTCGGCGTGCCGCGGATCACCTGCAGCGTTGGCTCGGCGGGGGTGCCGTCGTCGTCGGCATCCCGTCGGGTCTGGTCGGGGGCGAGCGTCATAGCGGAATGTTCCCGTGCTTCTTGGCGGGGTTGGAAGCCCGTTTGTCGCGCAGCGCCCTCAGCCCGCGAACAATGTGCTGCCGGGTGTCCGATGGTGCGATCACCGCGTCGATGTACCCGAGCTGCGCTGCCTGGTAAGGGTTCAGGAGCTCTTCCTCGTACTGGGTGATCACTTCGGCGCGGGCGGCCTCCACATCGCCGCCGGCGTCGGCCACTGACTTCAGGTGCCCGCGGTACAGGATATTGACGGCGCCCTGGGCCCCCATGACGCCGATCTGCGCCGTCGGCCAGGCCAGGTTGAGGTCGGCGCCGAGCTTCTTGGAGCCCATCACGATATACGCGCCGCCGTAGGCCTTCCGGGTGATGACGGTGAGCTTGGGAACGGTTGCTTCCGCGTAGGCGTACAGCAGTTTTGCGCCACGGCGGATGATCCCGTTGAACTCCTGGTCCTTGCCCGGGAGGAAGCCGGGGACGTCCACGAGGGTCAGGATCGGGATGTTGAACGCGTCGCAGTTCCGGACAAAACGGGCGGCCTTCTCCGAAGCAGCAATGTCCAGGGTGCCGGCGAACTGCAGCGGCTGGTTGGCGACGATACCGATCGTATGGCCCTCCACCCGGGCGTACCCGATCATCACGTTGGGTGCGTAAAGGGACTGCATCTCAAGGAAGTGGCCGTCGTCAACAATCGCCGAGATGACCGTCCGCATGTCATACGGCTGATTTGCCGAATCCGGGATCAGGGTATCGAGTGCACCATCCTCGGCGGTGAGGTCCAGCTGTTCGACGAATTCGGTCACCGGTGCCTCAGCCAGATTATTGGAGGGCAGGAAGTCGAGCAGTTCACGGACGAAGTCGATGGCGTCGCGCTCATCGGAGGCGAGGTACGCGGAGGTTCCGGTGGTGGAGTTGTGCTGCCGGGCGCCGCCGAGGGTCTCCATGTCGACGTCCTCCCCGGTGACGGTCTTGATCACGTCCGGGCCGGTAATGAACATGTGGGAGGTCTTATCCACCATCACCACGTAGTCGGTGAGGGCGGGGGAGTAGGCTGCACCGCCGGCGCAGGGGCCCATGATGAGAGAAATCTGGGGGATGACCCCGGAGGCGTGCACGTTATTCCTGAAGATGTCGGCGAACATCGCCAGTGACGAGACACCCTCCTGGATGCGGGCACCGCCGCCGTCGTTGATTCCGACCACCGGGCAGCCGTTCCGGAGCGCAAATTCCTGCACCTTGACGATCTTTTCGCCGTTGACCTGGCTCAGCGAGCCGCCATAGACGGAGAAGTCCTGGCTGTAGACGGCGATCTGGCGGCCATCGACTGTTGCGTAGCCGGACACGACGCCGTCGCCCAAGGGTTTTTTCGCCTCCATCCCGAACGCTGTCGACCGGTGGACCGCCAGCGCATCAAACTCGACGAATGATCCGGGATCGACCAGCAGGTCGATGCGCTCCCGTGCCGTGTTTTTGCCGCGGGCATGCTGTTTCGCCACCGACTCCGGACCGGACGGCTGCTGGGCGAGGCCCTCGCGGCGGCGGAAATCTGCAAGCTTCCCTGCGGTGGTGGTGAGGTCGATTATCTGATCCTGCGCGACCACAGGTACTGAGCCAGTCTGCATTGAGTCTCCGGGTTGGCGATGAACGGGCCACCGCCGGGTTAAGTAGGTTCCCCACAAAGCGCCCGGCGTTTCCCCCAGTCTAGTGAGGGAAACGGTCACTACCGCTGTAGGACTCCTACAATTTCCTCCCCATAGAATTAGCTCAGCCGCGCATGTTACCCGCCGGTAACAATTAGGTTCCTGGCACCCCTGCACCACTATTCTTACGTTATGACCGCCAGCAACGATGCCCCACGTCAATCCACCCCGGCAACCCTCGCGGGGCGCACCATCCTGATGTCCGGCGGCAGCCGCGGCATCGGACTCGCGATCGCCCTGCGCGCCGCCCGCGACGGCGCCAACATCGCCTTGATGGCCAAAACCGGTGAACCGCACCCCAAGCTCGACGGCACGGTGTTCACAGCAGCCCAGCAGATCCGCGACGCCGGCGGCAAGGCCCTGCCGATTGTCGGCGACGTGAGGAACGACGACGACGTCGCGGCGGCGGTGGCCGCTGCCACCACCGAGTTCGGCGGGATCGACGTCGTCGTCAACAATGCCTCGGCCATCGATCTTTCCCGGACCCGCGACGTCAGTATGAAGCGCTATGACCTGATGGCCGACATCAACGTCCGGGGTACCTTCCTGTTGAGCAAGTTGGCCCTGGATGTCCTGCTCGCCTCAAGCAACCCCCACATCCTGACCCTGTCGCCGCCGCTGAACCTGGAGCCGCGCTGGGCCGGGATCCATCTGGCCTACACGATGGCCAAATACGGGATGAGCCTGACGACGCTCGGGCTGGCCGAAGAGTTCAGGGCCGAAGGAATAGCGGTCAACTCGCTCTGGCCGCAGACCCTGATCGACACCGCAGCAATCCGGAACCTGCCCGGCGGTGAGCAGATCGTCAATGGCGCACGAAGCGCGGAGATTGTCGCCGATGCGGCGCACGCCATCCTGGTGCGCCCATCCCGTTCCTGCACCGGCAACTTCTTCACCGACGAAGGCGTGCTGCGCGAGGAAGGCGTCACCGACTTCACCGGCTACAGCCTCGGAGCAGCCGAGGATCAGCTGGTCCCCGACATCTTCCTTTAGCCAGAGGTGACCCTGGTCCAGCCCTGCCAGTGCAGTGCGTTGCACTGCACTGTCGGTCTTCGCAGCGACCCGGCCGCTTCGTTTTCTTTCATTTCCTTCCCTGGGTGTCTACTCGCGTTTCAAAAGGTGCATGCGTTGCCTGCAATGCATGCATTTGTGGATCGCCAGGTGCATGCACTGCCTGCAATGCATGCACCTTTTAGAACGGGCACCCACCCCCGTGCACAACTTTTGCGGGGCACCCGCCACAGCTGTCCGAAGGCCATCATCAGCCCGGTCAAAGCCACGCTGGGTAAGATCAGAGCATGACTTCCCGCTATTCCAACCTCGAACGCCCCGGATTGGATGAAGCGGCGCTCCGGAACGCCCTCTGTTCGCCCCAGGGACCCTTCGGGCGGCTCGAGGTTGTGGCCGAGACCGGATCCACCAACACCGAGCTCGCTGACCACGCCAAAAACCATGCCGCCGACTGGCCGGACCTCAGCGTCTTGACCGCCGAACAGCAAAGCGCCGGGCGTGGACGGCTGGATCGTCCATGGATTGCCCCCGAACGTTCCTCGCTGATCGTGAGCATTTTGCTCCGCCCGCACAACCCTGCAGGCAGACCGCTGCCCACGCAGAGTTACTCGTGGCTCTCCCTCCTCGCCGCCCTCGCCCTGGCGGAGGGCGTCGAGGAGCGCACCGAGATCAGACCCCAGCTCAAGTGGCCCAACGATGTGCTGGTCGACGGGCGCAAGCTCGCCGGAGTGCTGGCCCAACTGGTCCCCGGCACCAACGGGGGGCCCGCAGCGGTCATTGTCGGAGTGGGCGCCAACGTGTCCCTGACCGACCAGGAACTACCGGTCCCCACCGCAACCAGCCTGCTGCTGGAATACGCCAAGACCACCGACCGGAACGTGCTGCTGCGTGCTTTCCTGCGCCGGTTCGCTGACCTCTACGCCGCGTTCCGGGCCGTCGACGGCGACGCCCGCCGGGAGTGGCCGGACGGTACCTCCCTCGCCCAGCGGGTCAGCGACCGGATGGTCACGCTCGGCCAGGATGTGCGGGTGGAACTCCCGGGGGGCGTTGAACTCCTCGGCCGGGCGCTGGGCCTCGACGAGCACGGTGCACTGCTGGTTCGCGACTACGACGACGAGCGGCACACCGTCACGGCCGGCGACGTCGTGCATGTCCGGCCGGTCTCCTGACGTGGGCGGCTGAGCGGTTGTGCGTCTGAAGCTTGCGCCGGGCGAGCACGTCATCGTGCGCACCCGGCCCCACCCGAGGCCGCTGCTGGTGCCGTTCATCGGCACGCTGGTGGTGCTGGCGGGGGCGGGATTCGCGCTCGGTCTGCTGAGCCGCGACTCGCTGCCGACCGAGGTGCTCGAATGGGTGCCCCTCGGGGTGATCCTGGTGCTGGCGATCGCGGTTCTGATTCTGCTGCGGATCTTTGTCCGCCCGCTGCTGCGGTGGTGGGGCACGCGCTACATTCTGACCAGCCGGCGGCTCATCAGCCGTCGCGGACTCTCCACCCGACGCGAGCAGGAGATTGCGCTCGCCAGCATCTACCAGCTGGACACCAGCCAGACACTGCTCCAGCGCTCCACGGGTGGCGGAAACCTGACCGTGGACCTGGGCCGCGACCGGACGGTCGTCTACCCGGACGTGCCACAAGTGCACACCTTCAAACAGTTCATGGTCGAAGCGATCGGGGACCTCCCACTGACCGTCATGTTTGATGGTGTAGACATGGAAGCTGACCCGGTGCATGACCTCGAGGGTTACTGACACCAGATGATCGATTACGGACGGGAGAAGAGCGAATGACTGCTGACGATCAGCCCGACCTGGGCCAGGACGAGCCAGCCACCGATGCTGCTCCTGCCCCGGCAGGGGAGGACGCGTCGTCCCCTTTGACTCCGGAGGTGGTCCCGGTCCCGCAGCAGGACCTGTCCCGCGAGGCGATCCGGAACCTGGAAATAGAACTGCTGGGCGCCGAGCGAACCCTCCGACGCCGCGACGTTGCGGCCGGTGCTGGCGTGTCGCTGCTCTCGGCGCGCAAGCTGTGGCGGGCCATGGGCTTCCCGAACATCTCCGACGAGGACGTGGCTTTCACCGAGAAGGACCAGGATGCGCTGATCACGATCATCGAACTCGTCCGTAGTGACAAGGTCTCCGAGAACGCGGCAATCTCCATCACCCGAGCCATTGGCCAGATGACCGACCGGATGGTGGTTTGGCAGATCGAAGCCCTCGTCGAAGAGATGGCGGCGCAGCGGGAAATTTCCGATGCGGCTGCCCGGAAGGCCCTGGTCGCCGAGCTTCCCGAACTTATCGCACCCCTGGAAAAGACACTGGTTTACGCCTGGCGACGCCAACTGAACGCGGCAGTGCAACGGTTGGCGTTGCGCGCCGAATCCGGGCTGCAGGCCAGCGCCGAAGGCAGGTTGGGTGACGAGGACGATGCCCCGCTGCCCCTGGCCCGCGCCGTCGGCTTCGCCGACCTCGTTTCCTACACCAGCCTGTCCCGCCAGATGAACGAGCGAACCCTCGCCCACCTGGTGCAGCGCTTCGAGAATGTGTGTGCCGAAATCATCTCGGTGGGAGGCGGCAGGCTGGTCAAGACCATCGGCGACGAAGTGCTCTACATCGCCGAGTCCCCGGAAGCCGGTGCCGAAATTTCCCTCGCCCTGGCCAAAGCCTTCACCGAAGACCACCTGCTGCCCTCCGCGCGCGTCTCCCTGGTGTGGGGGCGGATCCTGTCCCGACTGGGCGACATTTATGGGCCGACAGTGAATCTGGCGTCCCGCCTGACCTCCCTGGCCGAACCGGGGACGGTCCTGATCGATGCATCCACCGCCGCCACCCTGCGTGACAACGAACACTTCGTCCTGATCCCGCAGAAGGCGCGCACCATCAGAGGGTTTGGCGAGGTGCACCCCGTAACGCTCGCCCGCGGCACCGGGACCGGGCTGATCCTCGATTAGCGGACCGCTGGAAGATACTGCTGCAGCGAGGACGTGGCAGTACCACCGGCGCGGGCTCAGAGCGCGGTTCGGCTAGGGTAGCCAAGTAACTTCGTGACACACCTCATTGACGGCAGCTAGATGGTAGGACGGAAATGACAACCGACAAGACACCGGGTCTGGACCTGACGGTGAGCTGTGGGTTCGCGTCGGACGTCGGCCTGCGCCGGGAACACAACGAGGATTCGCTGGTCGCAGCTGACCCTATCTTCGCGGTGGCTGATGGCATGGGCGGGCATGAGGCTGGCGAGGTCGCCAGCAGTATCTGCATCCGCACGCTGATGGATAGCCGGCTGGTGGGAGAGCCGTTCCCCGAGATGGACCCCGAGGAACTACAGGAGCTTCTGGTCACCGCCGACGAAAAGATCAGGTCGGAAACCGGCGGCCGCGCCGGCACCACCCTCAGCGGAACTATCCTCGTCCAGGAGGACGGCGCCCCGTACTGGCTGGTTTTCAACGTTGGCGATTCCCGCACCTACCGCCTCAGCCAGGGCGGACTGGAACAGATCACCATCGACCACTCGGAGGTTCAGGAACTCGTCGACTACGGTCGCATCACCCCCGAGGAAGCACTCACCCATCCGCGACGCCACGTGGTGACCCGCGCTTTGGGCACCGGAAGCGACATCGACGCCGACTTCTGGCTGATCCCGGCCGCCATCGGCGACCGGATCCTGGTGTGCTCCGACGGGCTGATCAACGAGGTGGGGGACGAGCAGATCTTTGACCTCCTCACCTCGCTCCCTCACCCGCAGGATGCTAGCGAAGCCCTCGTCCAGGCAGCGCTCCGGGCCGGCGGCAGAGACAACATTTCAGTCATCGTCGTGGATGTCGCAGGTGCGGGGGACTGAGGCAAGATAGGACTGTGGCCAGAACAACTGACAAATCAGGCATAGAGCTTACCGCGGACCAGACGCCGGTCGATTCCCTGCGTGAGGAATACGACTCCCTGGCGGAGGAGGTGCGCCAGCACCGGTTCGCCTACTACAACGAGAACGCGCCGACAATTTCCGACGCGGAGTTCGATGAGCTGTTCCGGCGGCTGGAAAAAATCGAGGCACTGCATCCGGAGCTGATCGCCAACGATTCGCCCACCCAGGAAGTCGGCGGCGATGCCTCCTCGGCCTTCGCCGCCGTCGACCACCTGCAACGCATGTACAGCCTGGAGGACGTCTTCTCCCTGGCCGAGCTGGACGTCTGGGTGAGCCGGGCTGCCGCGAGCGTCGAATCGGTCAGCCCAGGCAGCGCCATCAAATGGTTGACCGAGCTGAAGATCGACGGACTCGCCGTCAACCTGCTGTACCGGAACGGTGAACTGGTGCGAGCGGCGACCCGTGGCGACGGTGCCACCGGTGAGGACATCACCCACAACGTCCTCACCATCAAATCGATCCCCCGAACCCTCGCCGGGACGGGCCACCCCGCCGAGATGGAGGTGCGCGGCGAGGTGTTTTTCCCGTCGGCTGCGTTCGCCCAGCTCAACGAGAGGATGGTCGCCGCAGGCAAGGCGCCATTCGCCAACCCCCGCAACGCGGCGGCGGGATCCCTGCGCCAGAAGGACCCGGCGCTGACGGCCGAGCGGCCCCTGGACATGTACGTGCACGGTATCGGCGTCCGCGAAGGCCTGGCAGCCCAGTCCCAGTCGGAGACCTACCGCCTGCTGAAGGAGTGGGGACTGCCCACCTCGCCCTATTTCAAGGTGCTCGACGACGCCCCGGCGGTGGTCGAGTTCATTGAGCACTACGGCACGCACCGGCACGACCTGTTCCACGAGATCGACGGCATCGTCGTCAAGGTGGACGACTTCGGCCTGCAGCGGGCACTCGGCCACACCTCGCGTGTGCCCCGCTGGTCGGTGGCCTTCAAATACCCACCGGAAGAGGTCAACACCCGGCTGCTGGATATCCGGGTGAACGTGGGCCGCACCGGCCGGGTCACCCCGTTCGGGATGATGGAGCCGGTCAAGGTGGCCGGCTCCACCGTCGAAATGGCCACCCTGCACAATCAGGACGTGGTGAAGGCCAAGGGGATCCTGATCGGCGACATGGTGGTCCTCCGCAAGGCCGGTGATGTCATCCCGGAAATCGTGGGCCCCGTCGTCGCGCTCCGTGATGGGACCGAACGCGAATTCGTGATGCCCACCGAGTGCCCGTCCTGCGGGACCCCCCTGGCGCCGGCGAAGGAGGGCGACGTCGACATCCGTTGCCCCAACGCCCGGTCCTGCCCCTCGCAGCTGAGGGAACGCGTGTTCCACCTGGCCGGACGCGGAGGCTTCGACATTGAGGCCCTGGGCTGGGAAGCGGCAATCGCCCTGACCCAGCCCGCCGAACCGGAGGAGCCGCCGCTGACGTCCGAGGCTCAACTGTTTGACCTCACCCCCGAGGCGCTCGCCGATGTGCGGATCCTGCGTGACAAGCGGGTCAAGGGGGAAGTGGTCGGCAAGGAACTGGTGCCCTACTTCTACACCAAGGGCACCGCCAAGAAACCGTCCGAACCCAGCGCCAACACGCGCCGGCTGTTCACCGAACTGGAGAAGGCGAAGCAGCAGCCACTGTGGCGGGTCCTGGTCGCCCTGTCCGTCCGGCATGTCGGGCCTACCGCCTCGCGTGCGCTGGCCACCGCGTTCGGGTCGATGGAACGGATCCGCGCAGCCTCGGAGGAGGAGTTGGCGAACGTCGACGGCGTCGGCCCCACCATTGCCGCAGCGCTCACCGAATGGTTTGCCGAAGACTGGCATCGGGAGATCATCGATTCGTGGGCTGCCGCTGGGGTGCGGATGGAGGACGACGTCGACACCTCCATGCCGCGCACCCTGGAGGGCGTGACCGTCGTCGTCACCGGCTCGCTGGAACGCTACAGCCGCGACGAGGCGAAGGAAGCGATCATCCAGCGTGGCGGCAAGGCATCCGGTTCGGTCTCAAAAAACACCCACTATGTGGTGGCCGGGGAAAACGCTGGCACCAAACTCGACAAGGCCGAAGCGCTCGGGTTGACCGTGCTGGACGAGGACGGCTTCACCCGGCTACTCCAGGAGGGCCCAGCGTGAACGTATCCCCGACGGAACTGCTGCACCTGGCGAAGCAGGCTGCCTCGGCGGGGGCCGACGTTTTGGTGCGGCGCAGTATCGAGACGCTCGGCGCGCAGAACAAGAGCTCGGACAGCGACTGGGTGACCGCCTTCGATGTGGCAGCCGAACGCGCCGTCCGGGATGTGATTTCCCGGTCACGACCCCACGATGTGATCACCGGCGAAGAGCTGGGAACCACGGTCCCCGATCGCACCACGGGAGCCGGACAGGTGCGATGGTCCATCGACCCGCTGGATGGGACCACCAATTTCATCCGCAACATTGTCTACTACTGCACCTCGGTCGCGGCAGCCGACGCTGACGGCCGCTGGCTGGCCGGGGTGGTGCACGCCCCAGCGCTGGACCGGGTCTACTGGGCTGCCCGCGGCCAGGGGGCCTGGCTGCGGGATCACGGCCGGATCGTCCGCCTGGAAGGGCCAGAGGTGGGCCGTAAGGGCACGCTGCTCGGCACAGGATTCACGTACGACGCCGAAGCCCGGGTCCAGCAAGTGGGGGAGCTGGCCTCACTCATGGAGGGGTTTGGCGATATCCGACGGATCGGGTCGGCGGCCCTTGACCTGTGCATGGTCGCCGACGGCACCCTCGACGGATACGTGGAACGCGGTCTGAACGAACACGACTGGGCCGCCGGTGCCCTGATCGCCGAGGAGGCGGGTGCCACGGTGCTGCGCCCCGAGCTCACCACGGCGCTCGCTGGCGGCCCGGACGAGGCCGAGCGGTTCATGGCGTTCACCGTTGCCGGTTCGCCCGATCTGGTCGGCAGGGTGACGGCGCTCACCGCCGCCCCGGATGGAATTGCCCCGGGATGAGGAGCTGGCAGCAGGTCTTCTCAACCCTTTCAGCTCCCCGGCTCCGCGAGCTCTACGCCGCAGCCGTGCTGGGCCATGACACCGATGCTACTGCGAAGGAACTGGAGAAGCTGGTTGGAGCGCCGGGCCGTTCTTCAACACCTGACCGAGCGGCTGGTGCCAGCCGATCAGGAATTGTCGGAGCGGGAGGTGAACCTCGTCCTGGCTACGGTGACCCGTGATATCCCGACCTTGCGCCGGGCATTGGTCGATTACGGCCACCTGGTCCGCCGGCCGGACGGCACCGGCTACCGCCGCGCCTGACTGCCGGCGCTCCGACGTCGTCAACTCTCGTGGGGTGCGTCAGGGTTTTCCGGAGCCTCGTCGCGACGCTTCTCGATCAGTTCCTTGGTGCGCACGAGCCGCAGCAGCGTAACAAGCAGGAGTCCACCGAGCATATTGAAGGCCAGGGTGTACCCAAACCAGCCAAGCCATTCCAGGTAAGTGATGGCCGCGCCGGAATGGATCGCGGCGAAAATGAGCAGCGAATCCAGGATGCTGTGGAACAGCTGCAGACCCGCAAGGAGGAATCCGCCGATCACCGTCGCGACGATCTTGGCGACGTCGTTCGAGGTCCCTTGCTGCATTCGGCTCATCAGCGTAATGGTGCTGCCGCCGAGCACCGCCAGGGCCACAACCTGCATGGAGAACGGCGCGTCGATGAAGTGGTGGGCGCTCTCGGCGACTGTCTCGGTCCACTCAGGGAACGCCTGCATGACAATCCAGACGAAAGCCCAGCCGCTGACCAGATTGGCCACCAGGGTGCCGCCCCAGAGTTTGACCAGCTGAAGCAGACTGCCTTCTTTCGCGACGACGGCTGCGACCGGCATCAGGAAGTTTTCGGTGAACAGTTCGCTATGTGCCAGGAAAAGGGCAACGAGGCCCACGCTGAACGCAAGGCCCGCGAGGAGATGATTGTCCGTCTCGTGCAGCACAGCAAGGTAAGCCATGATGCCGAGGCCTATCTCGAAACCGCCAAAAACACCCGTAACAAGGATGTTCCGGAAGGTCCGTTGCAGCCGCTCGGCACCCTCCTCAACAGTGCTATCGAAAGATTCCTTCAGTTCGTCCTCGACCGGGGCATCGGTGTCCCCTAGTTCCCGCCTGCGTGCTTCGCTCATGACGCCTCTCCTCTGTACTGTTCGGGAGGAGGCGCCCTCCCGGATCGGCGCTACTGGATACGCGAAATGGTAGCAACAGCGGAGGCAACCCAGTCACCAGCGGTGGTCATCGGCTGGTTGCCGCCCTTCAAGCCTGCTTCATTTCGATCAGTTGAATCAGATTGCCGCAGGTGTCATCGAAGACGGCCATCAGGGCGGTTCCGATGTCGGTGGGCGGCTGGGTAAACACCACGCCGCGGCCCGTCAATCTGGCGTACTCGGAGGTGAGATCCTCGACCGCGAATTGGGTCAGGGGAATGCCATCCTCCATCAGTGCGTCACGGTACGGTTTCACCGCGGGGTGGCTGGCCGGCTCCAGGAGAAGCTCTGGGCTGTCCGGGGATTCGGGTGACCGAACGGTGAGCCAGAAGTCATCACCCAACGGGATGTCGTGGCCCTTCGTGAAGCCGAGGACGTCGGTGTAGAACGCCAGCGCCGCCCGCTGGTCGTCGACGAACAGGCTGGTCAGTGCAATTTTCATTGGATCCTCTTTTGAATAGGCCACCGATCGGCAATTTCGGCAAGTGGTGCGGGATTAAAGTAGTGGAACTTGGAGCGTCCCCGACGCTCGGTCGCAACGAGCCCGGCCGATTCAAGGACACCCAGGTGTTGGGAGATGGCTTGGCGGGTCAGGCTGAGGTTGTGGCGCATGGCGAGTATCGAGCAGATCTCGAACAGGGTCTGACCGTCGCGCGACGACAGCTCATCGAGAATGGTGCGTCTGGTTTCGTCGTCGAGAGCCCGGAACACGTCAACCATAAGCATCAGTATAGGCAAGCACAGGCTTGCCTATCAAGACCCCCATTACGATGGGTGAATGGCTGATCTGGGGGCGGTACTTCAGGCAACGGGACTACTCGTGGGGCATTTCAGGGCGCCAGTCTGTGGCGAGGTGTCAGTGACCGTCCACGCTGGTCCCTGAACTGGATTTGCTGCCGCCGGTCCGTGGCAGGGTTGTCATGGTCCAGTGGCAGCGAAGTCTCAGCCCAGTAGCGCGGCTGAACGATCTGTCCGGGGTGAGGCAGAATTGAAAGGCAACGTTCCGGCGTCGTCCCCGTTTGTTCCCTGATGAGGATTTGATGAATTCCCACGCTCCAACCGACCTCACGATCCGCCCCGTTACCGAGACGGATTACGACGACGTCCGCCGCATCACGTGTGCTGCCTACCTTGAGGCGGGGTACTTCGAGGCTCCCGATCATCCGTACATGCGGGTGCTGGCCGACGTCGAACACCGCGCCGAGCACGCCGAAATCTGGGTGGCGGAGCGCGCGGGCGTCGTCGTTGCCTCGGTGGCCATCACGTTCGAGGGGCAGCGGTATACCGACATTGCGGTCGCTGGCGAGCTGGAGTTCAGGATGCTGGCGGTGGACCCGACGGTTCAGCGCGGCGGGGTGGGCCGGTTGATGGTTGAGGCGATCATTGAGCATGCCCGATCGCTGGACGGAATCACGGCGGTCAGCCTGACCAGCGGCTCCGACATGACCCGCGCCCATGCTCTGTATCATTCGCTGGGCTTCGAGCGTCAACCCGAACGCGACTGGTGGGTGCGCGACGAGGAGATCCTGCTCTGGGTGTTCAGATTGTCCCTCTAGAGCCACCGCGACCGTGCAAGTCTCCCGGCCGTGCAGGTCTCCCGGAAGGTGGGAAGACCTGCACGGGTGGGACAAGCTACGGCCGGATCATGACCTTGCCCTTGCGGCCCGCCACGAAGTTTGCCCGGGAGGCTTCCTGCACCTGATCCAGAGTGTAGGCAGCTTCGATGGGGAAGGAGAGGGTGCCGTCGTTGACCCGGAGCAGCAGTTCGCTGAACAGCTCGCCGCGACGACCGGCAGGTAGCTCGCGCATCACGGTGCTGCCCCAGAAGCCCTTGACCGTCAGGTTCTTGAAGATGATCGAGCCGGAACTCAAGGTCAAGGTGCTTCCACCCATCGCGCCGAACACCACGAGCGTGCCATTCTCGCCGAGCTGCGACAGCACCTCGTTGCTGGCGTCGCCGCCCACCGAATCCACGCCGGCGACAATCTTGGCGCCCCCCGTGAGTTCAGCGACCCGGTCCTCCCAGCCTGCGGTCTCGGTGGAAACGATCCGTTCGATACCCTGAGCTGCGAGTTCGTCGACGCCCGCGTCACGGCGGACGAGGCCGACGACGTTGATGCCGCGGGTAGGAGCGAGCTGGGCGATCAGGCGTCCGACGGCGCCGTTTGCGGCGTTCTGGATGATCCAGTCACCCTCGGTGAGGTTCAGCCAGTCGAGTAGTGCGATGGCGGAGAACGGCATTGAGACCAGTTGGGACGCAACTTCATCGGTTGCACCTTCATCGACGGGTACCAGACCCTGTGCCTGGGCGATGAAGAACTCGGCCCAGACGCCGAACGTCCCACCGGTAGCGACGCGCTGTCCCACGGAGAGGTGCTCGACGTCGTCACCCAAAGCGTCAATGACTCCTACTGCCTCAGAGCCCGCCTGGGCGGGAAGCTCGGGTTTGAAGCCATAGGTACCGCGGACGGTCCAGAGGTCGTGGTTGTGAATGGGGGACAGGAGGGTGCGTACCCGCACCTGCCCTGGACCGGGTTCTGGGGTGGTGACTTCATCGACCTGGAGGACATCCCAGGGTTCCCCGAAGGTGTGCTGACGAATCGCGCGCATAACTAACTCTCTTTCCATGTGGTTACTCGAAAAGTAACCCCCCGGCCGGTTGCAATATTCCCGGGCTGCAGCGACATCAGAGCGTCAAGTTTGTCTGTCACGCGACGGTGTTCACGCGCCGCCCAGCGGTTCAGGGCGGATGGCGGCAGAGTGTCCGACGGGTCAGTCGCCGTCGTCGATGACTCCTGTGGCAATCGCGCGGAGGGCGGCGAGGTGGGAATCAAAAGCACTCCTGCCCTGGGGGGTCAAAGAGAGCCAGCTGATTCGCCGGGCATCCGGGCGCCCGACCGATGATGACTTGGTCATCGACACAAAACCACCGTCGACCAAAACCTTCAGATGTTTGGACAGTGCAGCATCCCCAACAGCGAGTGAGTCACGAATCGCTGAGAAGTCGGCGCTTTTAACATTGCGTAGAAGTCCGCAAATTCGGAACCGTAGTGGGGCATGAATCAGTTCGTTGAAGACGCCGCCGTTTGTTTCGGACAGATCAGCGGGCATGGCGGATCCGGCTCAGGGCGCTTCGCATGAAGTAGTGGGCTCCGATAGTGCCAGCGCCGAAAGCGGCTACGGTGGGCGCAGCAACCCACCAGTGCAGTTCGAGAGAGACAAGCCCCAAGGAGACGCTGAGCAGCAGCAGGCAGGAAATCAGGGTGGCGGCGTAGATCAGCCAGGCCTCCCAACCGATGCTGGCGAGTTTGACGCCGGTCGCCCGATGATACAGATAGACAACCATGATTCCGACGATGATCAGCAGAGTTGAGTTGCCCGAGCGGTTGTCTCCGGCTGCGGGCGAAGCGACACAGACGGCGGCAATTGCGCCGAACGTAGGGGCAACCCATCGTGGTGTGTTCATGCGCGAGATGAGAGCTGAGCGGTCACTATCGACGTCGGCCAGCAGGGCGGCGGCCGAGTCCGACTGGCCCGGCGACGACGGAGGCAAGTTGTTTTCCATGATGGAAAGTGTAATCACTTTCCACTGAGGTAAGCAACTGCTGGCTTGGCGCGCGGGGTGTCACTCAGGAGGTGTCTGCGCACACTTTAGTGTCGAATATTTGTTCGAGAGATTTATCCACATAAGCCCGAAAGCTCCTGAACTATCGGCGGCGTTTGGGACAATTGAGGTATGGACGGACGCGCAGCTCCATCGTTGAGCAGGAGGGGATTTACCTCTCAGGCAACGGCTCCGCGCGGCGCTGCGGGTCGTGGTGAGAAGGCCACCACGGGTTCCCCTGTTGCGGGTGGCTGGGGGTCGAAAACCCCTGGTGTGGGTGCTGGTGCGGGTGCGGGTGCTGGTGTGGGTGCTGGTGCTGGTGTGGGTGCTGGTGTGGGTTCCACGCGAGCATTGGCCGTAGCTTTAGGGGCGCTTCGGCCAGCTGCCAACGCTGCGGGGCTGATCGATCAGCTACGTGACCTGGAGGATTTGAAATCGGCGATCGCTGGGGTGCAGGCCCAGATCTCCATCGCCGTTGACGTGCTGGAACGCCAAACCCAAGCCCAGGCCGGGACACCCGCTGCGGAGCAGGGGAAGGGTGTCAGCGCGCAGATCGCACTGGCCCGGCGTGAATCCCCAGCCCGCGGCAGCCGTCTCCTTGGGCTCGCGAGGGCGCTGGTGACGGAGATGCCGCATACGTTGGCGGCCCTGCATAACGGGCAGCTGAATGAATGGCGCGCAACGTTGATCGTGAAGGAAACTGCGTGCCTGTCCGCCGCTGACCGGTCCGCCGTCGACGAGGAACTCTGCCCCGACACCGGGACATTTGAGGGGCACGGCGACAAGGCCATCATCGCCGCCGCCCGGACCGCAAGCTACCGCAGGGACCCGCGCGCCGTGGTCAACCGGGCTGCCCACGCGGCAAATGAACGGTTCGTGAGCATTCGGCCGGCACCGGACACGATGGCTTACCTCAGTGCGTTGTTGCCGGTGAAAAACGCTGTGGCCGCCTACGCCGCGTTGACCAGGCACGCTGATACGGCACGGGCCACCGGGGACACCCGGTCCCGGGGCCAGCTCATGGCCGATGCCCTCGTCGAACGGGTCACCGGCGCACCCGGGGGCGTCTCCCGGGTCGAGCTGCAGGTCATCATGACCGACCGGTCCCTTTTTCAGGGCGATAGCGAACCAGCCCGGATCCCCGGCTATGGCATCGTCCCGTCAGCGTGGGCCCGAGACCTCATCCGCCCCGGTGCGATACCTTCGCCTTCACGGAGCGGCAACAGATCTTTGACACCGCACGGCTCTGAGGAACACTCTGACCAGGGGCCCCCGACCTTCGAAGTGTGGCTTCGTCGCCTCTACACAGCCCCAACAACCGCAGACCTGGTAGCCATGGACTCCAAAGCCCGGCTCTTCACCCCGGCGCAACGCAGGTTCATCAGCGCCCGCGACGCCACCTGCCGCACCCCTTACTGCGACGCGCCGATCCGGCATTACGACCACATCATCCCCTGGCACAAGGATGGACCTACTTCGGTGGCGAACGGGGCAGGGCTTTGTGAAGCCTGCAACCACACCAAGGAACGACCCGGCTGGACAGCAGGTCCACATCCAGGATCCCGCCACACCCTCCGCGTCACTACACCCACCGGCCACACCTACCAGGCCACCGCCCCACCCTTGCCCGGAGCCTGAACCGCAGTGTTCCCCGTGCCAGGCCGAATCGGTCGGGGCGTGCACCGCACGTAGACTGGAACCAAACACCAATTCATTGACCATGGGAGATTTATGGCTGAGATCAACCGTGAGGACGTTGCGCATCTGGCGCGGCTTGCCCACATCGACATGAGCGCCGAAGAGCTGGACCGGATGACCGGTGAGCTGGCAGTAATTGTTGACTCGATCAAGCGGGTCAGCGAGGTGGCAGGCGATGACATCCCCACCACCAGCCACCCCATTCCGCTGAGCAACGTGTACCGCGAAGACGTGATCGGTGAGACCCTCACCAACGAGGAAGCCCTCTCCGGCGCACCCGACAACGCTGACGGACGCTTCAAGGTCCCAGCCATCCTGGACGGGGAGTAACCCATGACTGAACTGATTCGGCTCAGCGCCGCGGCGCTCGCCCAGAAACTCGTTGCCAGGGAAATCTCGGCCGTTGAAGCCACCCAGGCTCACCTCGACCGGATTGCCCACGTGGACGGCGGCGACGACGGTGTCCACGCCTTCCTGCACGTCAACACCGACGAGGCGCTCGCCGTCGCCGCCGAAGTGGATCAGGCTCGCGCGAAGTCCGAGGAGCTCCACCCGCTGGCCGGCGTTCCGATCGCGGTCAAGGACCTCATCGTCACCAAGGGCCAGCCCACCACCGCCGGCTCGAAGATCCTTGAAGGCTGGCACAGCCCCTACGACGCCACAGTGATCCGCCGACTCCGGGCCGCGGGTATGCCCATCCTCGGCAAGACCAACCTGGACGAGTTCGCCATGGGCTCCTCCACCGAGCACTCGGCGTATGGCCCCACCCGTAACCCGTGGGATCTGGATCGCATCCCCGGCGGATCGGGCGGTGGCTCAGCTGCCGCCGTCGCCGCTTTCGAGGCGCCGCTCGCGCTTGGCACCGATACCGGCGGTTCCATCCGCCAGCCCGGCGCTGTCACCGGCACGGTCGGCGTGAAGCCGACCTACGGCGGAGTTTCCCGGTACGGTGCCATCGCGATGGCGTCGTCGCTGGACCAAATTGGCCCCGTTTCACGGACCGTGCTGGACTCGGCGCTGCTCCACGAGGTCATTGGCGGTCACGACCCCAACGACTCCACCTCCCTCACCGACCCTCTCGGCGCGCTCGTCGAGGCTGCCCGAATGGGCAACGTTGACGGCATGCGCATCGGCGTCATCAAGGAACTGCAGGGCGAGGGGTACCAGGCCGGTGTGCTGACCCGGTTCCAGGAATCGTTGGAACTGCTCCGTGGTGCGGGCGCCGAGATTGTCGAGGTGTCCTGCCCCAATTTCGAGTACGCGCTGGGCGCCTATTACCTGATCATGCCCTCCGAGGCGTCCTCAAACCTTGCCAAGTACGACGGCGTCCGGTTCGGTCTTCGGGTGGTGCCCGACGGCGCACCCACCATCGAACGTGTCATGGGCGCCACGCGTGCCGCAGGCTTCGGTGACGAGGTCAAACGGCGCATCATCTTGGGCACCTATGCGCTAAGCGCCGGCTACTACGACGCCTATTACGGCTCGGCGCAGAAGGTCCGCACGCTGATTCAGCGGGATTTCGATGCGGCCTTCAAGCAGGCCGACGTTCTGATCTCCCCGACTTCGCCGACCACTGCCTTCAAGCTGGGGGAGAAGCTCGACGATCCGCTGGCCATGTACCTGAACGACGTCGCCACTATCCCAGCGAACATGGCAGGCATACCCGGGCTGTCCCTGCCCGGCGGCCTCGCCGACGAGGATGGGCTGCCCGTCGGTATCCAGCTGTTGGCTCCCGCCCGCCAGGACGCCCGGCTGTACCGGGTGGGCGCGGTGCTGGAATCACTGCTCGAAGCCAGCTGGGGCGGTCCGTTGCTGGATCGCGCTCCGGAGCTGAGGCCTGACGCTTTGCGGTCCGGCGGCGCAGCCGACCGCGTGGAGACTAGCACTGCAGGAGGAACCAACTGATGGTTATGGCAACTGAAGACATTCTGACCTTCGAGGAAGCCCTCGAGAAGTATGATCCGGTGCTGGGCTTCGAGGTCCATGTGGAGTTGAACACCCAGACCAAAATGTTCTCCTCGGCACCCAACGCGTTTGGTGACACCCCCAACACCAACGTCACCCCGGTGGACCTTGGTCTGCCGGGTGTGCTGCCGGTAGTGAACCGGGTGGCGGTGGAGTCTTCCATCAAGATCGGGCTGGCGCTGGGCTGCAAGATCGCCGAGAAGTGCTACTTCGCCCGGAAGAACTATTTCTACCCGGACACACCGAAGAACTTCCAGACCTCCCAGTTCGAGGACCCGATCGCCTATGACGGGTCCATTGACATTGAGCTGGCTGACGGCACCGTGTTCACCGTCGAGATTGAGCGCGCCCATATGGAAGAGGACGCCGGAAAGCTGACCCACATGGGTGGCTCCACCGGTCGGATCCAGGGCGCCGAGTTCTCCCTTGTGGACTACAACCGCGCCGGAGTGCCCCTCGTGGAAATTGTCACCAAGCCGATTGTCGGTGCCGGTGCCCGCGCTCCCGAGCTGGCGAAGGCGTACGTCGCTGCGATCCGCGAGATCGTCAAAAACCTTGGCGTATCTGACGCCAAAATGGAACGCGGCAACGTCCGCTGCGACGCGAACGTCTCCCTCAAGCCCAAGGGGCAGGAGAAGTTCGGCACCCGCACCGAGACGAAGAACGTGAACTCGCTGCGCGCCGTCGAGCACGCCGTCCGGTATGAGATCCAGCGCCACGCAGCGGTGCTTGATTCCGGGATCGCCATCATCCAGGAAACCCGTCACTGGCACGAGGACACCCGCTCGACCACGTCGGGCCGTCCCAAGTCCGACGCCGACGACTACCGCTACTTCCCCGAACCCGATCTGGTGCCTATCGTCACCACCGAGGAGTGGATCGAGCGGCTCCGCTCCGAACTGCCCGAGCCACCGGCCGAACGCCGCAAACGGCTGCAGCAGGATTGGGGCTACTCCGACGCCGAGTTCCGTGACGTCGTCAACGCCGGTGTGATGTCCTCCATCGAGGACACCATCGCTGCCGGAGTCAAACCCGCTGTCGCCCGTAAATGGTGGATGGGCGAGATTTCCCGCCGGGCGAAGGTGGCCGACGTCGAGCCGTCCGAGCTGGGTGTCACCCCCGAGCTGATCGTCGAACTGAACTCGCTGATCGAGTCCGGCAAGATCAACGACAAGCTGTCCCGGGAGGTGCTCGACGGCGTCCTCGCCGGCGAAGGCACACCCACCGAGGTAGTCGAGACCCGCGGGCTGGCGGTCGTGTCCGACGACGGTCCGCTGCTTGAGGCGATCGATGCAGCACTGGCAGCCCAGCCCGATGTCGCGGACAAGATCCGCGGCGGCAAGGTGCAGGCTGTCGGCGCGATCGTGGGCGGCGTCATGAAAGCCACCCGCGGCCAGGCCGACGCCGGTCGGGTGCGGGAACTGATCCTGCAGCGCCTCGGCGTCGAGGGCTAACCCGCCGCTCCCAATTGAGGTGAGCAATCTGGACAAAAAGGGGGCAACATTACCTCTGCGAACGTCCAGGTTGCTCACCGTTTCTCCCTGAAAGGATCCTCGTGGCGAACAGGCTGGCCGACGGTGAGCGCTGAGAAGCCGGTCTGGACCCACCTGTCCCGTGTCCAGACCGAGGGCGATAACCACATCATGGAAGACGCCTGCGGCTACCGGCGCAACGCCGCGTGGATGATTGACGGCGCCACGTCCCTGCTGGCAGAGATCGACCTGCCCGGGGCATCCAACCCGTCCTGGTACGCGCAGGTCCTCAACCTCGCGCTGGCTGAACACGCCGGCCCCGCGGATCCCCGCGAGGTTCTGGCCGCGGCACTGAAAACCGTTGATGCGCTCGGGCAGCGGCTGGTCGGCGCTCGGTCCCACTTTTTCCCCAGCGCTGCGGTCTCCCTGGTGACCGCCGACGACGACGGCGTCCAGGTGCTCAGCCTCGCCGACTGCCACTTCGTGGCCCGCCGGTACGACGGAAGTTGGCTGCACGCTGGAGTTCCGATCAGCGAACCCACCGGAACACGCGCCGACCACCTGCAGGCCCGGCGGGACCGTAATACCGAGCACGGCGTCTGGGTGGCCCGGCGGGAACCCGAAGCAGCCGAGCGAGCCAGACTGGTGACAGTAGGGAAAGCGCACACCGTGGCGCTCGCTTCGGATGGTGCCTGGCGGGCAGTCGATCTGGGCCTGGTGGCGGGCCCCGAGGCTTTCCTCGATGCGGTCAGCACCCCCGGTGGTGCACAAGAGCTCATGCTGACCCTGCGCATCACCCAGCAGGAGATCGGCGAAACAGCGGACGACGCATCGGTGATGTGCGTGGCGCTGCAGGACTAGCCAGCCGCAACCCGGCTTTGCCGCAACCCGGCTGATACGCTGACGATGGTGCCACAGCACCGTCCAGGATGAACTGCACGCGCCGGGGCGTACCACGCTTACCTACCGCGTGCGGGTGGAAGGAACCCCTCAGTGAAGGCGCTTTACAAGTCCGGTCCGCACCCCGGTTTCGAACTGGTCGACCGGCCCGAACCGACGCCGGGCCTCGGCGAAGTCAAGATCCGCGTGATGACCACCGGGATCTGTGGCACCGATCTTCACATCGAGTCCTGGGACCAATGGGCCGCCAGCACCATCAACGCACCCCTGATTCCGGGGCACGAGTTCTACGGTGAAGTGGTTGAACTCGGCAACGGCGTGCGAGACGTCAAGGTGGGCGACCGGGTCTCCGGTGAAGGCCATATCGTCTGCGGAACGTGCCGCAACTGCCGCGCCGGTCGCCGTCAAATGTGTATCAGGACCGCCAGCGTCGGCGTACAGCGCGACGGCGCCTTCGCCGAGTTTGTGGTGATACCTGAACCGAACGTCTGGGTGCACCCCGCAGGCATCACCCCCGAGTTGGGCGCCATTTTCGACCCCTTCGGCAACGCAGTCCACACTGCCCTGAGTTTCCCCCTCGTCGGCGAGGACGTGCTGATAACGGGGGCCGGACCAATCGGACTGATGGCTGCCGCCGTCGCCCGCCACGCCGGCGCTCGCTACATTGCCGTCACCGACGTCTTCCAGCCCCGGCTCGATCTGGCACTCACCGTCGGTGCTGACCTGGCCGTGAACGTCAGCACCACCCGGATCGTTGACGCGCAGCGCCAGCTCGGGATGAGGGAAGGGTTCGACGTCGGCATGGAGATGTCCGGCCACCCCACGGCCCTGCCGGAGATGATCGACAACATGAACCATGGCGGCCGGATCGCCATGCTCGGGCTGCCGTCAGCCGATATCACCATCGACTGGGCCAAGATGGTCACACACATGCTCACCCTGAAGGGCATCTACGGCCGCGAGATGTTCGAAACCTGGTACGCCATGAGCGCCATGCTGCAGTCCAACCCAATTCTGCAGCAGGCGATCTCGAGCGTGGTTACCGATACCCTGCCCGCGTCGCAGTGGCAGCAGGGCTTTAATACAGCACGCAACGGGGCCAGCGGCAAAGTGGTCCTGGACTGGACCGGATTCTAAGGAGCATCATGTACACGAGCATTCAGGATCAGCTGACCGAGGAGCTGGACGGTATCCGCAGCGCGGGTCTGTTCAAGAATGAGCGGCGGATTTCCTCCCCGCAGTCCAACCATATTGAAGCGGCAACGCTCGACGGCGCCCCCCAGCGGGTACTGAACTTCTGCGCCAATAACTACCTGGGATTGGCCGATCACCCGGACATCATCGCCGCCGCGAAACAGGCGCTCGATGACCGCGGCTTCGGTATGGCCTCCGTCCGGTTCATCTGCGGCACCCAGGATCTCCACCTGGAACTCGAGGCCCGGGTGTCACAATTCCTTGGCACCGAAGACACCATCCTGTTCTCCTCGTGCTTCGACGCCAACGGTGGTGTCTTCGAGTCCCTGTTGACCGCCGAAGACGCGGTGATTTCTGATGCGCTGAACCATGCGTCGATCATCGACGGCATCCGACTGTCCAAGGCCCAGCGGTACCGCTACGCCAACCGTGACATGACCGATCTGGAAGCGAAGCTCAAGGAGGCCGCAGGAGCCCGCCGGACCCTGATCGTCACCGACGGTGTGTTCTCGATGGACGGTTACCTCGCTCCGTTGGAGGCCATCTGCGACCTCGCCGAGCAGTACGGTGCGATGGTCATGGTGGATGATTCACATGCGGTCGGCTTCATGGGCCAAACCGGGGCCGGCACGCCCGAGCACGCCGGAGTCTCCAACCGGGTGGACATCTACACCGGTACCTTCGGGAAGGCACTGGGCGGGGCATCCGGTGGCTACGTCGCAGCGCACGCCGAGATCGTCGCGCTCCTTCGCCAGCGTGCCCGGCCGTACCTGTTCTCGAACTCCCTGGCACCGTCAATCGTCGCCGCCACCCTCACCGCCCTCGACCTGGTCCAGAACAGCGCCGACCTGCGGGCGCAACTCGAGGAAAACTCGGCACTGTTCCGGCGCCGGATGACCGAGGAAGGCTTCGAACTGCTCGACGGCGAGCACGCGATCATCCCAGTGATGTTCGGCGACGCCGCGCGGGCGGCCAAGGCCGCCGACGCCATGCTGGTTCGCGGCGTGTTTGTTACGGCGTTCAGTTTTCCTGTGGTGCCTCGCGGTGCCGCCCGGATCCGGGTGCAGCTGTCCGCCGCCCACAGCGCCGAGGACATCGAGGCGTGTGTGCAGGCCTTCATCGGGGCGCGCGACGACGTCGCGGCCGCCACCTAGCCAGCGAACTGCCCAGCCCCGGCACCAGCCAGCCCGGCCGGCGTCGTGAACCCGGTTCGGTGACACGCCCCCGGCGTCCGTATTGCTCACCGAACTGCTGTCCTCCCGGAATCGACCCGGGCCGCCGGGTAGGCTGCAGGCATGGCACTCAACGCTGATGTTCTGATTGTCGGTGGCGGCATCGCCGGGCTGTCCCTGGCCTCGCGGCTCGCCGGGCACTGCACGGTGATCCTCGTGGAGGCCGAACAGGAGCTCGCCTACCACGCCTCCTCCAGATCGGCCCGGCAACTCATCCCCAGCTACGGACCTCCCGCGGTGCAGCAGCTCACCACTCGCACCCTCGACCTGCTGCGCACCACCGAAAAAGACCACAACCTCCAACTCCTTGCGCCGCGCAGCTTCATGCTGATCGGATCCGAGCAGGACGTCGCTGAACGCTCCAGTGGCGCCATGACCGCGATCAGCCACCAGGAAGCGCTGTCCCTGTGCCGGCAGCTCCGGCCGGAAACGTTCGCCGCCGCGGGCATTGACACCACCTCGGTGGGGCTCGATTCCGCTGCCCTGATCGACCACCACCGGCAGGTAGCGCTCAACGCCGGTGTCACGGTCCTTACCGGGGCCAAGATCCACTCGGCCCAACAGTTGAAAAACGGGTGGAATGTCGGGGCCGACGCGCACGCCATTCATTCAGCGGTCCTCGTGAACGCCGCGGGGGCGTGGGCCGATGAGGTTGCGGTAATCTCCGGAGTGGAAATCCAGGGGCTCCGGCCCTACCGCCGGACCGCCGCCGTCGTGCGCATGACCGGCGAGCTGGCACCGGGAACACCGATGGTCGCGGCCGCCGACGACAGCTTCTATTTCCGGCGCGAAGGGGCAGGTGCCCTGATTTCGCCCTGCGAATCGGTGCCAAGCGTTCCCGAGGACGCCCAACCGGTCGCCGCCGACCTGACGGCGTTACTGCACCGGTTGAATGAGGCGACCACCCTGGGAATCACCTCAATCGACCGCGCCTGGACCGGGCTGCGAACCTCGACCAAAGCCGGGTTGCCGGTGGTCGGGTTTGATCCCGAAGCCGCCGGGTTTTTCTGGCTGGCTGGCCAGGGCGGCTACGGTTTCCAGACGTCGTCGGGGATTGCTGAACTGGCGGCCGCACTGATCCTGGGCGAGGAGAGCAACGTCCCGCTGCTGGCCGACACGCTGCGCCCGACCCGCTAAACCCGACCCCAAAGGGCCGGCCCAAAAATACAATCGGATAAATTAACACATACGTTTTGAATAACCAAGAGTTTTGGTTGTCGAGTTTCTACTGCGGGTCCATAATCGTTCCATTCTGACGTGCTGGATATCCGCTGAGGAGCTGGGCAATGCCTTCACTACTGGATACACTCACACCCCTGCTCGGTGATGGCACGGAGCTCGGGGATTTCGGGGAAGCCCTCGACGAGTTCACCGTCGACGATCAGCAAACCCCCTCGAACCCCGGCGGTGTGACCGTCACCGGCTCGGTGTCCTTCGCTGCCGGGCTGAAACTGGGCGTCGACGTCGGCAGCAAACGTCTGGTCTGGACCCCCGCCGCGACCGCAGGTGGAGCGGACGCCTTCGGTGAAAACTCGTGGATTGACGTCCGCAACACCACCCTCAGCTTCGAACTGCAGGTCCCGGGACTGGGCGGGGAGGACTTCACCCTCGACCTGAGCCTGAGCAATATTGTGTTGAAAGCCCCGTTCCTGCGCGGAGCCAAGCATCCCAGCCCGGGGGAGCTGGTCCCGGATCCGCAGAATCCTGACGTCACGTTCACCCTGCCGGACGTCGACTTCCAGATCTTCGGCGACGACGGCGGCACCGACGCTAGGTTCCTGGGCCTCGGCGACACCGGCACCGACGATCCCGCCATTGCCTCCTTCGTCACCATGCAGCCTCCGTTCGCGTTCATCGGGTCCACCGACGTGGTCGGCTTCGGGTTCCGCTCCGGCATGCTCGATCTCTCCGGTGACGCCACCCCACCCGACGTCCTCGACCTGCTCAACCTGGGCGCCGAATGGCAGGGCCTTTATCTCCCCGAAATCCGGCTCTTCGTGGCTCCGAACGGCGCCCGCGACCTCTGCGTCGACGCCGGTGCCAAAAACCTCCTCATCGGCTTCGGCGCGAGCTCCGGGGTGTCCGGCGACTTCGACCTGACCGTCGCCTACCAGGGCGCAGGAGCCCTCAAACTCGGGGCGCGCTTCTACGATGCGGCCGGGCGCTGCTACTCGCCGGTCGGTACCGGCGGCACCCGCACCGTCACCCTGCCCCCTCTCACCCGGATGGTTGCCGACGTTGAAGGCGGGCTGGCCCCCTACACCTTCACCATCACCGTCGACGGCGTTGCACAGCCGGCCGGCAGGGTCACCGACATCGATCTCTCCACCGACGCGAGCCGAAACATCGTCATCACCGTCAGGGACACCAGCGGCACTCCACAGACCGCCACCCTCACCCTGACGACGTCGGCCCTCGCCACGGTCCCGGGCGGTGGTACCAACGCCCAGCTTCGCACCGTCAGCACCACCACGGGTACCGTCCCGGCCACCTCGCCGCGCCTGCGCGTCGACTCTGAAACCGTCGCGGGCATGACGACGACGGTTGTCCTCACTCTCGACGTCGACACGGCAACAGCGGCCACCACCGAATGGCGGGTCGACGGCGGTGCGCCAACGACAGGGGCTACGCTGTCCGTCAACGTCGGCCCGGGCCAACGCTTCTCGGTACAGGCCAGGCTTCCCGGGCCCGACGGCGGGGAGCCTCGTTGCCGCGCAACTGGAGGTCGAGTTCCTGTGGGACTGGTCCGCCAGGGGCCCGCTGGCGATCCGGTTTGCTGGCAGACTCTTCGCCGCACCGCTTCACGGTTCGCAACCCCCCGATACCTCGGTGCCCGGTGGGCTGCAGCGCAGCCTCGGTGGGGGAGGGGCGTTTGCCGACGTCGTCTTCGTTGGCGATGAAGGCTCCGGCGGGGGGATGACCCTGACGGGCCTGAATCTTGCGGGCGACGCGGTGGTGGAGATGGGCCCCGCGGGGCAGGGGGAGCGGGAACGGCGATACCGTCTGCGGATTCCCGGTTTCAGCCTGGACTTTGATGCATCGGGCCATATCGGGTTGGCGCTGTGGGCTATCGGGAGGGAACGGGTCCTACCCCAACGGTGGGGCGCCTGGCCGGCGGATCCCAGCGTCGTGACGACCTCGGATCCACGCCCACCAGCAGTTGTCATGAACACCCTGCCAACGGTGGCCCTGGGTAGCCTCCCCGACGCGAACGGGGAATCTCATGCACGCCTGTCCTGGTCGTCCGCCGGGTCGGTGGCCGGCTACGCCATCTACGAATCCACCGAGACCAAGTTACTGCAGAACGCCGGGTTGCCACCGGCTGATCTGGAGGCCCCGCTGTCCCAACGGCTCGAGGCGATGAAGGACGTCTTCAACAACGATCCCTCCAGACGCGCCTTCACCCGCCGCAACGCCACCCTGGTCTCCGGGACATCCGCCGATGTGACGCTGCCCCGCGGTACCACCGACATTCACGCCTTTGTGATCATCGGAGTCAGCGCCGGCCAGGTCGAGGCGCCCTGGCCGTCCGGGCCTGACGCGGCCGACCAATGGTTTGCCTATGCGGTTCCGCGCCGGTCCCAGCCTGCCCCACCGACCCTTGAGCTCCATGCGGTGGAGGATGCGGGTGTTTATAAGGCCCGGGTGCTGGTCGGTGCGCGCGACGGCGCAGCGGTGACCCGGGTGGAACTGCACCGGGTCCGGGTGGACGAGGCTGTCGCATCACTGGGCACCATGGGACCGCCCGTGGCAGCCGTGTCCGCAAGCACACCCGGGTGGACCATCGGTGCGGGCCCGGCGCCCGGCGGGATCCGGACCCTGGACGGGTTCGACGTCCCTGACGGTTCCTGGAAACGGCTCTGGTACCGGGCCACCGTCTGGAGCAGCGACGACCCATCCCGCGGCATCCTCGGCGACCGCTCGGATGCGAGTTCAGCCGCCTGGGTGGTGGTACCCCCAGCAGGGCCCCCCGACCTCTCTGCGCTGACCGTCGCACCCGGTGCGGGCGGTCCCGGGGAGGTGCTGGTCAGCTGGACCAGCCGGGCCCCGGCCGTGCGCAGCCCGCTGGGCACCCACCGGATTTCCGTCGCCGCAAACGTCCCCCTCGGGGCCGCGTTAATCGACTCCTCCGAACAACTCGGGTTGGTGACCGAGGTGGCACCCACCACCGGATCGGGATTCTGGCGAATTGAAGCCCTCGCCGGAGCGCCGACCGGCTATCGGGCACTCCTCCGCCGGGCCGACCCCGGGGACATCATCGAGGTGAGGGTGACCATCACCGATCCGCTGGGCCGGACCAGCACCGAAACCGTGACAGTCCCACCCGGATCGCTGCTGCCGGCGCCGGAAATCAACGGACTCGCCCTCGCTCGTCGGCAGCCCCTGACCGGGGTGCTCGCTGAGTGGCAGAGCAGTACGCCTCCTGCGGCCACTCCTGCTGGCTCGTTCCGGTTGCGGGTGACCCTGCGGCCCCGTGCCAGTGGGCCTTTCCCGGGGCGGCCATTCCCGGGGCGGCCACCCAGGCTGGTGGTCATTGACGGCAATCTTGAGGAGGTTCCGGTGGCGGCTCCCGAGGCGGCGTCCACCCGGACCCAGGTGGGGCGGTATCCCTCACGGGCGGGGGAGTACTGGGTGTACAGCCCGGCGGCACCGGATCGGATCACCGTCCGGCTGACCGGCCCCGATGGCCGGAGTGCGGAGCAAGGCATCCAGCTCCGGTTACGGCCACCGTTTCGCCTTTAGGAAGAGGTAAACGCCGGGGCCCCACAGGTCTAGAATTAGCGCTATGAAGGTCGATAAGACGCCGCTGCCCGGCATTGGCATGCGCAAAGACATTGTGACGTCCTCGGGGCGCCGCATCGGAACTGTCACCCAGCGTGATGGTGAAACCGCCCTGATCATCTCCAGGCAGGACGACCCGGACGCCTGCCTGGTATCCATTCCACTGACGGCCGACGAAGCCGCAACCCTGGGTAACCTGCTCGGCGCCCACCAACTGGTGGCCCAGCTGACCGAAGAGCACCGGGATCTTCCCGGTGTGAACACCCGCCAGTTCCTGATTATCAGCGGGTCGCCGTTCGACGGCTACCGGCTCGGCGAAACCAGGATGCGAACCCGCACCGGTGCCTCCGTGGTGGCTGCCCTGCGCGAGGGCAGGGTCGAGCCATCGCCAGCACCCGATTTCACCCTGCACGCCGGAGACCTCCTCGTTGCCGTCGGGACCGCCGAAGGTCTGGACGCTGCCGCCGATATCCTCAGCGGCGGCTGAGGCTGGTTTGGAGGCCAGCAGCGCACTGACATTAATCGAACTGGGGGCGGTGTTCTTCTGCCTCGGTGTCCTTGGACGGCTTGCCGGTCGAATTGGTCTCTCTCCCATACCGCTCTACCTCCTGGGCGGGCTGTTTTTCGGCAACGGTGGATTGATCGAGTTGGAGGGGCTCAACGAATTCAGTGAGATCGCCAGTGAAATTGGTGTGATCCTGCTGCTGCTCATGCTGGGCCTCGAATACACGGCCAAAGAACTGGTGACCGGGCTTCGGCAGTCCTGGCTCTCCGGCGTCCTGGATATCGTCCTGAATTTCACGCCCGGAGCCGTGGTCGCCCTGCTGCTGGGCTGGGGCCCGGTGGGGGCGATGGTGATGGGTGGCGTGACCTACATTTCGTCGTCCGGCATTGTGGCGAAGGTGCTCACCGACCTGGGCCGGCTGGGTAACCGGGAAACCCCGGTGATCCTGTCCCTGCTCGTGTTCGAAGACCTGGCGATGGCCGTGTACCTGCCCATTCTGACCACCGTCCTGGCCGGCGCGAGTTTCGCCGGTGGCATGCAGTCGGTGGGAATTTCCCTCGTCGTCGTGACCGTGGTGCTCATCATTGCCCTGCGGTTCGGGAACGTGGTCTCAGCGGTGGTGGACAGCAAGGATCGTGAGGTTTTCCTCCTGACCGTGCTCGGTGCGGCTCTTCTGGTGGCTGGCGTTGCCGCGGCAATGCAGGTGTCCGCCGCAGTCGGCGCGTTCCTGCTCGGCATCGCGATTTCGGGAGCGACAGCCACCAACGCCACCCGTCTGCTGGAACCCCTGCGGGACCTTTTTGCAGCAATCTTTTTCGTCGTGTTCGGTCTGAACACCGACCCTGCGACGATTCCCCCGGTGCTCGGCGTCGCGGTCCTCCTGGCCTTCATCACCGCCCTGACGAAGATCGGGACGGGGTGGTGGGCCGCACGGCGGCAGGGGGTAGGTCGGCTGGGCCGTGCGCGGGCCGGCGTGGCGCTGATTGCCCGCGGTGAGTTTTCGATTGTGATCGCCGGGCTGGCTGTCGCGTCGGGCGCCGTGACCGGGGAACTGGCTGCCCTGGCCACCGCATATGTGCTGCTGACCGCGATTATCGGTCCGGTTGCGGCCCGCCTGGTCGAGCCGGCGATGGGCTTGCTGCAGCGCAAACCCCGTCCCGAGCCGCTTCCCGCGGGTTAGCGGCCACAAGTCCTTCGTGCACTCCGGCACGGATACGGCTCAGTCGAGGATCTTGCCGACCGGTTCCCGCTTTTCAGCCTGGAACCGGTCCTCGGTCCGTCCCAGCGCCCAATAGCCCGACAGTGATACCTGGCTGCGGTTCAGGCCGTGCTCCACGAAGAAGACATCGCGGAGCTGCTTCATGGCCTCCCGCTCTCCGTGCGCAAAAACCTGCACCCGGCCGGTGCGCCACCGCGCCTGCCGCACAGCCGCTGCCAGCAGGGTGCCCGCGGTGGTCCCGCGGCGGTACAGCCAGACGAGGTCAACACCCGGAGGAGCGGTGAGGTCCTGGTGGTCGGCGTCGTCTTCCACTTCGATGAAGGCCAGCCCGACGGCGTCGGCCGGGAGTGTTTCCAGCGCCGCGGCCACAGCGGGCATGGCAGTTTCATCGGCGGCGAAGAGATGCCAGTCGGCGGTGGTATCGGGAGCGTACCCGCCGCCGGGACCGGTCACCACCAGGGTGTCTCCCGGCTGGGCCGCGGCCGCCCACGGTCCGGCAAGTCCCTCGTCGCCATGCACCACGAAGTCGATGGCCAGACGCTGCGCGGCGTAGTCCACCCAGCGCAGAGTGTAGGTCCGGGTGACGGGAAGGTCGGCGGGGTCGAGTGTCTCCCGGAGTGCCTGGTGATCGTACGGGGGCACCAGACCGAGTTCGGGCCTGGCGAAATGGATCTTCACGTACCTGTCGGTGAACTCATTGCGCCCGAACGCGGTGAACCCCTCGCCCCCCGCCACCACCCGCACCATGGCTGGGGTCAACCACTCGGTGCTCTGGACAGTCAGAACAGTCTGCGGCTTGGGTTTGCGCACCGGGGCAACGCTCATGGGGTCGAACTCCTTTAGCTCGTAGGGAACCGGGTTCCGGGCCCCGAAAACAGGTAGTTTGACCCTACCCCGACCCGTAAAAACGCCTGACCAGCTATGTACTAATTAACTGCATCCAAGGGGTGCGTGATGGTTGACCTACGTGCAGAGGCACTTTAACGTTGGGGCGTGAGCGACGCCGACATCAACTTTTATTTCGACCCCGTCTGCCCCTTCGCCTGGATGACCAGTAAATGGGTCCGCCAGGTGATGGGTCAGCGGGACTACGCGGTTGAGTGGCGATTCATTTCGCTACGGTTGATCAACTCGCACCTCGACTATGCCTCGCACTTCCCGCCGGAATACGAGGCCGGGCACACAGCAGGGCTCCGGCTGCTCAGGGTGGCGGCACGTGCTCGCGTCGAGCAGGGGCCAGAGGCGGTGGGAGCCTTCTACGCCGCCTGCGGCAAGCACATTTTCGAATCGGACCCAGTTCCCGACGACGGCGATCCGGCCGTAGACCGTCGTGGCACCCGTGCGTTCGCTGAACAGATCCTGGCCAGTGCCGGGCTGCCTGCCGACCTGGCTGCTGCGCTCGACGACGCAGGGTTCGACAGCCTGATCCAGTCCGAAGGTGATGAAGCGCTGGCCCTCACCGGCAAGGATGTGGGCACCCCGATCATCCACTTCAAGCCGCCCACGGGGGTGGCGTTTTTCGGCCCGGTCATCAGCCGTCTGCCCAGCGATGACGAGGCAGTCCAGCTGTGGGACCACGTCGTCGGGTTGGCTGGCTTCGCCGGGTTCGCAGAGCTGAAGCGCAGCCTCAGAGAGCGTCCACAACTCCCCGCACTGGGCGTTCCAGCTGGGGACACCGGTGTTCAGGAGGACTGGCACGGCGGTAGCCGCCGGACCAAAAAGTAGGTGGCCTAGGCCAGCGCGTCGCCCAGCGCATCCTGCACCGCGGTGAGCAAAGATCCGTTGTCCACCAGGACACGAACCGCCTCAATCTCCGGCGCCAGGTACCGGTCGGTGCCAGGTCCTTCGACCACCTGACGGACGGCCGCGCGCACCGCGTGCGGCCCGACTGCACTGCGCGAGGTGGCCAGACCGCCGTCGCGCATGTCCAGGGCACGCGCCGAGGTGAGGATCTCGATGGCCAGCACCCGCGTCAGCCCGTCCAGTGCGCGGCGGAGTTTGAGACCGGCTGACCAGCCCATCGACACGTGGTCTTCCTGCATCGCCGAGGAGGGGATGGAATCCACCGAGGCGGGGTTTGCGAGCCGCTTCAGTTCGGACACAATCCCGGCCTGCGTGTACTGGGCAATCATGTGGCCGGAGTCGACACCCGGATCATGCGCAAGGAACGGGTTCAGACCATGGTTGCGGGCCTTGTCCAGGAAACGGTCGGTGCGGCGTTCGCTCATGGAAGCCACATCGGCGACGGCGATCGCCAGGAAATCGAGTGCGTACCCTACGGGAGCGCCATGGAAATTGCCGTTGGACTCCACCCGACCGTCAACGGTCACCACCGGGTTGTCGATGGCCGATCCCAGTTCGATGGCAGCCACCGATTCGACGTAGGCAAGCGTTGACCGCGCGGCGCCATGGACCTGCGGGGCGCAGCGCAGCGAATAGGCGTCCTGCACCCGGGTGCTGCGGTGTTCGCTGAGTTCACTGGCCGAATGCTGCTGGATCAGCGGCGACCCCGCCAGGAGCCGGCGGATGTTCGCGGCCGAGGAAATCTGGCCCGGGTGGGGGCGGAGCGCGTGGATATCGGCGGCAAACACGCTGTCCGTTCCGAGGAGTCCCTCAACGCTCATGGCCGCGGCGAGATCGGCGGTTTTCAGGAGCCGGTGGAGGTCCGCCGAGGCCATGATCAGCATGCCGAGCATCCCGTCAGTGCCGTTGATCAGGGCGAGCCCTTCCTTTTCGCGCAGCTCCACCGGGGTGATCCCCGCGGCGGCCAACGCCTGCGCGGCGGGCAGCAGGACGCCGTCGTTGTCCCGCACGTCCCCCTCACCCATCAGGGCGAGCGCTATGTGCGAGAGCGGGGCCAGATCGCCGGAACAGCCCAGCGACCCGTACTCGCCAACCACCGGAGTGATGCCCGCGTTGAGGAGTGCGGCGTAAGTCCGGGCCACCAGCGGGCGGACCCCGGTGCGTCCGGTAGCCATCGTCGACAGCCGCCCGAGCATCAGGCCGCGCACCACCTCGCGGTCCACCTCGGCGCCGGAGGACGCGGCATGGCTGCGGATCAGGCTTCGCTGCAACTGGGTGCGCTGCGCCACCGGGATATGCGTGGTGGCCAGGGCGCCGAAACCGGTGGACACGCCGTAATGAGGAATGGGGTCGTTGACCAGCTCCTCGATCACCTGCCGGGACGCTTCCATCGCGAGGATGGACTCCTCAAGGATGCTGACCGTGGCGCCATGCCGCGCCACCGCGACGACGTCGTCCGGCCGAAGGGCGCCGACGCCCACGTTGACGGTCTGGGTACTGCCCACCTGGGACCCGCTTTCACAAGAAGTCTTGCCAATGAATGAAAAGAGCGTTTCAATAAGTGAAATGCATTATGACCAGCAATGCAAGACCCAGCGTCAAAAGGAGGCACCAGATGGCCGACGCATCGACCCGCACCGTTGAACGCGCGTTACTCCTCCTCGGCACCGTGTGTGACCGGGGTGTGGTCAGCCTGGCCGACGCCGCCCGGGACGCCACGCTCTCAGCCTCCACAGCATTGCGACTGCTTCGCACCCTCGAGTCCACCGGCTTCGTCCGGAAGGACGACGACGGGTACCGGCCGGGGATGCGCATCGTCCAGCTCGGTGCCCAGGCGCTCAGCCACGAGTCCCTGGTCTCGCTGGCGGGGGCAGCCCTGGACCGGCTGGTCGGCGGGACGGGGGAGTCCGCCTACCTGAACGTGCCAGCCGATGACGGCCACGGCATCTACATTGCCGTGCGCGAGGGAACCCACTCGGTCCGACACACCAGCTGGGTGGGTCGTCGCATTCCCCTGACCGGGACCGCCGCCGGCAAGGTCCTCGCCGGGGAGGCTCCGTCATGCGGCTACGTCGTGGTCCGCAACGGTATTGAACCCGACGTCACCGCTGTCGCCGCCCCGGTGATGATCGGTGACCGGATCGCCGCCTCGCTCAGCGTGGTGGTTCCCAGTTACCGCATCAGCGAGCAGCAGGCCGACACGCTCGGCGAACTGGTCGCAGCCGAAGCCCGCAGCATCCTCAACACGTCCACCACCAACACCCCCGCTCCCGGCGGCACCCACCCGGGAGACACCGAAATTCAGGGAGAATCCGCATGAGTAAGTCGTTCACCCAGCACGACCCAACCCGTTCCATCCGCGCGGCGCGGGGCACCACCCTCACCGCCAAGAGCTGGCAGACCGAGGCGCCCCTGCGCATGCTCATGAACAACCTGGACCCCGAAGTCGCCGAACGCCCCGAGGACCTGGTGGTCTACGGCGGCACCGGCCGTGCCGCACGCAGCTGGGAAGCCTACGACGCCATCGTCCGATCCCTCGAGGACCTCGAAGACGACGAGACACTCCTGGTGCAGTCCGGCAAGCCCGTCGGTATCTTCCGCACCAACACGTGGGCCCCACGCGTCCTGCTGGCCAACTCCAACCTGGTGGGGGACTGGGCCACCTGGCCCGAATTCCGGAAGCTCGAAGCCGAGGGCCTGATGATGTACGGGCAGATGACCGCCGGATCGTGGATCTACATCGGTACCCAGGGCATCCTGCAGGGCACCTACGAGACCTTCGCCGCAGTCGCCCGCAAACTGGGCAAGTCCCCGACCGCCACCCTCGCTGGCACGCTGACCCTGACCGCCGGGTGCGGTGGCATGGGCGGCGCCCAGCCGCTCGCGGTCACCTTGAACGGCGGAGCGGTGCTGATTGTTGACGTCGACCGGTCCCGCCTTGAGCGCCGCGCCGCCAAACGCTACCTCGACGTCGTCGCCACCGACCTGGAAGACGGCCTGCGCCAAGTGCTGGCAGCCAAAGAGGAGAAACGCGCACTGTCGGTCGGGGTCGTCGGGAATGCCGCCGAAGTCTTCCCCGAACTGCTGCGCCGCCACCTGGCCGGGAAGCTCACCATCGACATTGTCACCGACCAGACGTCGGCGCACGATCCGCTGAGCTACCTGCCGGAGGGCATGTCAACCGAAGAGTGGGACCGGGAGGCGAAGGGTGATCCCGAGGGGTTCACCAAAAAGGCGCAGACCTCAATGGCTCACCATGTCGAGGCGATGGTCGGCTTCCAGGACGCCGGCGCCGAAGTCTTCGATTACGGCAACTCCATCCGCGACGAGGCCCGCCAGGGCGGCTACGCGCGGGCCTTCGAGTTCCCCGGCTTTGTCCCCGCCTACATCCGGCCCTTGTTCTGCGAGGGAATGGGGCCGTTCCGCTGGGTGGCGCTCTCCGGCGATCCCGCCGATATTGCCGTTACCGATGCCGCGCTGAAGGAGCTGTTCCCCGGGAACGAGCACCTGCACCGCTGGCTCGACGCCGCCGGGGACCTGGTCGAGTTCGAAGGCCTGCCGGCACGGATCTGCTGGCTCGGCTACGGCGACCGCGCCAAAGCCGGGCTGCTGTTCAACCAGCTGGTCGCCGACGGCAGGGTATCCGCCCCCATCGTGATCGGGCGCGACCACCTCGACTCCGGGTCGGTGGCGTCCCCCTACCGGGAGACCGAGGCCATGGCCGACGGGTCCGACGCCGTCGCCGACTGGCCGCTCCTCAACGCGCTCCTGAACACGTCCTCGGGAGCCACCTGGGTCTCCATCCACCACGGCGGCGGGGTCGGCATCGGGCGTTCCATTCACGCCGGGCAGGTATCGGTGGCGGACGGTACCCCACTGGCTGCGGAGAAGCTGGAACGGCTGCTGACCAACGATCCCGGCATGGGCGTCATCCGCCACGTCGACGCCGGCTATCAGCGCGCGTCCGACGTCGCAGCGGAACGTGGGGTCCGTATCCCCATGGCAGACTGACAATCAACCGGCCCGGCACTTCTGTCCGCAGGCCCTGGAGAGGTTTTTATGACTACCGTAAGTGACATGCTCGGAGCCATTTCCGACGTCGGACGCGACTCCGTTCGGGGCGGGTATTCACGGCCGGTGTTCTCCTCGGCCGAACTGGAGTTGCGCGAATGGTTCACCGCCGAAGCCACGAAACTCGGTCTTGAGGTCAGCACCGACCGCAATGGGATCCTGTGGGGCTGGTGGGACGCCGAATCGGGGGACCGCACCGGCGCGCTGGTCACCGGCAGCCATCTGGACTCGGTGCCCGGGGGTGGAGCGTTCGACGGGCCACTCGGTGTCGCCGCAGCCCTGGCCGCCGTCGACGTACTAAAGGAACGCGGCGTCGAACCCCGGCGCGGCCTCGCCGTGACCGTTTTCCCCGAAGAGGAAGGCTCCCGGTTCGGCGTAGCGTGTCTGGGGTCGCGCCTGCTCACCGGTGCCATCGACGCCGACCGGGTGCGGAACCTCAAGGACCCGGCAGGCAACACTTTCGCCGACGTCAGCCGCGCCAATGGGCTGGACCCGAAACACCTCGGGCGCGATGAGGAAGCGCTGCGGACCATCGGCGACTTCATTGAACTCCATGTCGAACAGGGCAGGGCCTTGATCGACCTGGACTCCCCGGTCGGCGTCGGCTCGTCCATCCTCGGCCACGGGCGCTGGCGGCTCACCGTCCAGGGTCAGGGCAACCACGCCGGCACCACCCTGATGGCCGACCGCGCCGATCCGATGGTCGTCGCCGCGCAGATCGTGCTCGCTATCCGCCGGACCGCCGCCAGCCAGGACGACGCGCGTGCCACGGTCGGGCGCCTGCAGCCGGTGCCGGGCGGGACCAACGTCATCGCCTCCCGCGTCGACCTCTGGCTCGACGTCCGCCACCCCGACGACTCGGTGACCGCGGCGCTGGTGGAATCCATCCATGGCCAGGCTCAGAAGGCCGCAGCCTTCGAAGGCTGCTCGGTCACCCTCACCGAGGAATCCTTCAGCAGCACCGTCCACTTCGACGCGCCCCTGCAACGCCAGCTCCAGAACTCCCTCCGCCGCACCACCTCCGAGCACCAGGTGCCCGCCCTGCCGACCGGCGCCGGCCACGACGCCGGCGTCCTGGCCGGCTACGTACCCTCCGGCATGGTCTACATCCGAAACCCGACGGGCATCAGCCACTCGCCGGAAGAGTTCGTTGAGGACACCGATGCAAACCTTGCCGCCAGCGCGCTCGCCGACGTCCTGGAGGACCTGCTGTGATCACCTTCTGGTGCGAGCAGGCCTGGGTCGCTGGCCGCGGAATCCAGCCGCGCGTCCGCATCGAGGCCGACGACGGCGGCACCATCACCGCGGTGACGGCTGGCGTCGACGCCGCGCCGGCGGACCGCCGCGACCTCGTCGGGGTGGTTTTCCCCGCCGCCGCCAACGCCCACTCGCATGCCTTCCACCGGCTGCTTCGGGGACGGACCCACGACGACGGCGGCGACTTCTGGGGCTGGCGGGAAGAAATGTACCGCGCGGCGCGGCAACTGACTCCCGCCAGCTATGAACGGCTCGCCACGGCAGTCTTCACCGAGATGGTGGTCACCGGCTGGACCAGCGTCGCCGAATTCCACTATGTTCACCACCAGCCGGGCGGTGAACCCTACGGGCCCAACGGCGGTGACACCAACGGCGGTGAAAAGCACGCCATGGAACTCGCCCTGTGCCGCGCGGCGGTCACAGCGGGAATCCGGCTGACCCTGCTGGACACCTGCTACCTCGCCGGGGGTATCGGAGCGCCACTGAACCCTGACCAGGAGCGGTTTGGCGACGCCGACGCCGACGCCTGGCTTCGCCGGTTCACCGACCTCCGCCGGAGCGTCGCCGAACAGTTCGAGCCGGCCTTCGTTACCGTCGGTGCTGCGCTGCACTCGGTTCGCGCGGTCCCCGAACAGGCACTCCGGGCTCTCGCTGCAGGCCTTCCCGCCGATGTCCCCCTGCACATTCACCTGTCGGAACAACCGGCAGAAAACGCCGACTGCCTGAAGCATTACGGCACCACACCCACCGGACTGCTGCACCGGCACGGGCTACTCACCGACCGACTCAGCGCGGTCCACGCCACCCATCTCACCCCCGAGGACATCACCCTGTTGGGAGCTGCGGGCGCCACCGCAGTGATCTGCCCGACCACCGAGGCGGACCTCGCCGACGGCATCGGGCCGGCCCGCGCCCTTCGCGACGCCGGCGCCCGGATCGCCCTAGGCACTGACCAGCATGCTGTGATCGACCCGTGGCTGGAAATGCGGGGGCTCGAACACGGGGAACGGCTGGCCTCCGGGCACCGTGGACGGTTTGCCCCCGCCGACCTGCTGAACGCCGCAACCACCGGTGCTTCCCGCTCCATGGCTACCCCCGTGGCCGCCATCAGGGTAGGAAGTCCGTGCGACCTGGTCAGCATCGGCCAGGCATCGCTGCGCACCGCCGGATCCGATCCCGCCCAGCTGCCGCTCACCGCCACGGCCGCCGACGTGACGGCCGTCGTCGTCGCCGGCCGGGTCATCGCCCGGGACGGGCAACATCTTGACCTTGGCGATCCGGCCGCCCTGTTGGCCGCCACCCTGAAGGGACACGGATGAGTACGCTGATCACCAACATCGGTGAACTGCTGACGCAGGACCGCGAGCAGGCCGTCCTGAAAGATGCTGCGGTGGTGTTTGAGGGGGAGCGGATCAGCTGGATCGGGGCCGCATCGGATGCGCCGGCCGCAGACGAAAGGGTCGACGCGGGCGGACGCGCCGGGCTCCCCGGCTGGGTGGACAGCCACACGCACCTCGTCTTCGCGGGAGACCGCACCGCCGAGTTCGAGGCCCGGATGGCGGGTGAAGCCTATGCGGCAGGCGGGATTGCCGTCACCACCAATGCCACCCGGGCAGCCTCGGACTACGACCTCACCCGGCTCCTGCTCGGTCGGGTCGCCGAAGCAAATGCGGGCGGCACCACTTACCTGGAGACCAAGACCGGGTACGGGCTCGACGTCGGCCACGAAGCCCGCAGCGCCCGCATCGCAGCCGGCGTCGTCGACGAGGTGACATACCTGGGTGCGCATCTGGTCCCGGCCGGGGTCGATCCGGAGGACTATGTCCGCCTGGTCTGCGGGCCGATGCTCGACGCCGTCCGCCCCTTTGTGACCTGGGCCGACGTGTTCTGCGAACGGGGCGCCTTCACCGCGGAGCAATCCCGGGAAATCCTTCGCACCTGCCGGGACAGCGGCCTGGGACTTCGCGTCCACGGAAACCAGCTGGGCCACGGCGAGGGAGTGCAACTCGCCGTCGAGTTCGGTGCCGCCAGCGTGGACCACGTAAACCACCTGACCGGGGCGGACCTCGACGCGCTCGCCGGCACCTGGTCCGGCTGGGACCCGGGCTCGGGCTCCGGCGTTCGCGGCACGGTGGCCACGTGCCTGCCGGCCTGCGACCTGTCAACCCGCCAGCCGTTGGCCCCCGGCCGCGAATTGTTGGACGCCGGGGTCGAGATTGCGCTGGCCTCCAACTGCAACCCCGGCACCTCGTACACCACCTCGATGGCCTACTGCGTGACCACGGCCGTCCTGCAGATGCGGCTGAGTGTTCACGAAGCCGTCCGGGCGGCTACCTTCGGCGGCGCGCTGGCGCTGCACCGGGAGACAGGGGCCGACGACGACGGCCTCCGCGCGGTCGGGTCCCTCGCCGTCGGGCACCGGGCAGACCTGCAACTGCTGAACGCACCGGCTGCCACCCACCTGGCCTACCGGCCGGGGGTGCCGCTGACCCACGCCGTCTGGAAGCAGGGCGCCAGGATCGTCTGACGTCTCTCGCATGGCCTACTGCTCGATCCTGCCAATCGGGTTCCACGCGACTGGGCCGAACTACGGCACAGTCCAGGACAGAAGCTGACCGCATGGAGTCCTAGGCTGGGGCCAGAATCCGCCACCCGGTGGAATCTGCCAGGCCAAGCGAGAGGAATGGAAATGATGGACTGGAAGCTGGAAGTTGTGCCAATCCCCGTGACAGATGTGGACCGGGCCAAAGCTTTCTACGTTGACCAGGTTGGCTTCAACGCTGACGTCGACCAGCAGGTCGACGAGCACGTGCGCTTCGTCCAACTGACTCCGCCTGGTTCCGCGTGCTCAATCGTGATGGGGACAGGTCTGGTCGACATGCCACCGGGATCGCAAAAAGGGGTCATGATCGTGGTTCCGAACGCTGATGACGCCCTGGGGTACCTCACGGGTCGGGGTGTCCAGGCCCGTGGGGTCGAAGAACTGGAGTGGGGGCGGTTCGTCTACTTCGCGGATCCGGACGGGAACGAGTGGACCCTGCAGGAGCTCCCCGCTTACTCCTGACCCCAGACCAACGATCATCTGCCCACCGGGACAGAACCTGGTGGGCAGATGATCGAGACAGGAAGGGAACGCGGAAGTACGCCGCTACTTCACGGCCCCCGCTGTGAGGCCACCGATCAGACGCTTCTCGATCAGCGCGAACAGGATGATCACCGGAATGATCGCGACAATTGAGATACCAAACACGTACTGCCACGAGGTGGCATACTGACCGATGAACTTTGTCAGTGCCACCGATAGCGGCTGATTCTCCGCGGTCGACATGATCACCAGGGAAGCCGCGAACTCGTTCCAGGAAGACACAAAGGTGAAGATGACGGCGGTGACAATGCCCGGCCAGACCAGGGGCAGATTGACCCTGAACATCACCGTCAGCTTCCCGGCGCCATCCAGCTGGGCAGCCTCGTCAATTTCTTTGGGAATCGCCGCCAAGAAGCTGTGCATGATCCACAGCGCGAAGGAGAGGTTGAACGCCGCGTTGATCAGAATCATGGCCAGCCAGGTGTCGTTGATCCCCAGCAGCAACATTTCACGAAACAGGCCGGCGGTCAGCACCGCTGGCTGCAGCATCTGGGTGACGATGACCAGGAACAAGAACACAGTCTTGCCCGGGAACCGGAACCTGGCCGTGTAGTACGCCGCGGGGGTGGCCACCAGAAGGACGAGGAGGGTCGCAAACACCGCAATGATGATCGTGGAGATCAGGTTGTAGGGCAACGGCGTTTCCGGGGTGCCCCACATGGTTGCATAGTTGCTCCACTGCAGGCCCTCGGTGGGGAAGTACGCGGGTGGCACAGAGAGGATTTCTGACCGGGTCTTCAGCGAGCCCACCAGCATGATGGCGTAGGGCAGCAGGAACACGAGTGCGACGATGGCGCCGACCACCATCCGAAGACCCATTTTGCGGCCGGAGACCTGATCGGCGCCGTACCGCTTCTGCCGTGCTTTCACTGGGGGCAGTGCTGAGCGTTCCGACTCGTTGAGCGTGGTCGTCGACATGCCTAGACCTCCTTCATCGGCTTGACGATTTTCACGTACGCCGCAACGATCACAATGACGATGGCGAAGTTGACCACGCTGAGGGCACTGGCAATGTCCACTCGCCGATCAAACTGCAACACCTTGAAGATGTAGGTCATGAGGGTATCCGCCTGATACCCGGGAATCGATCCAGTGATAATCCTGAGGATCGGGAGGTTGTTGAACACGTTGATGATGTTGATCAGGACCGCCACGGCAAGAGCCCCCCGAAGCTGAGGCAGCACAATGCTGAAGTAGGTGCGGAAAGGACCGGCCCCGTCCATCTTGGCTGCCTCGAGGGCGTCCTCCGGAACTGACTGCAAGCCAGCGAGCAACGTATAGGCAGTGAACGGGATTGACACGAACACCGCCACAATGATCGCCACTCCGAGAGCCGGCAGGACATTTTTGGTGAATCCATACGGCGAGTCGAGGATCCCGATGTCCACCATGAAGGTGTTCATAATCCCGTAGTTGCTGTCGAGGCCGTAATAGAACACGGTGGTGGTCATCACCACGCTGGCCGCCCAGGGAACAACTACTGCCATCCTGACAAAGGTGCGGCCGGGAAAGGGCTTGTTCAGGAACTGGGCCAGGATCAGTGAGAGGAGCACTGTCAGCGATACCACCACCACCACCCAGACCACTGTGTTCAGCAGTACGCGCGGCAGGTTTGGATCAGAGAACACATCAGCGAAATTGGCGAACCCTGCGGAGCCCTGATCGATACCGCTCTGGCTGATTTCCCGTGTGGAGTTGTAGATCATGAACCCCGCGGGGAAGATCACGATCGCGAAGATCAGAAGGAGGACGGGCCCAATCCAGGGGAGGGCGGCAGGCAGACCGTCGGAATTTTGTTTGCGGCGTTTGCGTCCAGGTGATGTGGACTGGCCAGCCAACACGGGCTGTGCGCTCATCGTAAATAGCTCATATCTCTACCGCCAATGGTTATGGGCCGGGGGGGGGGGGGGGGGGGGGGGGGGGGGGAGGGGGCGCAGCACATGTTGGAGGCGGCGATCGCGTACCCGCTTTTTTCTGCTT